>NZ_JBKQQD010000115.1:0-23664 GCF_052144515.1 Mycobacterium sp. | reverse complement strand
CCGGCAACCCGCCCCGCAGAGGGCACTACATCAGCAGCGTCCTAGGGCCCCGCAGCGCTGGCGTGGAGGTATTCCATCGTGAACGTGATATCGCGGTCGACGAAGAGCGGTTGCGCCAACTGGCTATCACGGAGTCTGCATGAGGGATCACATCGGCGCAAACACCGACATACCACGCCGGTCGGCACCCAAATGTCGAGATTGCGTGACTTCGGCGGACCGTTGGACCCGGCTGATCGGCGCAGCCTGGACACTCATCGCCGCGGTGTAGCCACGCTGATCGGCGCATGACCGCAGCCCCGATCGCTGTTCACATGAGAGGACGCCGATGACCACGCCGAATTCCCTGCTGCCGCAGCAGATCTACGTCATTCGCCACGGCGAGAAACCGGCCGACCCGCCGGCCGCGTCGCCCGGTCAGCCCACCTCAACGCCGGGTCCCCCGTTCGGGGTCGACGTCAACGGCAACCAGAACGCGCATTCGCTGCTGCCGAGGGGATGGCAACGCTCCGGAGCGTTGGCCGTGCTGTTCGACCCCGCCGTCGGGGCGTTACAGGCGGGGCTGCGCCCCCCCACCGCGTTGTACTCGCCCTCCTACGGGCAGCCGGACAAGACGCAGGCTCACCGCACCTACCAGACCATCCAGGGTCTCGGTGGGCGACTCGGCTTGCCCATCCAGTCACCGGCGCCCGAAGGCCAGGAACCCGCCCTTGCCGAGGCGATTCTGGGCAGCGGCGGCCAGGTGGTGCTGATCTGCTGGGAACATGACCACATCCCGGCCCTCGCTCAGGCCATCCCGACGCTCGAGGTCACCACCATTCCCACCAAGTGGCCGGGCGACCGATTCGACGTCATCTGGACCTTCGCCCTCGATGCCGCCACCGGACGCTACATGTTCGGCCAAGTGCCCCAAAAACTCCTGGACGGCGACACCGACACCGTGATCTGAGCCGGCCGGCGTCGGCGTCGCAGTTCTCGGTTACCCGGACCAGCTTGTCGAGATAGAGGCGATTGCGCGCCGCGCAGGTGATACCCGTTGGGGGATATGGCCACTGTCGGACTGTTCGATCTCATGGCCGATGCCTCCTGCGGAGAAACATGAAATTCCGCTAATTACCCGGAACCGAGCCGACTCCGGGGATTCACAAGGCCCTGCGGATCACAGCTGGGTACCTAGTCTCTCATGTGGCCCAGCCCGTGGATTTCGGTGATGCTTCCTGCCGAACCGGTCGTGTGCCTGTGTCTCTCGATTGATTCAGCGAGGCCCCGCCGTGTCACTGGTCTGCCCGGCAGCAGCTGCTGCGCACGCGACGTGCCCATGCACGGCCCGTGTAGCCGGTGGCCGACTGGGCGGGCTGGATCTGCTGGGCCGGCTGCGCGACACGCGACTAGCACTCTTATGTCTCGGCGCGCAGAGCGTTGGAGCGGACCAAGATACTCCTTATGGCCAGCAGACCGCACGCCGGAATACCTTGGGCGGCAGAGGAATCCCGATAGGGTGTGCCAGCCGCGGTTTAAGCCAAATACGCGTCTACTGGGTGGTGTTCACCAGGTGATGGTGAGGTTGCCGGGCCCCTTAGTAGCTGCCGCAGCCGGATCCTAGCCGACTGATCGGTCCATGCAGCAGATCCGGTCCGCTCAGCGGACCGCGCTCTTCCCAAGCCAAGTTTGTGAGCGGATTATCCAGTATTTGATTGAGCCATTCGTGCCAAGGAGCGTGCGCCAATGAGTGATGCCGTCCTGACAACCGGCCGTGCGGAGCGCCCTCAGTTGTCGCTGCTAGGCGGATTCTCGCTTCGAATCGGTGGCGACATCGTGACGCTTCCCCGCCACGCCCGCCGAGTGCTCGCGTTTTTGTCTTTGGACAAAACTGCCGAACGAGACTGTGATCGCGGGGTCTTGGCCGAGACGCTTTGGATGGACGCACCCGTGCAACGAGCTCGCGGCAGCCTGCGCACGGCGTTGTGGCGAATCAGGCAGGCCAGCCCGGTGCTGGTCACGGACGTCGCTGACCGCATCGGCCTTGGCGATGACATCGATGTCGATGCCCACCGGGTCCGCGAGGAGGCAGTGCATCTGCTTTCCGAAGACGATTCGGTGGACCACTCGCGGCTGACCGCGGCTAGCGCTGTTCTGCTACCGGGATGGGACGAAGAATGGCTCGTGCTTGCCCGTGAGCAGTTGCGTCAGCTGCGGCTTCATGCGCTGGAAGCGGTGGGCCGGCAGATGATTCAGCGTGGGCACTACCAGGCGGCGATCGATGTGATGTTGGGTGTTGTCGCCGAAGAGCCTTTGCGCGAGTCAGCCCAGATTGTGCTCATCGACGCACATATCCGAGACGGCAACATGTCGGAAGCCCGTCGTCAACTCGACATATTCGCCACCCTGTTATGGCGTGAGCTTGGGCTGCGTCCGTCACCAGGGCTTCGATCCAAACTTGGGTTGGCGGCTCCGCTCACGGCGGCGAGTGCTGCGCGTGACCGAGCGGCCGCGAATGAGGTTCCTTGTCGGGTTGACGGTCATGAACATGCGACAGTGTTGCGCCGGCCGATGGCTGCGGAGCCGTTTCGTGGTGCTACGGCTTGGCGCCGTTGAAGATCCCGCGGTGCCGGCCGTGACTAGTTGGTCGCGACGCGGCGGTGCTGCTTTGTACCGCCTACCGCCGATGGCGTGGTGGCGGGTGAACGCTGCTGTGTGCCGCCACTGTTAGACCACGGTGTTTAGTGCCGTCCAGTCAGGCAGCGGCTGTGGTCGAGTCGGCAACGTCGCGACGCCGGCGATGAAGTTGCCGACGATAGCCACATATGTGGTGCCATTCTTTGTGAAGCCAGCAGCAGCTAAGAGTGCCCCGCCGGTGCCGCTGAAGACCGTGTTGCCGTTGATGGTCCCCGCCACCCCGCCAGCGACGACGGCGGTGTAGCTCTGGCTTTCGCTGACGAGCCGGTTGGTGTCGACAGCCACCGTCGAACAGCCGCCGAATTGTGTACCGGCGAGCGCGAGGTAGGCAAACAGGGCGGGTCCGGATGTTTGCAGGCCGGGCACGATGCAGTTGATCAAGTTGCTCTCGATGGTCAGTGATTTGGTGTCGATTTGGGTGAACCCGGCCACGCTTGCCAGTTCGGCCAGGCCGGCGGCGACGGTGAGTAGGTTTTGGTCGACGGTCAACCCCGCGGTGCCGGACACTTGTACGGTCTTCGCTGTCTGAGCATCCGCGGCTTTCTGGACATCCGCAGCTACCGATGCCGGGTGCCCGGCCGCGAAGTGTTGGTCGAACTGTGTCATATAGGCGCTTTGGGCCACGGCCGCCTGCTGGCGCAGCGTCGGTAGCTGCGCGACATCGCGGTGAACGATGCCTTTGGGTTGGGCACCGCCCGGCAGGGGCAGAGGGTAAAGCGCCGCAAGGACCTGCAGTCGCAGCAGCACCGGGTCGAACAGGCTGCGGGCGAGGCCGTTCTGGGTTTGCCCTACGGCGTCGGCGATGGGCGCCGCCACCTGCCGTGTGCCGAAATCGGTGTTGGCCGAGGCAACCGCGTCGACGATCCACACACCGAAGTAACACTCGGTGATCAGGTTGTCAGCTACCCGTACCCTGCCGAGCTGGGCGTTCACCAGGATGGCGCCGGTGATGCCGCCGAATTCGTTGTCGGTGATGACGGCGTTGTCGAGTGTCGCCGGCAGCATACTGCCGTCGGTGTTGGGGAGCGCGAATTGGTGCGCAAAGCCGGTGAGCAACAGGGGGGCTCCCGCGACGTTGGCGGTGACCGTTCCGAGCGAAAAGCGGTTGCGGTGCAACCGCAGGCCGGAGATAGGGCCGAGGCCCATGAGGGCGGTGCCGAGCACCGTCTGTGTTGCGGCCTCGCCGTTGAATCCGAACACGCAGCGGTCGATTTCGATCGCGGTGCAGCTCGCCAGGAGGATCGCGATCGACCCGGCGAGGTTGGGGGTGACCGCCGCGCTTGCGGCGCGCACCGCCTCGGGCGTCAACAGGGCTCCGGTTCGGGTCTGCGCGGGTGGGATCGCGGTGGTCACCTGGGGCATGTCGAATTCGAAACCGGTGATCGTGACGTTGTTGACGTTGATCAGCAGCACCATGCCCAGCCCGAACGCGGCTTCGTGACCGGCGGCAACCGCCAGCACGGCGGCGTCATGGCAGGCGCACAACGTGACGTTGTCGAAATTGAAGTTGCCGGTATCGAACAGCACCAGTGGCGCGGTCAGCTCGTAGCGGCCCGGTTGGAAGCAGACGGTCAGCCGGCCGTCGGCGCTCTGGGTGGCGCGGCCTGCGACGGCGTTGTTGACCAGCTGCTGCAGATTGGCTGCGTCGGAGGGGCGCACGTTGATCGTGCAGCAGTCGCAGCACTCGACGTCGATCAGGGGTTTGAAATGGTTTCGGCAGTCCTCAAGGACGGCGAAAGTCTCGTTTTCCCAACTGATCACGGCCAGCGGACAGATCCACAGGTGCGGGCCATCCGGTGGTTGCGCGGGTTTCAGGTACCTGTCCGGGTAGACCGCCGTCGGTGTGGCCGGGCGCACGCCGATGCACCAAAAATCGTCGAGGTGCAGATTGGCGTTGCCGGCCACCGTGATAGTGATTTGCATGCCGGTGCCGGTGAGGGCGATCGGCTTGTTGAGCTGCTGGTTTTGCAGCCACTCTTCCCAGACGCGCAGATACAGCTGCGGATTGATGGCTGGATCGGTGTATTCGGACCCCAGTGGTTGCGGGAACTGAACCGTCTTGGTGTCGGGATCGTAGGGTGCGCTCAGCACCGCGGGCACCCCGCCCAGCGCGGCGACGTATCCTTCGATCGCACCGTTGGTGGTGGTTAACTGTGCCGCCGCGCGCAGCGCTTGGACGGCCTGCCCGGCGCGGAGGCGATGATAGTCGTCGACGGGGGTTTGCTCGAGGGTGAGCACCGGGCCCGGGTTTACGCTCTTGTCCGCGGTGACCCGGTACAGAAACGATGCGTCGTCGTAGCCCCAAAGCAAATTGAACGTGCCATCGGCGTGGACGTCGGTGATCTGGACGCGGATGCACTGGTTCTCGGCGCCGAGGTAGCCGCCGGTGCTGGCCGGCGCGCACGGGTCGGTTTGCGCGGAGCCCGGCTCCCAGGTGACCTGCAGACGTGACTGTGACTGCAGCTCCATTGTGCCCGGGTCGAAGCTGAGCCCCTGTTGAGCCCACGTCTCGTGTTCTTGTTGGGCAGCGTCGGCGCAGGTGCCGGCCGTCGTCGGCAGCCGTTTCACGCGTTGCAGCAGCCGGGTGCGGGCCGCGCCGTCCGGGCCGCCCAGCGCGACTTCATACAATGCGGGGTCCTCCACCGCTGTGACGTCGGTGTCCTGCAGCCACAGTATGATGTGCTCCCGCGTCGGCCGGACCGGGTTTTCGATTTGGAGCGTGTCGAGCCAGTCGGGCTGCTTGGCCGTGTCCATATCCGAGTCCAGCTCCACGCGCCAGCCGCCGACGTACATGGTGCCGTGGCCGATGCTCAAGTCGAATCCTGGGCCTTGGCCCTTGCTGACCGCGTAGCCGTTGTCGGGGGTGCCGGCGGGCCCGACGATGTCGATAATCTCCTTGCGGCGCTCCTCGTCGTCGATGACGCGCTGCTCGTTCTGCTCGGCCTCCAGACTCACCCGGCCCTGCTGCGGCACAACGCCCCGGTACAACCGGGCGGGATCGAAGGACAGCCGTGCTACGTCGGTGGCCATTTTCTGCCTCTCATCAGTTCACCGTCGGGGTCGGCTCCGGGCAGGTGGATCAGCACGGGGCTTAGCCCGACCGGAAGGTATTCCTGCAGCTTGATCAGCAGCGAGCGATCCTTGACCGCGGCGTTGTCGCGGCAGAACACACCCATCTCCGAGCCGTCGTGGCTGCCGGTGAGCAGGCTGGGCGTGCCCCCGGTGTTGCCGCCGACGATGGCGCTGTCGGCGCCGTCGTCCAGTTGTGCGTAGCCCCACTCGCCGAAGCGGCGGCTCACCATGATCGGCGCGCCCGGTGGGATCTGCACCGATTCGTATCGGCGCGGTAGGGCGCTGCCGGTCGACCAGGCCGAGAACCGCACGCAGCCGTCCTGCGCGTTCTGCACCGCTACGACGTCGTCGAGGATCGACTCGCTGCACTCGAGTCGGTGCAGGTAGGCCGGGCCTAGTACGGTGCAGCGGGTCAGGTTGGCGACGCCGGCATCGGTGGTGATCGCGGCGTCGGCCAGCGCCAGCGGGTAGGCCTCGGCCAGCAGCTGCCGGTTGAGGGCCTTCAGGGCGTCACCGCTGGGATTGGCCGCGACCGCGGCGCGGGTGGAGTCGCGCAGCGCGCGGTCGCGGAAGCGCTCGTCGGTGTAGATGAGCGGCCCGTCGATGACTTTCTGTAGTGCGGTGATGACCTTCTGTGCGTCGGCGTCGCTGAGCGGGCCCGCACCGATTTGTGCAGCCAGCCACGTCGCCAATGCGTCGCGTGGGTGGTTGAGCGCGCTGATCAGCGTGTCTGGGTCGCGCAGGTGGGTGAGGGTGCCGGCCGGCTCGGACGGCAGCCCCTGCAGGATGGAGTTGCCGACGGTGAGCGTTTCGATCACGCCCGCGGCGCGGGTGCGGATGGGGCCGGTGATGCAGCGGTCGACGGTGAGTGACTGCACCGTGCCCTCGACCCAGACGGTGACCGGGGACAGGTCCCGCCTGTCCGCGCTGACATCCCAGGTGGTGGCCGGAGACCGCAGCGATCCGCTGGTGCCGGGATCCAGGGTGCAGCACGATAGCTCCACGTCGGTGTAGGACCCTCGCAGCACCAGGTCGGCGCCGCTGAGCAGGAGCCCTTCCAGGCGCAGTGTCGCGTTGTCGCCGGTGAACACCCATTCGGTGCCGGCGGCGGTGCGGATGACGGCGCGTTTTTCGTCGTCTGCGCGGATCGTCACGTCCGTGACGCCAACCGGTGGGTTGCCGACGCCGGTGACGGTGAGGCCATCGCGGATCACGATGGTGCCGGAGGACCCGAGGGTGGCGATCGCGTTCGTCAATTCGTTGGCCGACCCGCCGGGGATGGTGGTGACGGGCGGTGGGTCAGCGGGCACCGTTACGCCGAGCTGGCGGCGGTCGTAGGGTCCTGCGCCGATCAACGAGAACAGCCCGTAGTGGTAGCCGACCTCGACCTCGGCGGGAGCGCCGGCCACCATGTGGAATCGCCCCACCTCCGGCCAGACCTGTACCTGGCCGACGGGCACGATGTCACCGGAGTCGGCCGCGCTCACCGACAGCGACGCGCCCCACAGTGTGATCGCGTTCGGGTCGGGGTAGTGGGTTGGCCCGGGCGCCGCGGTGATCGCCTCCCACAGGGCGTCGGTGAGTGGCATCGGCAGCTGCCACACCGGTACCGGCAGCCAGTTGTCGCCGTAGTCGTTGGGGCCGCGCGCGGCGGCGGTGAACAGCGGGATTTGTCGGCCCGTCGGGTCGACGGCGAAGTGGCCGGGGCAGTTGGTGACCGGCACCGGGCTGGCGCGGTCGACGGCCACCGACACCGTTCGCCACAAAAAGAAGCCGATCTTGGGGATGCCGTACCAGCCGAGGTTGCCTTTGCCGTAGCGCACGTCGAGCCGGTGCGCGTATTCGTCGAAGGCGGTGCCGGTCAGGGCGGCCCCGAGCGGGATGCGCAGGTCGGCCCACCCGCCGGCGGGTGTGCCGGTCAGCAGGCCGGTGAGCTGTTCGAGGCGCTGCAGGGTGAGCGCGGCGGTGGGGTCGGGCCCGGAAGCGGGACGCCCGATCGCCGGGTCGAGGTTGTGGCGGTTGCGCGCCAGCCGGCGGAAGAACTCGATCACCCGGGTTTCGTAGCCGGTGACGTCGTGGGCGAGTTGTTCGAGCAGCGCGACGGTGCCCTTGCGGCGGCGGTAGTAGATGGTGTTGGCGACGTCGAGGCGCTGGCCGCGTTCGTCCATGGCCGGGACGAGATTTGTAGCGAGCAGCTGGGCGATGTACGGGATGACCCAGCTGTCGCAGGTCTCGATGGACTGGTCCTCCCAGAGCCGGTCGATGCTGCGCCGCACCACCGCCATCGAGGCGCCGATGCGGTTGAGCAGTTCGCGCAGCGGGCCGTCGCCGTCAAGGGTTTCGCTGTCTGCGGCACGGTAGGCGGCCGGCACCAGCGACCACAGCTTGTCGGCGTAGCGGGCCTCGTAGGCGTCTTGGACGGTGTCGGTCACGTAACAATTCCTCCCGACAGCACAAGGTTCTGCGGCTGCAGCGTGAAGAAACCTCCGGCACCGGGGTCGAATCGGGGTCCGCGCGAGACTTGCCAGATGACGTCGTTAAAGGTGCCGGTCCACCAGGACATCACGAGGTCGGGTATCGCCAGCACGCCAGGCACCGCGGCGACGACCTGCTCGATGCGGCTGCGGTAAAGCGGCTCGCCGAGCGCGAGCACACCGGGCGCGAAGATGTTGTCGATCAACGCGGTGCGGATCCGGTGGCGCACCGCGTCGGCCACGTATGACGGGTCAAGCAGCAGAGTCAAACACAGCACGCTTGACCACTCGATCGCGGGCAGCACCACCAGCGGGCGGTTGGGATCGGCCTGCGCACGCAATGCCGCTTTGGCGCTGGCGAGCGCGCCCGCGTCGTCGCCCACGTACACCCGCACCATGGGGCGCTGTTCGGTCGGATCGAACTCCCAGACCGCCGCGGCTCGGGTGACCCCGGGGGCGGCGGCGGCGACCGCGGCGTAGTCGTCGCCGGAAATGGCGCGCCCGAACGTCAGCACCGACTGCGGCGCGAGGCTGCGGATGCTGTCGGCGGGTTGGGGATCCGACCCGCCGGCGGGTGCGACGGGGTTGCGCACCGAGCGCAGGTTGGGCACCGCGGTGAGCACCTGGGTCAGGCTTCCCGGCGGGGGCACGGCCGCGCCGGACCCGGTGCGGTAGGTGGCCACCACCTGCGCGCCGCTGGGCAGCCGCCGGCCGGTCTGTCCGTCTCCGGTGTGCACGTGGGTGCGGCCGGTGTCGTCGTTGTAGGTTTCGAACACGGCCTCGTCGGGACCGTGGCCGTAGAGGGTGGGCACCTCGGTCCAGTACCGGTCGTCCACGCTCAGGATGACGGTGGAGGAGTAGCCGTCGGCGGATCGGCCGGGGTAGTCGGTGAGGAAGGTGACCGGTTTTTTCGCCAGGGTGAAGTCCTGCCCGGGTTGGGTGGCGTCCCCGGTGCCCAGCGGTTCGTCGCGCACCGTCGTCCCGCGGGTGACGGTGATCAGGTCCCACAAGATGCGCAGCGGCGCCATCAGCGTCGTCGTCGGTGACGTCACCGCGCCGCCGGTCGCGGGCGGTGCGAGGGCGACGGCGGTCGAGTCCGCGGCGGGCACGGCGGTGACCGCGGCGCCGTTGCCGGTGGTGTCCTCGAGCAACGCCGGGGTCGGGGAGCCGGCGGCCGCGGCGGGCCTGGCGGCGAGAGTGACCGTGTCGGGCAGGGCAGTGAGCGTCTGGACGGGGGTGTTCAGCAGGGTTCCGACGTCTCGCCATCCGGTGCGCACCGTGACACCTTGGGTCGTGTCGTTGGTGGTTCCGTAATGGCTGAGGTCGCCGGCCACGGTCAGTTGGCTGACGATGAGCGGGATGCCCGGGTAGTTTGGGTCACCGCTTTGCGGCGGTTGCGTCGGCTGCGTCGAATTAGCGTTGGCGTACCACAACACCTCGGCGTATGCGGTCAACTGCAGGATGTTGGATTGGGCGGAGCTGGTGTCGGTAGCTGGGGTGCCGATCAGCAGCGGGTCGCCGGCCTTGAGGTAGCGGGCCGGGCCGGCGAGCACGATGGTCGTATCGGTTATCACGGCGGCCTTGGCCGGCAGGGTCGACAGGTGCTCGGTGCGCGTCGCATACAACAGTCGGTAGCCCTGGGCGTCTGCGTTGGTCGGCAGCTGGGTGGTGAGTTCCAGCAGCACGCGGGTGTTCTTGCGGCCCTGCGGGTCGGTTTCGGGTACCAGGCCGGTGACCGTGACCAGCACCGCGTCGGTGACGGTTTGCCAGGTTGTGGGCATCAGCAGCAGCTGATCGCCCACGGCGATCGTGGTCGGGGTCCCCTTGACCAGCGCGCCGCGGCGTGCGATCAATCCGGTGTGTGGCGGGGGCTGCGCGGCGCCGGGCACCGCGGTGGAGGGCCCGTCCACCGGCGGGGCGGTTTTTAGGTCGTCGGGGGTTGGACCCGGGACGCTGGTGGGCTGGGTAAACGTGGTCGTGGAGGTCGTTTCGAAGGTTTGCGAATCGACGTCGGGTGTGGCTTTGGAGGCGATCGCCACACCGCTGGGCACGATCAGCGGTTGCGGCGCCGACGCGATCACCGCCAGCGTGCCGACCGCGCCGATGCCGGGGCGGGGACGGTAGCCGAGCAGGCTGACCAAATGCCCGACGCTGGTGTCGAGTTGCGCGGTGCCCAGGTAGTCCTCGTTGGCGATGCGCTCGTTGTAGAAGGTGAGGATGTCGGCGATGTAGGCCCACCAGTCCAACAACTCCAGGCCCAGATCGTCGGCGGCGGTCGGCTTCCAGGCGCCCAGTTGGGTTTCGCCGGGCAGCGATTGCAGCAGGGCGCGCCGGAACGTGCCGAAGGTGCCGACCCGGTAGGCCAGCTGGGTCAGCCCGGCGGGGTTGCTGATCGGAAACCGCGTGGGCAGCTCCCCGCAGCCGGTGGGGCAGCCGCAGGAGCAGGTCATCTGCCGCCCTCCACCCCTACATACAGCGAACCCCGGTCGGCGCCGCTCGGGTCTTGGTCGCAGCGCAGGATCTGGTCGCTGCCCACCGTGACGGTCTCGGGCATCGCCACGTAGCCGGGAAGCCATCCGCGGCGGCGGTAGTAGATGTCGATGACACCGTCCACGCCGTTGGCGCGCTGAATCGCCGCCTCCAATTCGCTGCGTTCCAGTGGCGTGCCGAACCGGAATTGGCCCGGTGCCCAAAACCCGAGGCGGCCGTCGCACATCACCCCGGTGCCAAGCTGCTCCAGCACCGCTGCCTCGACTTCGCCGCGCAGCGCCCACGGGTACGCGCAGACCACCACGATCAGGTCGAGCCCGACATACTGCGGGTCGGGGCTATACACCTCGTAGCCGGCGATCCGGCGCCGGTCGAGCAGTTGGGCCAGCTGGGTGCGTTCGGGCGGTGTCGCTTGTTCGGTGGTGCGCGGCTGGGCGGTGGTGAACACGGTGGTCCAGCTGCCGGTCCAGCGCATCACCGTGCCCGCGTCGAGCACCCAGGTCAATTCCTCGGCGGCCTGGTTGTAGTCCTCGGGTCGCACGGCCCGGAACTGCTGCGCCCGGAAGGCCTGCGGTGCGCTGGCCCGCACGTGATCGATCGGCTCCGGGTCAGCCCCGCCGCCGGCGGGAAACGGATTGGTGGCCTTTGTGACGAAGTGGGGGCTTAACGAGGCCGGCACGGTGGTGACACAGTCGGCGGCGATGTTGCCCGCCTGCCCCGCGGTGACGCGGTAGGTGACCTCGAAGCGTGCCCCGGTAGGGGGCCGGTCGCCGAAGGTTCCGGTGCCGAACCGTACCGAGTCGGCGCCATCTCCGTCGTATTCGAACCAGGGCAGCCCGCTGCTGCGATCGGCGCGAATGTCGATGTAGGCGATCGGTTCCAGGGTGTAGGCGGCCTCGAACGGGTCGGCGTCGAGCAACGAGCGGCGCCACAGCCAGGTCGGGGGTTCGTCGCCGGCCTCGGCGGGCTCCTGCGCGACGCACACCTCCGGGGTGATGGTGCCGTCGGCGCGCGCCAGCCAGGCCACCCGCCCCTGGGTCAGGGTGTGCAGGTAATAGGGCACCGCGTCGCCGCAGCCGGCGTCCGGACCGCTGCGCGCCACGGCCGCCAGGGGCGCGTCGGGACCCGCCTCATCTGGGTCGATGACGAAGGTCTCGGTGTAGCGGCGCCCTTCTACCGCATCAACAAGGTTGCCCGCCAACACCGTTCGGTTGTCGGTCAAATCATGCTCGGCGGTCAGCGCTTCGGTCGGGTCCCAGCACAGGTGGGTGACCTGCTGGGGCAGCTGGGTGACCGGATCGAGCAGCAACTGGTCGGTCTCCTCGATGGCCGCTGTCAGGTGCACGATCTCGCGGGTCGGCGGGTCGACGGGGTTGGCCGCCGCGGTGTCGATCAACAGCGCGATGCCGACGGTGCCCAGCTGCGGGTCCCCGACCGGGAAGGCCTGGCCGTGGCCCAGCACCCACATCTCGGTCGCACCGACCGGCAGGCAGGATTGGCTGTCGTCCCACAGGTAGGGTTTGATGCCGCGGTTCCAGCGCGGGTCCACCCGCAGCACACCGGTCGTCAACTGACCGGTGTCGGGGTCGATTAGGCCGTCGCCGAGCTCGAATGTCAGCGACCCGCCGTCGGGCAGCGGCGCTTCCACGGTGACGGATTGCGGGATGACGGCGGTGGTGACATCGATTTGCATCAGCACCCGCGCCGAGGTCGCCGGTCGTGGCTCGTAATCGACCAGCCGGGCGTGGCGGATGACCGAGCTGCGCTGCGTGGCGGTGGCCAGGGTGGCCTCGTTGGCGATCCGGTCCTGTAGGTAGCTCAGGTCATCGCCGGTGGCGCTGAGCAGTTCGGCCAGCATGATGCCCAGGTCGGGTTGGTCGCGCTCCACCCAGTCGGGGTAGGCGCTGGCCGAGTAGTCCAGCAGCGCCGAGCGGAAGCTGGCGAAGTCCTTGGCCAGGTAGTCGATGGCGGGCCCGCCTCCGGGTGCCTGCGGACACGGCGTCGCGGGCGCGCAGTCGAGGGTGGAGGGGCAGCCGGCCTTGAACGAGAACGACGCGGACGCGTAATAGGCGTCCAGCGCGCTGCTGTCGATGTGCAGCACGTACCGGGAGAAGTCCCCGGCGAACGGGGTATGCAAATCCAGTGTGGGGCGACCGTCGTCGTCGAAGCCCCAGTCGGTGGCGGCGATGGGCTGCACAGGCACCGACGGCACTGACTCGCCCCCGGTGATGGTGACCGGGTCGGTGGGCGACAGGGTGCCCTGCACCGCGACCGTGTTGAGCAGGGTGCCCTGCACCGCGACCGTGTTGAGGAAGTGCACCCGCAGCGATCTTTGGTCAGCCGTGATGATTTCGACGAAGTCGATGCCGTTCAGTGTTGTGTTTATGGCGGCCAGCAGGGCGCCGAGGCGGTCCGGCATGTCAGCTCACCTGCACCGTGACGGTTGACGGGGTCTGGGTGTCGACAAGGGTGTAGTTCACGGTGATCAGCAGCTGGCCCTCGTCCAGGCCGCTGGCGGGGTCTGTGGCGCCGGAGATCACGCTGACCTCGCCGAGGGTGACCTGGTCGGCGAGCCACTTGGTGATGGCCTGTTGGATCTGGATGCGCACCGTGGCGGTGAGCGCGTCGGTTTGTGGTGCGAACACCAGCCGGCGCAGCCCGCAGCCGAAGTCGGGCAGGCAAACCCGTTCGCCGGGGCTGGTCAGCAGCAGTTGCTGGATGAGCTGGTCCACGTGGGCGGGGTAGGTCGCGCGCGCGACGTGGCGGGCCGCGGGGTCGATGCGCAGCGGGTAGGCGTAGTCGTGGCGGATCACAGACCGCTCACCTTCGGCTGGGTGGTTTGGATGATCACCGGGCCCTGCGGGGCGCCGTCGGCGGCCACGCACAGGCCCATGCTGTCGGTTGTCAGCGGTGCCGCCCCGTCGGCCGCCCCGCGCAGCGCGGTGACGATCCACTGCACCTGCACGCATGGGTGTGGCGCCACCGGGGCGAAGGTGCATCCGGCGATCGGGAAGGTGTCGCTGGCCAACACGATCGGATCACCGCCCAAGGTGATGCTGGAGTCGGCCGGGATAGGGCTGACCATGCCGCCGTGGGGGCACATCAGCGTGCTGCTCGCGGTGAGGTAGTCGCCCATCACATCACCTTGAAGGCGTCGTCGTTGACCGCGACCGCGTCGTCGGCGACGGCGACCGACATGGTCCCGCGGGTGGTTTTCACGCCGCTGCTGTCGAAGGCGACTGTGCCGCCATTGGAGTCACTGATGGTCACCGCGTCGGCGTTGTCGTCGAACAGCAATTGGTGCGGGGCCTGCGTGACGATGCCACGGGTGGTGGGGTTGGCCTCCGAGGGCAGTTCGCCCTTGCGCCAATAACACCCGCTCCAGATCGGCTGCGACACATCGCCGCCCTCGAATTCGATCCACACACCCGCACCGGGGGAGGGCACGAAGAAGAACCCGACATCGGGCCCGGCGTACGGCACGCACGGCAGGCACCAGCCGGTCGGGGTGGTACCGAGCACGGCCGGCACCGTCGCCCGGATGCGCAGGGTGGGGGCGTCGACGTCGATGACGGTGCCGCGGTATTTGCCGTAGAAGCGGTTCTGCAGACGCTCGGCGAGTTCGAACAGCAGGTCCTCGTTCATGGCGTCGGCCCCATCGCGTTGCGGACCAGCACGAACGCCATGGAGTGGGCCTGCGTGGTGATGCTGTGGCGCACGCTCCACACCAGATACGAGCCCGACAGCAGCGACCCGCATCCCTCGACGGCCACGACCGCGCCGACGCGCAGCACCTGCTTGAGCACCGCCACGTCCGCGGTGCCCTCGCATTTGGCGAACCAGTCGGCCTCGCGCAGCAGTCCCCGGGCGCGCGCCGGAAGCTCGGCGGTGTCGGCTGCGGCGGTGAGGATCACGGTTTTGGTTTTGCCGGTGAAGGTCTGAAGGTCTTGGGCATCAAGGGGTTTCAGTCCGGAGTCGGAGGTGTCGGCGCTGAAGCCGCCGGGGTCGGCGTCGGTCAGGCTGGCTTGGCGCGCGGCCACCGACGTCGGGCGCGCCGCGTCCCAGGAGAAGTCCAGGGCGGTGACGCTGCTCTTGGTCGGGTCGTTGACGTCGATGGTGATGGCCGGGTCCGCGCTGAGGTTGGGTGTGGCGAAGTAGCCGGTGCGCTGGCCGGGTGTGTCGGCGCAGATCACCCTGAACCAGCGGCCGGTGCGCCGGGCGAGCCGGCGCAGAAAGTCGGCGTCGGAGCCGCGTTGCATCAGCGTGTGCTCGTCGTCAGTATGCGACGGGGCCGATTCGGCGCTGTTGTCGTCCGCGGGGGCGCACCCGTAGTTCTGGAAGATCTGGTTGGCGACGTCGACGTCCGACAGCCCGGACCATTCCTTGGCGGTTTCGGTCAGGCTCATCAGCACCGTCGCGTCCTGACCCCAGACGTCGACGGTGGCGCCGACCAGCCCGGTGGGCATGTGCACCTTCTGGGTGAGTACGTAGCCGTCGAAGATGCATTGCTTGTTGCCGCCGCCGGGGGTGGCGACCACTGCGATGTTGGCGTAGGGGGCGATGCGGGCATCACCGATCCAGGTCGGCTGGCCGTCCTTGACGGCCACCGGCACCCGCAGCGCGATCGCGCCGGGCAGGTCGGCGTTCTCCTCGATCTCCAAGTGGCTGACCAGGTCGTAGAACTGCTGATCGGCTGGAGTGCCGTTGAACGAAACCTGGTAGGTCGACATGGCCGCTCACCGCCCGGTTCCCGGCGCCGGGATACCGATGTGGGCGTGGGCGGCCAGCGCATCCGGCGACATCGCGTCGTTGGTGTCGCACAGCAGCCATGCCTTGGTGGCGTCCTTGACGAACTGGTAGGCGATGACGTCGAGGCGTTCGGCCTCGCCGCGGCGATACCACCCGATGGGTGGCGGCGCGGAGGGGGGCGGGATGCGGGTCACGGTCACGGCCGTGCCGTCCGGCAGGGTGACCTGGTAGGTGCCGGTGGTGGCGTAGCGGCTGTTGGAGCTGAACATGGCGGCCTCAGACCGGCAGCATGCCGAGGATGGACTCGGCGGCGTTGATGAGGTTGGCGACGGCCAGCGCCTGGCGCAGGCCTTGGGTGTAGTTGCTGGCGGTTCGCGCGACGTCGGCCAGGGTGTCGGTGTCGTGCGCGAGTTCGTCCTTGGTCAGCACCTTCAGGGTGATCTGCACCTCGGCGTTGCTGGGGTTGAGCAGTTGGTCGTAGAGCTTCTCGTTGATGGTCAGCGTGGTCACCCGCACCGGCACGATGCGGCCGGGCCCCCACACGAAGAGCACGGTGTTGAGGTAGTTGGCGGGTACGTCCCGCTGTACCCCCCCACCGCCACCACCGAGACCAAGGGCCCCGCCGATCGCGGCGGTCACCGTGCCGAGCAGTCCTCCGGTGGTGGCCGCGGCGGGGTAGAGCAGCATCTCCAGCGCGGCGATGCGGGAGTAGACGCCGCTGACTTCGGCCAGCCCCGCGCCGACCGAGCCGTCGGCGATCGAATCGGCGGCATCCAGCGACAGGGTGAACGTGAATGATTCGCCAGGGTTCCCGTTGACGGCCAGGGGATTTGAGGTTGTCTGGTTCGGGCCGGCCGACGGCGCGGGGGCCTGGGTCCAGGTGTGCGTCATCGTCTCCGGGTTGTATTGGAAGACAATGATGTTGGGGATCGGGATCAGACCGGTCGGCATGAATTCGACGAGCGCGCCACGCAGGTAGGTCATCGAGCACCGTCCCGGCGAAGAGCGTCCTCGATGACGCCGGCGATGGCATCGGCGGTCTGCTCGACAGTCTTTCCGGTCTGCGCGGGAAGGCTGACCGCGACACTGTCGGCCGATCGCAGCGGGATTCGCCCGAGAGCGAGCGCGACCAGTTCTGCCAGGCGTCGGGCGTCGGCCTCCGACAGCGCACCGGGGTGCAGGCTCAGCCGACCGATGGTCACGGTTTGCGCAGGTGCGGTCGCGGTGTGCGGTGCAGTCATCTGCGCCCCCTCCTGCACGGTCCCGGTGGTGTCATTGGGCCACCGCCAGCGGCCGCTCCGCGCGTAATACCGCGCCCCGTTTGGCCATCTCGCGACGGCACGCCTCCAACACCGTCGGTAGGGTGATCAGCCCGCCGCTGCTGCGCGCGTCGAACGCCGCCGACAACGCGATCGCCTTGATTTCGGCGCCGGTGAGCTCGATTGAGCTCGCCAGCCAGTCGTGGTCGAGGTCGGCGGTGATCTGCTCGCCGGTGGAGGTGTGTGTCGGCAGCGCGAGCCGCCACAGCCGCAGCCGCTCCGGGGGTGCCGGGGCAACGAAGTCGATGACGGTGCGCAGCCGCCGCAAAAAAGCCGCGTCCAGGTCGCTTTTGCGGTTGGTCGCCAGGATGGCGACGCCGCGAAAGGTTTCCAGTCGCTGAAGCAGATAGTCGACTTCGATGTTGGCGTAGCGGTCGTGGGCGTCGTGCACCTTGGTGCGTTGCCCGAACAGCGCGTCGGCTTCGTCGAAGAACACCAGCACGTGGCTGCGCTCGGCCTCCTCGAACACCGTCGCGAGCAGCTTTTCGGTTTCGCCGATGTACTTGCTGACGACGCTGGCCAAATCGACGCGGAACAGATCCAGCTCCAGGGATCGGGCCAGGACCTGCGCGGCCATCGTTTTGCCGGTGCCGCTGGGTCCGGCGAACAGTGCGGTGACCCCCGCCGTTGTTGGCACGAGGCGTCGAAATTCCCAGCGGTCCAGGACGTCTCGGCACAGCAGTACCTCGGTGCACAGTCGCCGCAGCGCGGCCTCGACATGGCCGGTGACGACTAGGTCGTCCCAGTCGTAGGGCAACGCCAACGGCGACATCGACTGGCAGGTTCCGCGCCGGACCCGGTTGCGCAACACCCGCGCGGCCACCGCCGGGCCGGCCGCCGCGGCGGCGGCACCGGCGCGCACGTCGGCGGGGGTGAGGTCCCAGTCGGTGACCAGGCGCGGGGCGGGTGCGGCGGTCGCGGTGGCCCACAGCCACTCGCGCTGCTCCGGGGTGGTCACCGGCATCGTCCAGCTCAGTCGAACGTGCCCGTCCTCCCGGGTGGTGGCGGTGCGGGCGACAAAGCTCATCGGCGTGCCGGCGCTGGGGGCCGGATCGGGCTGCTCGCCGTCGGCGACCCGCAGCGGCACCGCGTCGAGCAGTCGCGCTGCGCGCAGTCCGCGCATCCCGGAGTCCGGGTGGATGAGCGCCACGCGGCGGCCCAGCGCGGCGCCCAGTTGGGCGAGCAGGGTTCTCCTGCCGCAGCCGGTCGGGCCGATGAGTTCGATTTCGGTGCAAACCGCGTCGATAGCGGTTGCGGCGCTGTGCATTTCGTGCAGAAGGCCCGGATGCAGGCACTTGAGCTGTGACACGTCCAGCCAGGACACATCACCGCGCACCTGCGCCCAGTCGTCGCAGCCGGCCAGGTAAGCGGCGACATCGGCGTCGAGCATCCACGGTGTGGTTGATTGCCACCCGTCGTCCGGTGTGGCCAGCTGCCAGCGCACCACCTGTGACGCGGGCCCGGGCTGATAGCCCAGCGGCCAGTTCCACAGCTGCGCGGCAAGTGCCGGCGACGGCGGTACCGGCGCGGCGGTGTCATCGAGGTAGCCGAGCACCCGCGTCAGCCGCGGGTGCAGCTCGCAGGCGGCCAGCAGCGCGAGCCACTCCACTTCGCGCGCGCCCAGGCCCAGCGTGATGAGCCGCGCCCAGCGACTGTCGGCGACGATGGCGGCCCGGGCGGCATTGGCAGCCTGACCCACCGTGTCGGGGCGCGGGGTCTCGGTGACCGCGACGATCTCATCGATCACGTCATGCATGCTGGCCGAGCTCGGCCGCTGCGTCCATTGATCGCGCTGCGCGTCGACCTGCACGCCGGCCAGGTGATGCATCGCGGTGAGCCAGTGCATCTACACCACCGCCCACAGCGCGGGGTCGGCTTCGACGTCGCCGGCGCGCAGGCCGATCTGATGCTGTCCTGCTCGCGTGTCGGCCGGTGCGGCGAAGGTGATCTGTGTCCCGCCGCTGCACTGCCACTGCCCGGCGCCGGGTGTGGAGCCATCGGCGATCCGGGTGAGCTCCACCGCGCCGAGCCTTAGCACCGCGCCGCTCTCGGGCACGTTGCGCACGTCCAGGGTGTAGATCCCGGCGCCGTCGTGATTCAGCAGCGGTCCGCCCGCGGGATCGATCCACGACGCGACGTTCAGGGGCACCGGGTTGGAGCGGAACCCCGGCACGGTGGGACGGGTGACGACCAGTTGATACCGGCCTGGTGCCCGAGCCCCGGCGCCCTCCGGCGGGCGCAGCAGGAACGGCACCCCCTCGGAGGGCGGCGTCGGATAGGGCGGGCTGACCGGCACCTTCCACGTGGCGGTGATGTCGGTGTCGGTGGCCTTGCCGGCCGCGTCGTACGACACCAACAGCACCGTGTCGGTGTCGGCCAGGTGCAAGCCGTCCAGCGCGACCACTTGGCCTGCGACCGCCGCGGGGGCGGGCGCCGTCGACGCCGGTGACTGCTGAAAGACCACCGTCGACGGGCCAGGCGCGGTGTATTTGACACTGCGCCAGGTGGTAAACAAATGCGGCAGCGTGGGGTCCGTGCTGGGGCCGGCCGGCGCAGCCGCGAGGTTGATCACCTTCGGCAGTGGCTCGTCTGCGGGCGGCGGTTGATCGGGTGTCAAGAACACGACACTGACCCGGTATTGCGCGGTGGTGCGCAGCGGAACGCCGAGGGATTGCCACAGTCGGCTCATCTCGTCGAAAGTCGGTGATTCCATCACCAATGTCGCCTCGCTCGGCGTCACCGGATTCGGCCCCGGTGTGGGGGTCGCAAGGGTGAACGTCGCGTGGTCGTGCAATGCCCTCATCGCGATGCCCAGCACCTGCTGTTCGTGTACGTAACTTGTCTGCGACTGCGCCGAGAGCATGTACCACAGGTCCAGCGACAACGGTTCGAACGCCACGGGCTGCTTGCCGGCGCCCTGGGCAGCCTGGGTCCAGAACTGGTTGGCCAGGAATTTGTCGACGCCCACATGGAACAGGTAAAGGCTCAGCTCGCAATCGGATCCACCGGTCGGCGTCTCGGGATGCTGACCGCTGACGTTCACCGAAAACGGCGGTGCATGCCCACCGAACAAGGAGCTGGTATTGATGGCGCTGCTGACGATGGTCAGCAGCGCGTCGGTCACCATGGACAAGTCCTGCATGGTGGTCAGCCCTGTCCGAAGCCGTACGTGGCGCCGGGGCGGCTCAGCCGGCCAGCCTGCGCGGCGGAGACAGTCGGCGGCGCCGGTGCGGTGGCGGCAAGCGGGATGGGCGCAGGCGACGGTGGCGGAGCCGCGGTGGTGACCTCGATCGTGCCGATGTGTACGTGCGGCGTGGGCGGTGCCGGCGCCGCCGCGGTTGTCGACGGCGAATGCGGGGGCATCGCCGTTGCGGACGGTCCGGGTCCGAAGCGCGCGGCTGGGTGGGTATGCCCCGGCCGCGGAAGGGGAGCCGAAACATTCTGCTGTTCATGCTGTTTCAGCGTCTGTGGTTTGCGGGGTGCGGTCGGCGTTGGCAATGACAGCGCGGACAACCGTTCCCAGGCCGCTCGTGTCGCCGCGGGCAGAGCCGTCCAGGCAGAGGTCGCGGTGGCGGCAAAAGCCGCCGCATCGGGCGGGCGGGCGGGCGGATTCTTGGTCGACGGGACCAAAGGGGCTTCGTACTGAGCCGTCCCCGACGGGCCGGCTCCTGGTGGGGCGGCCGGGGCAGAACTGCTCGAGTGTCGGCCCGGTTGGGGGCGCGGCGTCGGCGGATCGGCTGAGGCCGGCAGCGCAACCCAGGGCTTATCCGCGCGCCATGCCGGTGCATCGGCGGGTGGCGGCATCGGAGGCGGGGACGCCTCGGCGACAACGTGCGCCCCGGCCTCGGTAGAGATTGTGTGCGAACCCGGCGACACCAGCGGAGTCGGTTCAGGCCAAGACGCAGAGGCTGATTCGCCAACCTTCGAGGGCGGGAAAGCATGGCGGGGCGGGGCGACCGGCGGTACAGCAGGACGCGTCACGTCCGCGGTGGGCTCGTCCTCGGCCACGGACGCTGGGAGGGTCGGGCCCCACGCGATCCGCCGGGGCGGTCGTGCGCCGTTGTGACGGCCGCCGCCGTCGAGGAGCCGGTCGAAATAGCCACGCCGGTTAGGCAACTGCCACCCCCAGCTCGGCGTGGGCACGGCCGGCGATCATATCGGCGTAGCGGCGCCGCCGCGCCGACGGCAGGTCGAGAATCACGTCCTGGGGCCAGTGATACACCGACGCAATGAGATTCACGTCGTCATAGACCGACGCGGCCAGAAACCGCAGCTCTGCCATGCACAGCTCGCGAGCGTCCAGGTCCAGCAGCACCGGCGCCGAGCACTCCGGGCACGTCCCGGCGACGTCCCCGCGCAGCGTGGGCGCCAAACGGCTCAGCGCGTTTTCGATCGCACGCACCGCGCGAGAGGACAGCGGTCCCCGGGTGCACAGCCTCAGCAGCATGTCGCGCGGGGCGGCACAGCCAGCGGCCGAGAGCGCGTCACCGACCGTCGGCGCGCGGAACGACACATCCGGCGCGGATCGCAGCGTGAACCAACCACCGGCTGCGGGCACCGCTGCCCGTGATGGACGCGGGCAGTGGTGATCGGCGTACGCGGCGACACTGAACTGCACATCTACCGGGGTCGCACACCGCCGGCAGTGGCCTTCCGCGACAAGGGAGTCACCGCGCAGCTCCCAGCGCCGGGCCACCACGAGCCGATCCAGGTCGCCGACCGGCAACTGCGACGCATCGACGGACACACTGCGTGAAACGTAGTCCACGGCCCCGGCGAGACCGGGCGGGCTGTCCGCCAACGCGATATCGTCGTGCCCGTTAGACGCTCGCCACTGCGCCTGCTGGCGGCTGATCGGCAAGGTGACCATGGCGGAGTCAGAGCTCTTTGGGCTCCGTCAGCGACAGGTCGCGCTCCCAGCCCTCGTTTTCGACCTTGATGTGCGCAATCGCGACCGCGTTGGCGCCGGCGTCCAGGTCAGGCAGCGCCTGGTACTCCGACACCCAGGCGCGGTGCACAACGTAGCGCATCACAGGCTGCGCCTCTTCGTTGAGCAACTCGATACGAATCTCTTTGCGCAGGTTCGCCAACGACGAGTTCGGTGCGCCCTTGTCGAGCACCTGTACGGCGTTGGCCCACTGTTCGAAGGAGTCTTCGAAGGTGACACCTTGCTCCAACGTGATCGGCTCGTATTTAGTCCGGCCAAGTCCCTTGCGGATGAGGTTGTCACCGCCCACCTTGTGCTCGATCACATCGGCGGAACGCTTGATGGCGGTCACCTTGCTGACACCGGCAACCGGTGACGTCGACGTGTCGAAATACACCAGGAACCGATAGGTCTTGTACGGGTCGAACCGGGAAACGTTGACGGAGAACGGTTTAGCGGCCATGACGATCTCCTAGGACTGGGTCTGACCAGCGAGCTGGGCAATCTTGATGATGACGAACTCGGCCGGCTTGAGCGGGGCGAACGCCACGACGATGTTGACGATCCCGTTGGCCTGATCGTCGGGCGTCGTCGTGGTGGCATCGCAAACGACCTGGAACGCCTGGCTGGGCGTCGAGCCCTGAAACGCGCCCTGGTTGAACAGGCCGAGCATGAAGTTTTCGATCGTCGTCCTGATCGACACCCACAGCGGCACATCGTTGGGCTCGAAGACCACCCACCCCAACGACCCCACCAGGGACTGCTCCAGGAACAGAGCCATCCGACGTACCGGCACGTAGCGGTACTGCTGGAAGGCGGGGTTGGCGGCGACAAGCGTCCGCGCGCCGAACACCACCGTACCGATCCCGGGCAGCGTGCGCAGGCAGTTGACCCCGATCGGATTCAGGGTGCCCTGCCGGGCATCGGTCATCCGTCCCAACGGCACCACGCCGGTCGTGTTCGACACCAGCGCCTCGTAGCCGGCCGGGGCCTTCCACACGCCGCGGTAGTTGTCCTCCCGCGCGATCACTCCCGCGACAAAACCCGACGGCGGGATTGTCAACGGGTTCCCGGTCGACGGGTCGCTTGACTTCAAGTAGGGGAAGTACAGCGCACCGTTCTGGCTCTTGGGCACCGAATTCTCCATGACATCGGCGATCATCGGTAGCGGTGATCCCGTTGGATCGGCGACCGCCTCGGCGGGCGGGTCGACAACCATGAACGCCCGCTTGCGTTCCGCCACCGCCAGCGCCTCGCTGACCACCCCGGGATCCCAGATCCCCGGTGTGAGAAGCAGATTGAAGATCGGAATCTTGTCAAGGGCCAGGTCCGGCTGGAACGCGTTGGTGAAGTCGCCGGGGGAGTAGGTGGTAAATGGGTCCGTCGGAAGCCCGCCGTCGAGCGGTATCGAACCGAGCGGCGTCGGCGGGCTGCCGAGCGGACCCGTCCAGTCCGTCGGATAACTGCCGCCTGTCGGGTGCGCAACGGTCACCAGAGACGAAACCTGTTGATCCGTGGTCCCGATCCGCTTCTCTAAGGTGGTGCCCGTATCGGTCGGACTGAGGATCACTCCTCTGTACGTCTCGGCGGCTCCGCCGTAGCCGATTGTGATATCAGCAAGGTCAACCGGGGCGCCGGGGATGTCGGGGGTGGATTTGCGCGGATTGAGTATTGACACGGTCAGCTGGCGATTGGCGTCAACTGGTTCAAGGCCGCTGAAGACTATGCCGTGGGTGTTATCGCCAAGGGTGAGCGTCGGCGGCTTGAGGTCGGGAGGCGTGCCGGCGCCCAGGAGGTGGAACGTCGGCTGCAGGGCGATGATCCAGGCGTCCGCGCCGCCGTTGAGGAAGAATTGGAAGACCGCGCGGCCGACATCATCACCCAGCCAGTCGACATCGAACAGGCCACCAAATTCACGCTCATAGTCGGTGAAACTGAAAATCTCGACGGCCTCGCC
>NZ_JBKQQD010000114.1:0-2951 GCF_052144515.1 Mycobacterium sp. | reverse complement strand
GACGAGGCTCCATCGAGATTGACGTTGGCGCGAAGAAGTGCGAGTGACGAGCACGCTAGCGTCGATCTCGCTCACCGAAGCCTCGCATTCGCTGCCGACAAGTGCGCCAGCACGGTGTCGACGAATTGACGACTCACGACACTAGGTTCACCGAGCGAGAGCTAGGCCCCGGCCCGGACCTGCTTCGCCGCGGCGACCATGTTCCGCAGGGCGGCGGTCACCTCGTCGACCGAGCGGGTTTTGAGCCCGCAGTCGGGATTGACCCACAACCGTTGCGGGGGAAGCGCTTTCAGCGCGGCGCGCAGCGACTTCGCCATCTCTCCTGCGCTGGGCACCCGTGGCGAGTGGATGTCGTAGACGCCCGGCCCCACGCTGTTGGAGAAGCCGACCGAGTTCAGGTCGTCCAGCACCTCCATGTGCGAGCGCGCCGCCTCCAGGGACGTGACGTCGGCGTCCAGGTCGGCGATGGCCCCGATCACCTCACCGAATTCCGAGTAGCACAGATGGGTGTGGATCTGCGTCGAGTCGGCGACACCCGAGGTCGCCAACCGGAAAGCCGCCACGGCCCAACGCACGTAGTCGTCCTGCTGTGCGCGCCGCAGGGGTAGCAGCTCGCGCAGCGCGGGCTCGTCGACTTGGATCAGCGCGATGCCGGCGGCCTGCAGGTCCTCGGTCTCGTCGCGGATGGCCAGCGCCACCTGGTTGGCGGTGTCGGCCAGCGGCTGGTCGTCGCGGACGAACGACCAGGCCAGGATCGTGACGGGTCCGGTCAGCATGCCCTTCACCGGTTTGTCGGTCAGGGATTGCGCGTAGCTGATCCACTCGACCGTCATCGGGTGGGGCCGCGACACGTCCCCGTACAGGATCGGCGGGCGCACGCAGCGGCTGCCATACGACTGCACCCAGCCGTTCTGCGTGGCGAAGAAGCCCTCCAGCTGCTCGGCGAAGTACTGCACCATGTCGTTGCGCTCCGGCTCGCCGTGCACCAACACATCGAGCCCGAGCTTCTCCTGCAGCTTGACGACGTCGGCGATCTCCTGCTTCATCTTGCCGACGTACTCGGCCTCGTCGATCTCGCCGGCCCGAAAAGCCGCACGCGCCTTGCGGATCGCCGACGTCTGCGGGTAGGAGCCGATCGTCGTCGTCGGGAGGGGGGGCAGATGCAGGCGTTCCTCCTGCTGGGCGCGGCGACGCGCGGCGTCGCCGCGGCGCGTGCCCGAGGCGAGGATCGAGGTGATACGCGCCCGGACGTGGTCGTTGTGCAACCGTGGATCGCCGCGGCGCGATGCCACGGCGGCGTTGGACGCCGCTATCTCGTCGCCGACGGAGTCCCGTCCATCGCACAGTGCGCGCGCGAGAAGGACGACCTCGCGTACCTTTTCAGCCCCGAACGCCAACCAGCTGCGCAGGTTGTCGTCGAGTCCGGTTTCGGGCTCCAGCGAGTACGGCACGTGCAGCGTCGAGCACGATGTCGAAACCGCGACGGAAGCGGCCGAACCCAGCAGGCTGGCCAATGTGCTCAAAGCCGACTCCAGGTCCGTGCGCCAGACGTTGCGCCCGTCGACCACGCCGGCCACCAGCGTCTTGCCGGCGAGCTCGGGCACCGCCGCGACCTGGGTTCCGGGGCCGGCGACCAGGTCCACGCCGATCGCTTCGACGGGCGTGCGGGCCAGCCCGCCCAAGGAAGCGCCGGGGTCGCCGAAGTAGGTGGCGACGCAGATGGCGGGCCGGTTGCTCACCGAGCCCAGCGCGTTGTAGACCGCCTCGGCCAGCGCGGGAGCGTCGGGGGAGATGTCGGTCACCAGCGCCGGCTCGTCGAACTGCACCCACCGCGCACCGTGATCGGCGAGCAGCGACAACAGCTCGGAGTAAATGGGCACCAGCTCTTCGAGCCGGTCGATCGGCGCGCCCGCGCCGTTGATGCCCTTGCTGAGCAGCAGGAAGGTGATCGGGCCGATGACGACCGGGCGGGCCGGAATTCCCTGTCCGAGGGCTTCTTTCAGCTCGGAGAGCACCTTACCCGGGTTCAGCGCGAACCGGGTCGCGGGCTCGATCTCGGGGACCAGGTAGTGGTAGTTGGTGTCGAACCACTTGGTCATCTCCAGCGGCGCGATTTCGTTGTTACCGCGCGCCAGGGCGAAGTACCGGTCCAGCTCGTCGGAGATGTCGGTGGCCCGGGCCGGCAGCGCGCCCAGCATGACCGCCGTGTCGAGCATCTGGTCGTAATACGAGAAGGTGTTGACCGGCACCGAATCCAATCCGGCGGAGGCTAAGTGAGACCACATGTCGCGGCGCAATGTCGCGGCAACGGACTCCAGCTCCGATCGGCTGGTGCGTCCCGCCCAATAGCCTTCGGTCGCGCGTTTGAGTTCGCGTTTCGGGCCGATGCGGGGGGAGCCGGTAACCGTGGCGGTGAAGCGTTGAGAGGTCATGAATCGTCCTATCCATCGACGTGGGTGGTTCACCGCCGACGGACGCGCAGCCATTCCGCTTTGCCCGGCACGCCTTTGGCGCACCATCGCAAAGCGCACAGCCAAACGCCCGGTCCACGAGGCGATGAGCCGCCGGACGCGGCACGTCCGGCACGGCTGGCAGGTCTTCGGACTCGCAGGCGCGCACCCGGTGGTGCTCCTAATGGCCGTCGCTTCCCAGTCCCAGGGGACCAGTGCTTTTGTGACGGCGGTCGTTCCTGCATACCGCTGCGGGACAGTCCCGGACTCTCACCGGGTTCCCTCACGAGGCATTGCTAACGTGCCTCGCTCGATGCCGTCGCCGCGTGATACGTCGACGGCAGACCAGCTGCGTAGTGGAGCTTACTCAGCCCGCCAGCGCCTTGGCGATGGGGACGTCGCCGTTGTTGAAGTCGATGGTTCGGCCGATCGTCGAATCGTCCGCCAGGGCGGCGGCCACCACATGCGCGACGTCCGCGCGGGAGACCTCCCCATTGCCCT
>NZ_JBKQQD010000113.1:0-51477 GCF_052144515.1 Mycobacterium sp. | reverse complement strand
GTGGCAACGACGTCGACGACGCCATCCGCTCCAACTGCGCGCGCTGCTCATCGGTGACCGGCATCGCCGCGGCAGTCATAACAGGCATACTACAAACTACCGCATTATTTAACAGACGGAGCACTAGTCGCGCAAGCTTGCCGGTCGGTCGCCAGTCGTTCCGCGCGCAGGTGGTGCTCCACGGTCCCTATATCCATGCGGTTCTGCGCTTCGCTGTCGGCGTACCGCGGCACGTCGTTGTCGGCGTACAGCGGCGCGCCCGTGTTGTTCCAGTTCCTGGATGTGTTTGTCGCAGCCGCACAGCTGGTCCCTCGTTTGGTGGGTGGCTTCTGTTACGCGCCCAGCTTCAATGCACACGGCGCAAGGAACGAGGATGGAACTGCGGTTGAGTGGTGTGCTCGGTGTTTGGCCAGCCGTTAGACCGCCACGCGGTCCGCCGTGACTGTCGCTTCGCGTGCTCCGTGGCATAAGTCGCAGTATTGGGCGAAGGCACACAGTGGTGAGGTTGTTCATGATGCACCTCGACTCTTGATCCGGCGCCAGACCGGGCGGTTGAGGCCATCGTTTCACCGAGCACGCGCGCGGACACGAGTACTTCACTACTCGACCACTACTCGACTTGTTCGCGCCACCAACCGGGCCCGGGCCTCTGCTGCACCCGGGTTTGTGCCTGTCCACCGGCGGTGTGCCGTGGCCAGCCTCACCCAGACCGACCACAAGCCGCCGCCGTTTCCAGCTTCGCGGATATCGTCCCGAACGCGGTAACCTCATTCTCGACGCGTTGTATACAGCGCAGCCGAAGAGGAGATACCGCCCATGGCCGGCCCCAGCGACGAAGCCGAAGTGACGCGCGCCGACCGCTTTATCAAGACGGCGGTCGAGATACTCGGCGAAACCGGACGCACCGACTTCACGGTGCAGGAGGTCGTCGCACGCTCGAAGACCTCACTGCGGGCTTTCTACCAACATTTCTCCGGCAAGGACGAATTGCTGCTCGCGCTTTTCGACAGGACTATCGCGCAGTCGGTGCAAATCTGGCGCGCCGAGACCACCGGATTGGACAGCACCGCCGCACTGAAATTTCTGATCGACCGCATCAGCCAACAACCGGAATCAACCACCCAAGACAGCCTCAATCGTGCATTAACTCTGTACAACCAGCATTTGGCCGAGACCCGTCCTCGCGAATATGCGCGAGTGCTGTCCCCCCTGCATCAACTGATTCGCGACATCGTGGGGCAGGGCATCACCGAGGGCGTGTTTAACCCCGGACTGGATGTGGGTGCGGCGGCCGCCATCGTGATGCAGACGGTGATGGGCGCGCAACGATTGCATTGGCTGGGCACGGAATTGAACGGAACGCCGGTCGACGACGGCCAGCTGTATGAATTCTGCAGCCGCGCCCTCGGCATCCGCGATACCGACGACGAGGCTGCCGCACCCTCGCTGGCCGAATTGTTCGCTCTGATCGGGATGCGTCCTGGTACCCGCAATGGCGAGTTCGCGATGACAATGCCGGTCAGCCCTCAGGTAATCAACACCTCCGGCGCGCTTCAGGGCGGCTTGATCGCCACGCTGGTCGACGTCGCAGGTGGACAGTTCGGGCTGAATTACCTGCAGCCGGGCACCACCATGACGACCGCCGACCTGTTCGTCCGCTACCTGCGGCCGATCCGGCAGGGCTCTGCATTCGCGGTGCCCCGGATGCTGCGGTCCGGCCGGCGGGCGATGGTCATGCAGGTCGACATCTACGGCGACGGCGAGGACGAACTCCTGGCGACGGCGACCGTGAACTTCGCGGTGATCCACGGAACGACACCAAAGCTGCCCAGCTGGCCGGAGGCATAGGCAACAGGCCCCGGTACACCTTGTTGCGCAGAAGTGGTAACGTCATTACCACATACCGAGAATTCAGACTTTCCAGAGGAGATCGCCATGCCCTCTCGCGAGCTTTCCTTCCCCGTGTTCGACGCCGACAACCACATGTACGAACCGCAGGAAGCGCTCACCAAGTTCCTGCCCGACAAGCGCAAGAACGTGATCGACTACGTGCAGGTCCGTGGTCGCACCAAGATCGTGGTCCGGGGCCACATCAGCGAGTACATTCCCAACCCGACCTTTGAGGTGGTGGCCCGCCCGGGCGCCCAAGAGGACTACTTCCGCAACGGCGCACAGGGCAAGAGCTACCGCGAGATCCTGGGCGAGCCGATGAAGGCCATCCCCGCTTTTCGGGAGCCGGGCGCGCGGCTCGAGGTCATGGACGAGCTCGGCATCGACTACGCGCTGATGTTCCCGACACTGGCCAGCCTGGTTGAAGAGCGGATGAAGGACGACCCGGAGATGACCCACGACGTCATCCATGCGCTCAACGAGTGGATGTACGAGCAATGGTCGTTCAACTACAAGGAGCGCATCTTCGCCACCCCGGTGATCACCCTGCCCATCGTCGACCGCGCGCTTGAAGAGCTCGATTGGTGCCTCGAGCGCGGCGCACGCACCGTGCTGGTCCGCCCGGCGCCAGTGCCCGGCTTCCGCGGCAGCCGGTCGTTCGGACTCGAGGAGTTCGACCCGTTCTGGCAGGCCTGCGTCGAGGCCGAGATCCCGGTCTCGATGCACGCCTCCGACAGCGGCTACTCGGAGCTGCTCAACATCTGGGAGCCCGGCGACGAATTCCTGCCGTTCAAGCCGACCGCCTTCCGGAGCCTGGCGATGGGCCATCGGCCTGTCGAAGACGCATTCGGCGCCCTGATTTGTCACGGCGCGCTGTCGCGCAACCCTGACCTGCGGATCCTGTCCATCGAAAACGGCGCCGACTGGGTGCCGAACCTGTTCAAGGGCCTCAAGGGCGTCTACAAGAAGATGCCGCAGGCGTTCAGCGAGGACCCGATCGAGGCGTTCAAGCGGTGCGTGTACATCACCCCGTTCTGGGAGGACCGGTTCAGCGAGATCGTCAAGATGGTGGGCACCGACCGGGTGCTGTTCGGGTCAGACTGGCCGCACCCTGAGGGCCTGAAGGACCCCATCACCTTCGTCGACGAGCTGACCGACTTCGATGAAGAGGACGTCGCCAAGATCATGGGCGGCAACTTGATGAAGCTGATGAAGGTCTCGAAGCCTGTTTCAGCCTGATCCCCGTTGGGGAGCCGCCAATTGCGGCGATAACTGCTACGCCCCTCACAGGCGCCGTGCCAGCCCCGGCCGCGGCGTGAGCTCGGCGACGCGCCCGCAAACTGCTGCGAGTGGCATCTGAGCCCGGATTGATAATCTGGAAGCTGCGCTTCGGCGAAGTCGCAGCGCAGTTGTGTCGTTTGTGAACGAGGTCCGTAGTGGGGTCCGTGCAAAAGTCCTAGGAGGGACGGCCAAATGGCGGCCGAAATCGACTGGGACGAAACGGTGGGCAAAGCCGAAGACGTCCGGCGCATCTTCGAGAACGTCCCCGCGTCGATAGTGGGCCTGGAGGGGCCCGACCACCGGTTCATCGCGGTCAACGCCGCCTATCGTTCGTTCAATTCGACGTTCAACGCTGTAGGGCTCACCGCACGCGAAGTCTTTCCCGAGCTGGAGAGCCAGCAGATTTACCACATGTTCGACCGGGTGTACGAAACCGGTGAGCCACAAACCGGAGCAGAGTGGCGGCTACAGGTTGACGCCGACGGTTCGGGACTGCAGGAGCGATACTTCGACTTCGTCGTGACGCCGCGTCGCCGCACGGACGGGTCGATCGAGGGGGTCCAGCTCGTCTTCGACGACGTGACGAACCGGGTGCAAGCACGGCTGGCCGCCGAGGCGCGCGTCGAAGAGCTGTCCGAGCGGTACCGCAACGCCCGGGATTCCGCGACCGTTATGCAACAGGCGTTGCTGGCCCCGTCTGTGCCCGTCGTTCCCGGCGTCGACATTGCGGCGGAGTACCTCGTGGCCGCGGAGGACACCGCGGCCGGCGGCGACTGGTTCGATGCAATGGCCCTCGGGGATCGATTGGTGCTCGTCGTCGGCGACGTCGTCGGCCATGGTGTCGAAGCCGCGGCGGTGATGTCGCAATTGCGGACCGCGGTGCGCATGCAGATCGCGGCGGGGCACACCATCGTCGAAGCGCTCGAGGCGGTTGACCACTTTCGCGAACACGTACCCGGATCGAAGTCGGCCACGTTGTGCGTCGGCTCGCTCAACTTCGCGACGGGTGAATTCCTTTACTGCACCGCCGGACACCCGCCGCCGCTGCTGGTGACCGCCGACGCGAGCTCGCGGTATGTGGAACCATCCGGCGCGGGTCCGCTCGGAAGCGGCGTCGGTTTCCCGGTGCGCACCGAAATGCTCAGCGTGGGCGACTCGATCCTGCTCTACACCGACGGCCTGATCGAGCGCCCGGGCCGTCCGCTGGGTGCCAGCACCGCGGAATTCGCCGATCTGGCGGCGAATATCGCCAGCGGTGCCAGCGGCTTCGTCATCGACTCCCCGACGCGATCCATCGACCGCATCTGTTCCGAGACACTCGAATTGCTGCTCCGGTCGACCGGTTATAACGACGACGTCACTCTGCTTGCGGCACAACGGCGTACACCACCGCCTCCGCTGCACATGACGCTGGATGCGACACTTCACGCCGCACGCAAGGTCCGCGCCGGGCTTCGTGAATGGTTGGCAGAGATCGGCGCCGACGCCTCCGACATCTCCGAAGTCGTACACGCGATGTCCGAGTTCGTCGAGAACGCGGTCGAACATGGTTACAGCACCGAGGTTTCCGACGGTGTTGTCGTCGAGGCATCGCTGGGCGGGGATGGCAACCTGCGCGCCTCGGTGACCGACCGCGGCCAGTGGAAGGACTACCGGGAAGGCGAGCAGGGCCGCGGACGCGGACTCGCGATGGCCGAAGCCCTGGTGTCCCATTCGCGCGTGACGTCTGGACCCGATGGCACCACTGCGACGCTGACACATCGTCTGTCGCGACCCGCCAACTTCGTCACCGCCACAGTGGTCAGCCGCTCAACTTATCAACGAGCAATCGACTGCGAATTCGTCTCGATGGTCGGCTCGGGAGAACTGGCCGGCCGTATCGTCGTCAGCGGTGATATCGATGCAAACACTGCGCCTACCCTGGAACGCCAGATCGCAGTCGAAAGCCGCTCTGGCATAGCACCTTTGACGATCGATCTCAGCGCAGTCACCCACCTCGGGTCGGCGGGAGTCAGCGCCCTGGCCGCCGCCCGCGACCGGGCGCGGAGTCAGGGCAGCGACTGTGTACTGGTTGCTCCGCCCGGGAGCCCCGCGCACCACGTCTTGTCGCTGGTCCAGATACCCTTCGTCAGCGAGGCCGGCGAGGCGAGCGACGAGGCCAGCGGCGACGCCGAAAACATCTTCGCCGAAGAATAGCGTCAGCCCGCCCGGCCGTGCCGCACCTGATTGAACGGCACCCCCCGGTCGGCGGCGTACTCCCGTGGGAAGTTCAGGACCCGTTCGCCGATGACGTTGCGGGCCATCTCGGTCGTGCCGCCGCCGATAGCGATCGACTGCCGCGCCAGGTATCGCAGCCCGGTCTGCAGGCCCTCGCCGTACTCCCCGACAACGCCTGCCGCTCCCGCGATCGCCATCGCTGTGTCCATTTCCAGCATCACGGTGTCGGCGTGAAACAGCCTGATCAGCGTCCCGGCGGCCGGCGGCAGTATGCCGTCCCTGACATTGCGGTACACATGATCGATCAGCTGTTCGGCGACCACGCGGTGCGTCAGTGCGCGACCGGCCATCTGGCGCACGCGCTCGCTGTCGGCCTGCCCGGTCTTCGCCGCCAGGTCGGCGTAGTCGACCGGCGTGGTGTGACCGCCCTCGCTGCCGGAGCCGCTGGCGAATTCCGAGCCCTGCCCGACCGCCCGGCGCTCGTGGTACAGCTGCCGCGACGCCACCGCCCAGCCGCCATCGACCTCGCCGACCACGGCGTCGTCGTCTACGTCGACCCCGTCCAGAAACTCCTCGCAGAACTCGGAGCCACCGTTCACCTGCGTGATGCGCCGCAATGTGATTCCCGGATGGGCGATGGGCACCAGAAACATGGTCAGGCCATCATGTTTGGGCACATCCCAATTGGTGCGGGCCAGACACAATCCGTAGTCGGCGGCGAACGCGCTGGTGCTCCATGTCTTGGCGCCGTTGATCACCCACCGGTCGCCCTGCCGGTCGGCCCGAGTGATCACACCGGCCAGATCCGATCCGCCGCTGGGTTCGGACAACAGTTGCACCTGCACCTCGTCGCCCCGCAGGGCGGCCGCGATGTGCTGATTTTTCTGGCCTTCACTGCCCGTGTCGAGCAGTGTGGCGCAGCAGATGGCGAACGTCGGCACGTTGAGGATCAGCGGCATCTCGTAGTTGAGGGATTCCTCGTCGAACGCCTTCTGATATTCGTAGTCCAGGCCCAGTCCGCCATACTCGCGGGGAAAACAGATTCCCGCGAATCCGCCTTCATACAGCCGCTTTTGCAGTTCTCGGGCTCGTTGCCACGGGCCTTGCTCGTCGCGTGGGGCGGCTGGCGGCGACTCGGGATCGATGGCAGGCATGTTGTCCGCCAGCCACGTTCGGGCTCGGGCGGCGAACTCGGCAACCGATTCGGTCATGCGCCTCGGCTGGCTTTCTCCGCCTCGAAGACCCGCAGGTTGTGTTCCTCCGGGGTGCCAAACATGGAGCGGTACAACGTAACCCGCCTCAGGTACAGGTGCAGGTCGTGTTCCCAAGTGACGCCGATGCCACCGTGCATCTGCACGCAAGCCTGAATAATCTGGCCCGCCATCTCACCCACATAGGACTTGGCGATGCTGGCCGACAGGTCCGCTCCCGCCGAGCGGTCGGCGACGTCGGAGACCGCCGCGGCCGTCGTCGCGCGGCAGGCTTCCAGCCACATCTTCATATCGGCGAACCGGTGTTTGAGCGCTTGGTAGGACGCCAGGGGCCGGCCGAATGTGTACCGGTCGAGCGCCCACTGGACAGTGAAGTCGAATACCGTTTGCAGGATGCCGACCACCTCGGCGCACTGCAGCACCTGCGCGATCTGGCTCTGCCGGTCGATCAGCGCGGCGGTCTCGGCGGGGGTGCCGACAGCCGCGGACGGCTCCACAAGCACACCGTCGAAGTGCACCCGCGCATAGTGCTTGACCAGATCGATTGACTGCTGTGCTACGACCCGGACGCCGGCCGCGTCCGTCGGAACCAGGAACTGGCGTACCTCGTCACCGCATCGCGTCACCACCAGTAGCACACCACTCTGAGCGCCCGCCTCGACACGGTCTTTGATGCCGTCGATGCGGTAGCCGGAGTCGGTGGGGGTGGCGGTCACCGACGGCTCGTACGGCGCCCAGCCGCGGCCCGGCTCGGAAACCGCCCACGACGCCACCGTTTCACCCGACATCAGCGATTCGATGATCTCGGAGTGCGCTTGCGAGTCGCTGCAGTCGACCAGTCCCGCCAGGACGACGCTGACCGGATACAGGGGTCCGGGTGCCACCGTCTTGCCGAGCTGTTCGGCGACCATGGCCAGATCCGCAATACCGCTTTCCGAAACGCTGCCGCCGCCCAACTCTTCCGGAACGAGCAGACTCGTCCACCCGAGTTCAGCGGCCCTCCGCCACCACGCCGGGTCGAAGGACGCACCCGCGGCGTGCAACTCCCGGACATGGCGCAGTGGCGCCTCTTTGTGCAGAAAAGCTTGAGTGGTTGAGGCGAAGAGTATCTTTTCGGGAGAGTCGACAGCGGTCATGGTGCCGGGGGGTTCTTCCTTAACATGGGTTCACCGCTGCGGAGCAAGCAAGGGGGATAGTTCGGGTGAATTATCATTCGCCTGATCGGTCTTCGTCGGAGTTGGCTGGCGACTCCGATGGTAGCAATGGCCGATACCGTAAGTGATACCGGAGCTCAATCGATAATGACGCCTAAATCCAAAGCCGAAGCGATGGCGTTGGTCGCAGAAGCGGAAGCAGAGGCCGCCGAAGCCGAAGCACTGGCGGCTGCCGCGCGTACCCGAGCCCGCGCCGCCCGGCTGCGACGTGAGGCGCTAGCCCTGGACGAGACTGTCGCGGGTGCCAATGAGCCGGCGCGCCGCCGGTCGCGGATGCCGTCGGCCTCGACGCTTGCCAAACCGGTCGCGATCATTCTCATCCTCGGCTTCACCGCGGCCAGCGGATACATGGTCTGGAAAAGCCATGAGGCCACCCGGCAACGGCAGCGCACCGCGGCGTTCGTCACCGGGGCCAGGCAGGGCGTCATCAACCTGACCTCGCTGGACTTCAACAGAGCCAAGGAAGACGTCCAGCGGGTGATCGACAGCTCCACAGGCGAATTCAAGGACCAGTTCCAACAGCGGGCTGCCGATTTCACGAGGGTGGTGCAGGAGTCAAAAGCAATCACCGAAGGAACCGTGAACGGCGCGGCAGTCGAATCCATGGACGAGCATTCCGCGAAGGTATTGGTATGCGCGACATCACGCGTCACCAATAAGCCAGATGCCAAGGACGAGCCACGGATGTGGCGGCTCAAAGTCACCATGGCCGACGACGGCGGACAGTACAAGATGTCGAAAGTCGAGTTCGTGCCGTGACGGATGCGCGCGACAGCGAAACCGACTCGGCTGCAAACAAAGCCGCAAGTGAACCGCGACGCGCCCCACGCCGCAGTTTTTTCGGTGTGAAGCTCGTTCCCGCCATTCTGGTCCTGCTCACGCTGATCTCTGGTGGCCTGACGACGTCGCTGTACTTCACGCAGTATCGGCCCAACCAACAAACCGACACCGGCGTCGCCGCGACGGTGGTCAGGTCCGCATCCGACGGCACGGTCGCTTTGCTGTCCTACTCACCCGAGTCGCTCGACAAGGATTTCGCCACCGCCAGGTCACGCTTGTCGGGAGATTTCCTGTCCTATTACAACGACTTCACCCAGCGGATCGTGGCTCCGGCGGCTAAACAGAAGTCGCTGAAAACCACCGCCCGTGTGGTGGCCGCCGCGCTGTCTGAGCTGCGGCCCAATTCGGCCGTCGTTTTGCTTTACGTCGACCAGACGACCACAAGCAAAGACAGCCCCGATCCGGCGATATCGACCAGCAGTGTGCTGGTGGGAATGGCTCGTGTCAACGGCAATTGGCTGATCGTCAAGTTCGACCCCGTCTAGATCACTCGGACCTACACGTCGAAGGCGCGGCGCAGCGTCTGGGCGTGCAGGGCCCGGTTCTCCTTTGAGACAACCCAATCCGGTACCAACGAGTCGAAGCTGTTGAAGGTCGCTGCGACAACGTGCAATTCGGTGTGGACATACGCGTGCAACAGACGGTTGGCGTAGTCGATGGCTTCGTCTCGGCACGGGTCGATCTCGGAGCACGTGATGAACGTGGGAGGCAGGCCTTCCAGGTTCGCCCGGTGCGCGGGAACGCGCTGTCCGTTGGCACTGGCGTGGCCGAGGTAGTGGCCCCACGCCCGGCTGACGGCAGGACCGTTGAGGCCCGGGGTGCGCTGGAACTCTCGCCGCGACGGCGTGGCATCGGAGTCGAGCATCGGCTGGTGCAGGATCTGCACGAGGATGGGCGGACCTTCCTCGTCGAACATGCGCTGGGCCAAGCCGGCGACCACTGCGGCGCCCGCATCGCGGCCCATCACCGCGACGCGGCTGCCATCGGCATTCAGATCAGCGCTGTTCTGGATCGCGTAGCGGAATCCCGCTTCGACGTCATTCATCGCCGCCGGGCAGGGATACTCGGGCGCAAGCCGGTAGTCCACCGAGACCACCAAACAGCCGGCCTCCCGGGCCAGCTCCACGCAGTGGGCATGGTCGGTGTCGAGGTTCCCAGTCACGAAGCCACCGCCGTGCGTACACCACCAGCGGTGTCGGCGACTGGGTTTGGCCTTGATACAGACGAAGCTGCAGCTGCTGGCCGCCCGGACCGGCGATCGTTCGCGATTCGACGGCAACACCGGTGGTGTCGACCGACGCGGCCCGCTCGGCCGCCGCACGGTTCGCATTCTCCCGCTCGGCGGGCAGTGTTTCACTAAGGAATTCGACGATGCCCAGCTCGGCCGCGGCGTCTCGCAGCGCCGGATCGATGCGGCTAAGGCCTTGTGGCCGCGTGAGATTCGTTTGGGTCATACCCTCTTACTCCCAGGCTTGTCACGCGCGCTTGCGCGTCGTGACATCCGAGAGATTAGCCTATGACTTCCCCAACCGCGGGCCGTTCTTCGGGAAGGGCCTTGACGGTCGGCGGTAGGCCGTAGAGAGCCGTCGCGTTACCGCGCATGATGCGCTCGCGCTGGTCGGGCGGGAACCGGTTGATCGCGTACGTGGGCGAGTCGTAACTCCAGTGCGGATAGTCCGTCGAGAACATGAGGTTGTCTCCCAGGTCCATCATTTCCAGGTACTCGCGGAACCGCACGGTGTCGGCGTCTTCCAGCGGCTGGGTGGTGAACCGGACGTGTTCGCGCACATAGTCCGACGGACGGCGACGCACGTGCGGCAGGTCGCTACGACGGGCTTCCCAGATCCGGTCCATCCGCGACATCACCGGCATCGCCCACGTGAAGCCACCTTCGATGAAAACAACCCGTAGCTCGGGATGCCGGTCGAAGGCGCCGTCGAACACCAGGCTCATCAAGTGCGACACGTACAGCAGCGGCCAGGACGCGAAGAAATCATGCCAGTGCGCGGGGTTCCCGACCGGGTAAAGCGGGATCAACTCGAACGGCGTCTGACCCATGAGATGCGTGGCGACCGGGAGCCCGTTTCGCGACGCGGCCTCGTAAAGCGGGTCGAAATGCGGGCTGCCGAAGGGGATTCCGCGAGTCTGCGGTGTCATCAGCACCTGGGCCATATACGGATGCCCGGCCCACCGTTCGATTTCACGCGCCGCCTGCCCGGGGGTCTGCGCGCTGACACTGATCGACCCGCGCCAGCGGCCGTGCGCGTTGTGCTTGTCGAGCCATACGTCGGCGAGCCAGTCGTTGTACGTCGACTTGAGCACATGCTCGGCCTGCGGCAGCTGGGCGTCGCACATGGGCTCCAGCGACGCGATGCTCACACCGGCGTCGAGAAGCAACTGTTTGGCGGCAAAATCCGGGTCGCTGCCGGCGACTCCGCCGTTGGGCGGGGACGCGTCCATACGCAGCGACATCGTCTTGTACGAGTCGGGGGTGTCGTAGAAATGCGGCACCGGGGCGACCGCATTTCCGGTCGGCCAGATCTTGTCCACCCATTCGGCGGGCGCGTAGGACTTGAGCACGTCGGTCGATACCGGCAGCGGGTGCACGTCGGTGTCGACGATGGCGACCGCTATTTCGTCTTCTTGACCCGCTGACGAATCCGCCGAGTCGACCCGCTCAATGGTGGTCATCGCACCCTCTCCTTAAGCCCATAGAGCTCACTGGCGTTTTGCCACAACACCTTGTCGCGTTGGGCGGCATCGAGCCCCTTGAGGTCACTAGTGAGCACATCCGGCGACGATGTGGACCAATGGGGGTAACTCGATCCGTACATCACCAGCTCGGACTTGCCGGTGAAGTCCATCCACCGCCGCATCTTGCCCACCTCGACCGGCCCGTCGAATGCCGACGAGCAGAAACGGACATGGCTCACCAGGTACTCGCTGGGATAGCGGTCGACCCACGGCGTCTGGTCGCGCATCGACAGCCAGAAGGTGTCCAGCCGCCACATCAGCGGGGTGAGAATGTCGTATCCGCCGTCGGCGAAGACGAACTTCAGCCCCGGGTGCCGGCCGAACATGCCCTCGACGATGAGCGTGGCCAGGTGCACGAAGTAGTTCAGCGGCATGAATGCCGCATATCCCGGGTAGGTGTGCGCGTGCCCGGCGAACGTCGGTGGATGGTCGACGCCGTTGCCGCCGTTGATGTGTACCGCGACCGGCAGCCCGTGGGCGGCGGCTGCCTCCCAGATGGGCTCGAACATCGGCTTGCCGTAGGGCTCGCGTGACTGCATCGGGACACCGACCTGCACCATCTTGGGGTGATCGGCGAGCCGCTCGATCTCGTCGACCGCACCCTTGGGGTCTTCGGGATTCACCCGGATGGTGCCCAAGAATCGGTTGCTGGTGTCGGGCTCTAGCCACCGGTCGAGCAGCCAGTCGTTGACGGCGGCGCAGATTCTGCTGTTCAGCAGGTAGTCGGCGATGTTGCCGCGGGTCAGCGGGTTCAGGATCGCGTAATCGACTCCGGCGTCTTCGAACAGGTGCCGACTGACGATCTCGGGCTCCGACCCCGGGTAGTGCTCTCCGTAGAGGTCCTGCCGGTAGTCGCCGCCGGGCGCCTGGTACCACTGCTGCTCGACGTCGGGGATCGACCGCAGCTGGTGCGCATCGGGGAGATACCGCCGGATCTCGGCGTTATAGCGGAAATGCGGCTGCACATTGGTATCGATAATCATGCGGTCAGATACACCTCTCCGTCGCTGATATCGACCTGGTAGGTACGGACACGGCGTCGCGGATCGGCGACGTTTTGACCCGTGGCGAGGTCGAATTCCCAGTTGTGCCAAGGGCATCGCACGATCTGGCCGTCACGGACCCGACGGAGCCGGTCGGGCCCGTCAGGGTCGGATTCGTTGGTGCCGCCGATCAGGCCCTGACACAGTGGGGCGCCCTGGTGTGAGCAGTAATTCACGATCGCATACAGCGCACCGCGCACGTTGTACACACCCACGCCGAATTTCCCGACGTCGACCAGCTTCATCCCGCCGGGCGGCAGCTCGTCCAGCGAGCACACGAATCGGCGTTGAAGCACTTGAGAATCACCGCCTCCTGACGAGCACCCGACTCCATACTGTGCCCGTTACGGTAACGTCCACAACCCATTGGGCTTCGTTGCTATTTATACTATGATAGCGACATTCCCCAGTGCCCAGAAGGAGCGGCAATGACGCTGCGCACCGAACCTGACGACCAGCTCGTCACCCTCGACCTCACCGGTGAGACCAGTCCTTACCCCTTCTTCGAATACATGCGGCGCACCGATCCCGTCTGGCACGGCTCCCTGGCCGACCACTCACAGATGCCGGAGGAACTGCGGCCGAACGACGAGTGGGTGCTGTTCGGTTACGACCCGCTGTTCCAGGCTTTCCGCGACGAGCGCATCTTCACCTCGGCCGCCTACGACAAGTCAATCGGATTGGTCATGGGGCACACCATCCTGGCGATGGGCGGCAAGGAGCACCACGATCATCGCAGCCTGGTGGCCAAGGCGTTCCGCGCCACGGCCCTGGAACGCTGGGAACCGTCGGTCATCGGGCCGGTCTGCAATCAGCTGATCGACGAGATCAAAAACGACGGTCACGCCGACCTGGTCAAGGCGCTGACGTTCGAATTTCCGACACGGATCATTTCGGTGTTGCTCGGACTCCCCCCAGAGGATCTCGACCTGTTCCGGCGCTTGTCCCTCGACCTCATCTCGATCCCGACCGACATCATGGCGGGGTTGACCGCGGCGAGCGAGTTGCACGGCTATTTCCTCGACCAAGTCGAGCAGCGGCGCAGCAAGCTCACCGACGACATCATCGGCGACCTGGTCGCCGCCGAGATCGACGGCGAGAAGCTCACCGACGAGGCCATCATCGCGTTCCTGCGCCTGCTGCTACCCGCCGGGCTGGAAACCACCTACCGTTCCTCGGGCAACCTGCTGTACCTGCTGCTGACCCACCCCGAGCAGTTGGCGATGGTCCAGCAGGACCGGTCGTTGATACCGGCCGCGATCGAGGAAGGGCTACGGGTGGAGACCCCGCTGACCATGGTCATGCGGACCACCACTGAGGAAGTCGAAATCGGTAGCAAGACGATCCCGGCCGATGCACAAGTCGACATGTGCATGGGCTCGGCCAACCGTGACGAAAGCCGTTGGCCCGACCCCAACACATTCGACATCCGGCGGCCGCGGCAGGCCCACATCGCTTTCGCCGGCGGCATTCACATGTGCCTGGGTATGCACCTGGCCCGGCTGGAAACGCGGGTGATGCTGAACAGCCTGCTCGACCGCGTCAAGGACCTGACGTTCGTTCCGGACGACGGAACCGGCGAGGAGTCCAGGATCGTTGGACTCACCTTCCGCTCGCCCAACAAACTTCCCGTCACGTTCACGGCCGCATGAAAAGTCGCGCGGCGATCCTGCACGACGTCGGCGGGCCCTGGTCTGTCGAAGAATTCGAACTGGATCCGCCTCGTGCCGGCGAGGTCCTGGTCGAGATGGCCGCCGCCGGGTTGTGTCACTCCGACGACCACATCCTCAACGGTGATCTGTCAGCGCCCAACGAGGTGTTGCGGTCCCTCGGGCTGCCGACCATGTTCCCCACCATCGGCGGTCACGAGGGTTCCGGCATCGTGCGTGAAGTCGGCGAAGGGGTAACCGACTTCGCGCCGGGCGATCATGTGGTGATGTCATTCGTCGCCGTGTGTGGCCAATGCCGCTGGTGCGCAACCGGAATGGAGTACATCTGCGACGTCGGGGCAACCGTCCTGACCCCGGGAATGCCGACCGACGGGACCTTCCGCCATCACACCGCCGACGGCAAGCCGCTCGGGCATCTGGCGAAGGTGGGCGCATTCGCCAAGCACACTGTGGTATCCACGAATTCACTGGTGAAGATCGAGCCGCACCTACCACTGGCGCCGAGCGCGCTGCTGTCGTGCGCCATTCCGACCGGCTATGGATCGGTTGCCAACCGCTCCGGCATGCGCGCCGGCGATACCGTCGTTGTGATCGGCGTCGGCGGAATCGGAACGGGTGCCGTCCAGGGCGCCCGGATCGGGGGCGCCGCGCAGATCGTCGCCGTAGATCCGGTGGAGTTCAAACAGAAGTCGGCGTTGCAGTTCGGCGCTACCCACAGCGCCGCGACGGCCGCCGAGGCGCTGGATCTGGTCCGCGACCTGACGTGTGGGGTGATGGCCGACGCTGTCGTGGTCTCGCCGTCGTTGATCACCCCCGACGACGTCCGCGATGCGCTGCAGCTCACCCGCAAGGGCGGGACCTGTGTGCTCACCGGCATGTCCTCGCAATTGACCCGGTCCGTCAACATCGACCTGCAGGACTTCATCCTGATGAACAAGTCCCTGGCGGGCACCGTCTTCGGCTCGTGCAACCCGAGGGCCGACATCTCCCGGCTCGCCAGGCTGTTCATGACCGGTCAGCTTCAGCTCGACGAGATGATCACCAGACGCTATCGCCTCGACGAGATCAACAACGCCTACGACGACCTGCGCAACGGTCAAATCATCCGGGGCATCATCGATTTCGGGCTCAGCTGAACCCGTCTTTCTTCGCCATCACCCGTTGCATCTGGCCGTACGCGTCGATCGGGCTGTGCAGCGCCAGGCCGCCGTCGGCATGCACGATCTGCCCCGTCACCCATGGCAGCTCGAGGACTCCGACGATGGCGCCGGCCACGTCGGCGGCTTCACCCAGCCGACCCAGCGGGGTGCGCTCGCTCAGGCCGTCCACCCAGCCGGGAAGTCGTTGGGCGTCCACCAGCATCGGCGTTCGGGTGACACCGGGCCCGACGGCGTTCACCCGGATGTCGTAACTCCCCCACTCCGCGGCGGCGATCTTGACCAGCATGTCCACGCCGGCCTTGGACACGCAGTAGGCGCCCATATCGCGGTCGGCGACGGTGCCACTGATGCTGGAAACAGCCACGATCGAACCGCCCACGCCGGCGTCGATCATGGCTTGCGCTCCGGCGCGGATGGTCAGCCAGGTGCCGGTCAGGTTGACCGCCAATACCCGTTCCCATTGCGCGGGCTGCTGTTTCAGCAGCAGGCCCGAGGCCCCGATTCCCGCGCAGGTCACGATCCGGGTGGGCACACCGTGCTCGCGCACCGTCTGGTCTATCGCCTCCGAGACCGCGTCGGGATCGCTGACATCGCAGGCGATATCGGCGTCTAAGAGATCCCACACAACGACGTCGTGGCCCGCGTCGCGCAGCCGCCCGGCGACCTCACGTCCGATCCCGGACGCGCCGCCGGTTACCAGGGCGGTCATTGCGCTGGCCCGATCAGTTCGACAAGCACGCCGTCCGGGGCAGTGATGACCGCCATCGAGACAGTCTTGCCGCCCGGGGCCGGCATGGTGATGCGCCGTACGCCGTCGGAGAAACCCAATGCGGCCAAGCCGGACAGCGTCTCGTCGACGTCGCGCTCCAGGGAGAGCAGAAAGAATCCGTACCGGGGAGCCGGGTGTGCGGGCACCGCTTCATCGGTACCCGGCAACTGCACCAGTTCGACGATCCCGCAGTCGGGTGATTGCGGATCGCCCAGGAAGATCGACCGCAGCCGATCGCCCTTGGCGCCGAATAGTTCTGGCCAATCTCCGGTAAAGGTGTGGTCGAACAGCTGGCACAAGCCCAGGCCGTCGCGCCAGAACCTAAGCGAACGTTGCATATCGGCGGTGCAGATCGCCGAGTGGTGTACGCCTAGCACGCGGTTCCAGTGACCTTGGCCAGGGTCCGATCCCATAACTCGGCGGCAAGGCGGGGATTGTTGGCCAAGCGGCTGGCTTTGGCGATCTTGTGCCTCGAGTAGTACTCGCCAGACGTCCAATCGACACCGGGTGTACTTGATGCGAGCCACACCAGCTGGTCGGCTCCCTCGTCTGTGGTCGAGGTGTACAGCTCTGATGGCGTGTGCTGCTGCACAAAGACAAGGAACCGCGATCCGGATGCATGTCCAAAGTTGGAGGAGACATAGCCGGGGTGCACTGTCGCAACAGAGAGCCCGCCGGCATGGTAGCGGCGGTGTAGTTCCCTGGTGAACAACACGATTGCCAACTTCGTCAAAGCGTAGGCGGTGCCGGGTCGGCGCCTGGCCGTGTTCTCGAAGTCATCGACGGTGGCCCGGAAAACCAACTTATGCGATGAGCTGGTCGTGCTGACGATGGTGGCGCGGGACTCAAGAAGTACATCCATCAACTGGGTGGTCAGCAGAAACGGCGCCAGGTAATTGACTTGATACGTGTGCTCGTAGCCGTCGGGTGTCAGGCAAATCTTGGTGCTCATGCCTCCGGCATTGTTGAGCAGCACGTCGATGCGGGGGTACTGCGAACTGAGCTTCTGCGCCAAGGCTCGCACCTGCGACAGGTCGGCGAAATCGACCACGAAATGGTCCACGTCCAATTCCGCGGCCACGGCCGCGGTCTTGCTTTGTGATCGGCCGATCACGACGACATTGTCGCCGTTCTGGCGCAACCGGCGGGCCGCCGCGGCGCCTATACCGTCACTGGCGCCGGTGATGACGATCGTCCTTGGCGTCACGCGAGGAGTGTATCGATCTCGACCAAAGGCCATCGACTGACCGCCCGCTAGGCATGGCACCGGCCAAAGATGACCCACCTGCTTAACTCGATTGCCGGCGCTGCTTGATGAGCTCGTCCAGCTGACCTTCGAACCAGCCGAAGGCATCTCGCATCTCGATCAGGCGGTAGTCAGCCCCCTTACCGGCCGCCGCAATACCCTTATCGGCGACCTGGCGCAGTCGGCCGAGCGCGCGGAGCTTCGCCGCCAGCGGTGCATCCCAACTTCCCGATGCCAGCCGGTAGTAAATCTTGCGATCGCCCTGACGTGACACACGTTCGAGCATCCGGGCGGTGATCAGTTGCTGGGTGGCGGCGCTGACCGCGGCTGCCGACAGGTGCAAGCCATCCTGGATCTGTCGTGCTGACTGTTCGGGCGGATCGCAAACCATCATCCAGGCGGTGATACGCATCATGGCCCGGGGCAGGCCGAGCTCTGGTCCGAGCGCTCCGAGCTCTTCGACGAATGCGTCCTGCCAGTCGGTCATCGTAGCGTTGGAAACAGCGTGAGTGCCGTCTCCCGTCCGATCGCATCGAGGTCATGCTGGGTGAACCCATCGTGGCCGTGGATGGCGCTTATGGTTGCCGGTGCAGCTGCTTCGGTTGCGAATATATAGTCCGTTCCGAAGACAATATGCGAGCAGTCCGTGACGGTGAGCAGCGACGAAAAACAGTGCGGTGAGGCCGACAGTGCCGTGTCGTAGTAGAAGCGTCGCAGGAAGTAGTCGGGTCCTTCGGGTAGCACGTTGCGTTTGAACCTGAGGTAGTAACTCAGCTGGTCGGGCATCTTTTCCTCCAGTATGTGCGAAACGGAAAAAACCTTGCCGATGCCGTCGGCCACGACCGGCGCCGCTCCCTTGAGATTCGCCAACATCGAAGCCGTGATGGCAACCCGCCCGGCCAGGTATGGAACCGCGCCGCCGGCGTGCGCGAGGATGAACCGGATGTCGGGATAATTCTTGGTCACGCCATTGACGAGGAGGGAGAACGCTGTGCGGGTGGTGTCGAAACATACGTCGAGCATGGCCTCAGGCAGATCCAGGTGGGATTGCTCTTGCCCTGGCGGGGATTGCGGATGAATGAAGACCACCGCCTTCCGTCGGTTCAACTCGGCGAATAACTCGTCGAACCTTGCGTCACCCAGGTAATACCCGTCGTAGTTGGTCAAGAGGATCACGCCGTTGAGTTTCAGTTCGTCCTGGCTGTAGGCGAGCTCGTCTAGGGCGGCGGCAATCCGTCGTTATTATTCATTAGATTCAGAAAATACTGAAAGTTGTGTACGCGCGTCAAGACCCGCGAGGAGCGCAAAGGCGGGGTGTCGGCGCGCGCGCCCGATCGCGCTCAGGTCAAGGAGTAGCGAACCGGCAGGTGTTTGAGGCCGCCCACGAACGTCGTGGCGACGAGTTGCGGATCACCGCCCAGTTCAATGGATTTCAGCCTCGGGAGCAGCTCGGAGAAGAAGCTGTTGACCTCCATGCGAGCCAGCGCGGCGCCCATGCAGAAGTGCACGCCGTAGCCGAAGGCCACATGTTTGTTGGGCTCGCGCCGGACGTCGAAGCGGAAGGGGTCGTCGAAGACGTCCTCGTCGCGGTTGGCTGACGCATACGACAACAGCACGGATTCGCCTGCGGCGATGGGTGTTCCGCGCACGGTGGTGTTCTCGGCGGCGGTGCGCATGAAATGCTTGACCGGAGTGACCCAGCGGATCATCTCCTCGGTGGCCCGCGGCATGAGGCCGAGATCGTCGCGCAGCAGCGCCAATTGGTCCGGGTTCTCGATGAGCGCGTGCATGCCGCCGGAGATGGTGGAGCTGGTGGTGTCGTGGCCGGCCGTGGCCACGATGAGGTAGTAGGACACGGTGTCGAGGTCCGACAGCGGCTCGCCGTCGATGCGGGCATTGGCGATCGCCGATGCGAGATCTTCGGTCGGATGCTCGCGGCGCGACGCGGTCACACCGTTGAAGTACTGGAACATATCCAGCAGCGCCGGCAACTGGTCCTCTTCGGAGTTGCCGCGCTTGAACTCGCTGTCGGCGCTGCCGAACAACTCCTGCGTCAGCTTGAGCATGCGCGGGAAGTCGGCCTCCGGTATGCCCAGCAACGACATGATCACGTAGAGCGGGTAATTGACCGCGACCTGCTGAACGAAGTCGCACTCGGGACCGGCGGCCATCATCTTGTCCACGTAGATCTTGGCGAGCTCGTCGACGCGCATCTTCAGCGCCCGCATCGCCTTGGGCCGGAACCAATCCGCACCGATCGCGCGCACCACCCGGTGCTGCGGATCGTCCATATGAATCAGCGTGCGAACGCCCGCGGCGGCCTGCATCTCATCGCCTTCAACGGTTGCCAGTACTGGGCGCGGCCAGTTGGTGAACAGCATGTTCTCGCGTTCGATGTCCATGATGTCGGCGTACTTGGCGATCGCCCAGAACGGGCGATAGTCGGGCACATCGACCCATGACACCGGAGCGTTGCGACGTAAGTGAGTCAGCGCCGCGTGCAGTCGGGCCTCGTCGGTGTATGCCAACGGATCTGCGAATACCTTGGCGGCGTCATCGACCGTCGGTGCGCTCATTGACGAAACTCCTTAAGTGCGGCTGTAACACAATCCTGCGATGCGGAATAGAAGATCGGCAGCACCCGATCGACCACTCCGTCGCAGCGCTTTCGCAGGGCGGCGGCAATGGTGTCGACGGGACCGACGACGGCGAAAGCGTTCAGCATGTCGTCCTCGATGAGCGAGCCCATGGTGTCCCACTCCCCTTGTAGGGACAGGCGGTGCAGTTCAGTGTGCAGGTCACCCCAGCCGTGCAGCTCGAGCACCTTGCGGTAGGCCGGTGTTGAGCCGTAGAAGGCGATCTGTTTGCGGGTGGCGGCGGTGGCGGTCGCCAGTTCGGCGTCGTTCTGCCCCGTCGCCACCATCACCTCGCCGGACACCTGGAAATCGTTGCGATCGCGTCCGGCTCGCTGCATGCCGCGCAGTAGCGCCGGCATCGTCACCTCATCGAGATAGCGCTTCGAGACCATTGGGTGACCGAGGTGGCCGTCGGCGACCTCGCCGCACATCTCGGTCATCGCTTCGCCGACGGCGGCCAGATAGATTTTCGGCGCGGGATAGGGGTGCGGCTCGGGCGTGAACATCGGGGTCATGATCTTGTGGGTATAGAACTCACCCTCGAAACGCAGCCTGGTGCCGTCCTTCCACGTCGACCAGATCGCGTCCAGCGCGGCGACGAATTCGCGCATCCGGCGCGCCGGATGGCTCCACGGCATGCTGAATCGCTTCTCGATATGCGGCTGGATCTGCGTTCCCAGACCAAGGATGAATCGGCCCTTCGAATACGCCTGCAGGTCCCAGCCGACGTTAGCGACGATCATCGGATTGCGCGCGAACGCCACCGCGATGTTGGTGCCGAGCTCGAGTCGCGACGTGTGCTCGGCGGCCAGCAGCAGCGGCAGAAACGGGTCATGACTGGTTTCGGCCGTCCAGCCTCCGTCATACCCGTCTCGTTCCAGGGCTGCGGCCCCGTCGGCCGCGCGTTCGAGCCGAAGGGGGATGCCGCCATCGATCTTCAGGCCCGACACCGGCGTCATGGAAGCGAAGCTACAGTAAGCAATTCGGTAAGGTCAACGTCACGAACGCCGCCCCGCGATCCGGGCGTTGTCCCACGTCAGGATCTTGCCCTCGGGCACGAACCGCGGATAGACGGAGCTGGCTAGTAGCTTTGCGGCGCTTCTGCGTCGCCGCGGGCAGACCGGCAGCCGGCGGGCGAAACGCGGCGTACTTCGCGTCGACGGCCTCCTCGATGCGGAGTATCGCCGGCTCGTCGGTGACGAATTCAACGCGCCCGGTGAGATGGACAGCGCACACGTCGACCCAGCGCTGTCCCGATTCGACCAGAAACGAGGCCCTGGGGTCATGCCGGACCCTGGCGATCTTCTTGGTGCCGGCCGGTGTCGTCATCGCGACCGTGCGATCCTCGGCCACGAACCACACCGGCAATGCGATCGGCATTCCGTCGCGGCGCAGCGTGGTCAGAATTCCGGTGTGCGTGGCCGCGATTTCTGCCCATGCTTCGTCTTCGGTCAACCGGATCATTGGTTCGCCCCAATCGTGCTCCGTCTGTCGCAGACGCTACAGTAAGCACTTCAGTAAGTACCGACCGCCTTTCGGCGAGGTAGGACGGAACGATGACTAAAGGCCAGGATTGGGAGGAGACGCTCGACGATCTGGACCGTCGTCGTCGCCACGCGTTGGCCATGGGCGGCCCGGATCGGCTCGACAAGCAACGCGGCAAGGGGAAACTCGACGCCCGCGCGCGCATAACGCGACTCCTCGATCCAGGCACCTTCCGCGAAATCGGCACGCTGGTCGGTGGCGAGATCGCCGCCGACGCGATCGTCACCGGGTCCGGTCTTATCAACGGAGTGCCGGTAATGGTGGGCGCCGAGGACTTCACCACCTTGGCCGGCAGCATCGGGCCCGGAGGCAACTCCAAGCGCTACCGGATTGCTGAACTGGCACTGCGCGACAGGATCCCGCTGGTGATGCTGCTCGATGGCGCCGGCTTTCGTCCGACCGGTGGGCATTACGGGCGCACCCCAACCGACCTGCTCGCCCAGACCCAGTGCTCTGGCCGGGTCCCGACCGTCGCCGCGGTGCTCGGACCCTCGGCCGGACACGGCGCCCTGGTCGCCCCGGTGTGCGACTTCCGGATCATGAGCCGGCAGGGTGCCATCTTCACCGCCGGACCGCCCGTCGTCAAAGAATCCACCGGTGAGGACATCTCGAAGGAGGATCTGGGCGGACCGGGCGTCGCGCCGCTCAGCGGGGTGATCCACAACCTCGCCGGCGACGACCAAGCCGCGCTCGACGATATTCGCCGCTATTTGTCGTATTTTCCGCCGAGCGCGTGGTCCTACCCACCGTCGCAACCGGCCGACACACTGACCGAACCGCGTCCGACGCCGGAGCTGCTGGACATCGTCTCCCGTGACAACCGCCGCGTCTATGACATGCGCGCGGTGCTCGACGTGGTCTTCGACCGTCCCGACTGGTTCGAAGTGCAGCCGCAGTACGGCAGGGCGATCATCTGCGCCCTGGCGCATCTTGGCGGGCATCCCGTCGCAATCGTCGCCAATCAACCACAGGTGCTGGCCGGGTCCATCGACGCCGCCGCCGCCGACAAAGCGGCGCATTTCATCTTGGTGGCCGACTCCTTTCACTTGCCGATCGTCTTCCTGGCCGATAACCCCGGGATGCTGCCCGGCAGCCGCTCCGAACGCGAGGGCGTACTTCGCAGCGGCGCACGGATGTTCGCGGCCCAGACCGCCGCCACGACGATCAAGCTGCACGTCACGCTGCGCAAGGCGTACGGCTTCGGCTCCATGGTCATGTCGCTCCTCGGCTTCGACCACCAGTCGGCCACCTTCGCCTACCCCGGCGCCACGATGGGAGCCATGGGCGCCGCGGCGCTCAGTCGCGCGTCGCATGCCGGTGAGGACCTGTCCGCCAAGCTGCGCGACGCGGAGCTGCAAGCCTCCTACCGGTCAACCGAACACATGGGGTTCGACGAACTCATCGATCCCCGCGAGACACGTGATGCGCTGCTGGCTGCCCTACACCGCGCTGTCTCTAGCCGGCAGGCCGCAGCCGAACCGGTGAGCCGCACGGTGATCTTGCCGTAACTGGGAAGATGAAACCTGTGGCGGAACGATGGACGCGGCAACGGCGCCTTGAGCACACCCGCGATGTGTTGTTGGACGCCGCCGGGGAAGTGTTTGCCAAGCGGGGGTTCGGCGGCGCGGCGCTGGAAGACATCGCTGAGGTCGCCGGATACACCCGCGGCGCGATCTACTCACATTTCGGCACCAAGGAAGAATTATTCCTGGCCGTCATCGAGCGACACCTGCTCCGGTTTCTCAACGGCTTCGAAGACATCATCGGCGCCTTCGAGAGCCTCGAGGATCTCAAAGTCGCTCAATTCGCCGAGCGGTGGCGTGAGCTGACCATCGCCGGGCCGGACAGCGCGGCGCTGGGTTACGAGTTCTCGCTGTTTTTGCTACGCAATCCCGGCGCACGCGAACGGTTGGCGGCCAAACGCGAAGAAACGATCCGGTCGCTGGCCGACCACATCGCCAGCAACATCGCGCGACTGGGGGGCGCACTGACGATCCCGCCCGACGCCTTGGCCCGCGTTCTGATCGCCAGCCATGACGCCGTCACCATCAGTACACATCTGGATGGGCAGGATCTCCACGAGCCGTTCTTACGGATGGTGATGTCCAACGTGGTGCCCAAGCCTGCCGCGGTCAAGCGCCCGCGAGCCCGGCAAACCGGTTGAGAACAAGCGGGTTACGAGTGGTGGCGGCGGTGCTGCTGCGCGACCGACGAATAGACGACTCTTGAATGTGATATCACAGGCGATATCGCATTCAACAGTCGCCTAATGGCCGACCGAAGGTACTCATGTGGCCAACGTGACTACTGAAGCCGTTGCTCGCCTGCGACGAGTACGGTCGACTGAAACACGTCGCATACCAGAGACTTTCATTCTATTTGGTGTCCCCTTTAGGTCTGAACAGCACGAATCGTGCTTACCACCCGGCGTCGTCCGAGGCGCCCCACGGGCCCGGCGAACCGGTTGAGAACAGGCGCGATGAATCAGGGCAGCTTGATCACCGATACGTACATTTCCAGGATCGGCCGGTAGAGGTCGACATCATCCAGTTGGCTCCCCAGCATGACGGAATCGCTTGTGGCGATGAGGATGTGCGCGAACGTCAGCGGCGGGACCAGCAGGGTTCCGCCGAGTCGGTCGACGCCCTCAGCGACGAACCTTCCCAGCGCCTCAACGACCTCTGACCTTTTTGCCGCCACCCGGTCCCGCGCCTCGGGATTGCGCCGCAGATACAAGGTGAACTCGAGGCCCAACGCGGCGTGTGCGGCACCGTGGTCATAACTGAGTTGGCGCCACCGCTGGGCGATGTCGTCGAGTTCGCGCGCTCCCAGCTCCTTGGCCCCCGACAGCACCTCGGCGAAATTGTCGAAGTAGCGACGCCAGTACCGGTCGCTCACCGCCAGGAAGAGGTCTTCCTTCGTGGCGAAGTGCTTGTAGATGGCGCCTTTCGTGTAGCCCGCCGTGTCTGCGATGTCGTCGAGAGTTGCTGGCGTGAAGCCTTTTTCGGCGAACACCAGCTCCGCAGCGTCTAGCAGAAGCGACCGCGTGTGTTCGACACGTCGCTCCCGCGTCCAACGCTCGACCATGCGAGCGATTGTGCCATGGGAATCTCATAAACACTCTTGTTATTGAGATACCAGTTGGTATATTCACGCATGCCGGAAGGAGACAGAGCCATGAGCGGACTGTCGGAGAACAAGAGCGCACCCGTGGTGGCCGAATCGCTCCGTAGAGTGGCCGGGCTCGGTACCCGGCCCGAGTCGACGGCCAAGCCCGTGCGGATCTGGGCCATCGCCGGTGCTGCCATCCTGGCTTTTCAGCTATACGTCTGGATCCGATGGATTACCGGTCCCTATTTCAAGCGGGTGCCCGCGGGGCCCAGCGATCCGCCGACGCTCATGAAGGTGATCCTCCTTACCTGGACCGCGGTAATCGCGCTTGGCCTGCCGGTCGGCCTTTATTACTTCATCGTCCGGCCCTGGCGGCGGGAACGGCGAATCACGCTGGACGGCATGCTGCTGGTGGCGTGCGGCTTGCTGTTCTTTCAAGACCCGCTGCTGAACTACTTCAACACGTGGAGCACATACAACAGCTGGATGTTCAACCGGGGCTCATGGTTACAGCACATCCCGGGTTGGGTGTCGTACGGGGAACCGGGCCGCATGATGGCCGAACCGCTGTTGATGAATGCGCCGGGTTACTCGTACGGAGTTCTGCTGTGCACGATTCTCGGCTGTTGGGTCATGCGCCGAGCCAAATCGCGCTGGCCGAACATCAGCAACGCCGGTCTGATCGGCGTCTTGATCGTCTGGACGTTCTTCTTCGACTTGGTCATGGAGGGCTTGTTCCTGATGCCGATGGGGCTTTACATCTACCCCGGCGCGATCAGGTCCTTATCCATCAATGCCGGCACCTACTACCAATGGCCGGTGTACGAAGGGCTGATGTGGGGGGGCGTTCAAGCGGGGCTGTGCGCTTTGCGCTACTTCACCGACGATCGCGGCCGGACATTTGTCGAACGGGGACTGGAACGAGTCCAAGGCGGGTTTGCGAAGCAGCAACTCACACGCTTCCTGGCGATCTTCGCCGCGTGCAGCATGTTCTTCTTTGTGTTCTACAACATTCCGGCGCAGTGGTTCGCCATGCATCAGGACCCCTGGCCCGCCGACATTGCGAAGCGGTCGTACTTCCTCATGGGAATCTGCGGCGACGGGACAGATCGACTCTGCCCCGATCCCGCACTCCCGGTTCCGGGCAAAAACTCCGGCTACATCAATCCCGATGGCAAGCTTGTGCTTCCAGACGGCGTAAAGCTTCCGACGATCGTTCCCTTCGATCGGGGGAAGTGATTTGTTGAACGGTCCACCCGCCATTGTGGATTCGGTCGCGGAGGCACCGTTCTACAGAGCGGTGGGCGAAGAGGCGGAGGTTTTTCGGGCAGCGGCGCGCCGCGGTCTGCCGGTGCTGCTGAAGGGTCCCACGGGATGTGGGAAGACACGCTTCGTGGAGGCCATGGCCCACGAGCTTGGTCGCGATCTGATCACCGTTGCGGGCCACGAGGACTTGACCTCGGCGGATCTGGTGGGCCGGTTTCTGCTCAAAGGCGGAGAAACGGTGTGGGTAGACGGGCCGCTAACCCGGGCCGTGCGCGACGGCGCCATCTGCTATCTGGACGAAGTGGTGGAGGCGCGCCAGGACACCACCGTGGTCATCCATCCGCTCGCCGATCACCGCCGCGAGCTCCCGGTCGATCGACTCGCCACGACATTGAAGGCGGCACCGGGGTTCCAGCTGGTGATTTCCTACAATCCCGGGTACCAAAGCGTTCTGAAGAACATCAAGGAGTCGACCCGTCAACGCTTCGTCGCCATCACGCTCGATTTCCCACCCGCCGAGATCGAGACGGAAGTGGTTGCCTACGAAGCCGGGATCGACTTCGAGACCGCCCGCGTTCTGGTCACATTGGGTGACGCGATCCGGAACCTGGCTGGTTCACCACTGCGCGAAGTATCGTCCACCCGGATGTTGATCCTCGCCGGCGGCCTTGTCGCCGAAGGGCTGAGCCTGCGCAGTGCCGTCCAGTCGGCCATCGTCGAGGCGCTCACAGACGATCCGGACGTCGTTCGCGCCCTCGGCGAACTCGCCGACGCCGTCGTGCCCCGGACGTGACCGCCCTAAATCCGAAGAACCCTAACCGGTTTCGACTCCTCGCCACCTACATTGCCGGCAGATCCGTCGACGTCGCGGAGGCGTTGGCGGGCGACGCCGCTCACACCAACGGCGCGGTCATATTCGTCTCGGCGGGCCGCTCTCTCGCTGAGCAGCGTCGCGAGATGCTGATCCAGAGCGCCCTGCTGGGAGCGGGGAGTCTGGATCGGCGATTGGTGAAACCGCTACGGGCACGTCCCTCGATCGCGCGCCGCTACCTCGCGCTCGAGGGTCACCGCGTGCTTGCCGAGCTTGCCAGGCAGATCCCATTCGCCGCTGCGCTGGGTCCCTATCTCGGTCCCTATGGCGCACCGCGCACCGCGACCGCCGATGAGTCACTCGACATGGCCAAGAGCCCAGTGGAAGTCCCCGACCCACCCGATTGGTTCGGGGCTATCCGGCCCTCCCGACTGCTGGCGCCTTCGGCCGGACCGGGCTCGCAGGCCACCGACAAAGAGCTGCGTCTGCAGTTCGATCCCGTCGACCTGCCCGAGGCTGGCGACGACGGCGACCGGGAGCGGACCCGGGAGAGCAAGATCCTCAAACTGTTTGAGAATCCGCTCTTTACCTCATGGACGCTCTCGGACTATTTCCGCAAACTGTTTGGCAGCTCGCGTTCCCCCGGGGACGGCGTTGCCGGCGCTGAAATGCGGGTTCGCGCCGTTCGGCGCGCGCACGCGGCGGGAACACATTCCCGGCCTGTGCCTACGAGGATCCGATTCACCGATGACCGCAATCCCGGCGCCACGGCGGGGGTTGGCGGCGCGCTCTACCCGGAGTGGGACGAACACAACAACCGCTATCGGCCGGATTGGTGCCGGGTCATCGACTTCCCGCTGATGGCCGCCCCTGACATCTCGGGCATCGTCGCCGCAGGCGTCCCGCACGACGACATGCTGCGCCGTCGCTTGTCTCGCGTTGGCCTGGGTCCCAAGGTGCTGCGCGGCCGTCCCGATGGCGACGAGCTCGACATCGAGGCGCTCATCAACCTTTTCGTCGATTTGCGCTCCGGCTACTCGCCAGCAGAATGCGTCTACCTGGAACGCCGCAAACTTGCTCGCAATCTCGGCGTCCTCGTCTTGCTCGACGCCTCGGGATCGGCCACCGAGACGGATCCGGACGGCCTGGCCGTACACGATCACCAACGACGGGCGGCTGCCACGTTGGCGGTTACGCTCGAAGAGCTCGGCGATCGCGTTGCCGTCTATGCCTTTCGGTCACAAGGCCGGCACGCCGTGCATCTGCCCTCGATCAAAGGATTCGGAAATCGGTTCGGCGCCATGGAGCGAGCCCGGCTGAACCAACTCAAGCCATCGGGCTACACGCGCCTCGGCGCTGGCATCCGAGGTGCAGGTGAAATCCTCAAAGCCGAAGCCGGCACACCAAATCGGCTGCTGGTCGTCCTTTCCGATGGCTTCCCTTACGACGATGGCTACGAGGGCCGTTACGCCGAAGCCGACGCCGCTAAAGCCCTCGAAGAGCTCCGCATGGAAGGCGTTGCCTGCCTGTGCCTTTCCGTCGGCGCCGGGGCCACCGATACGCTCGAGCGTGTCTTCGGCTCCGCCAGCTATGCCAGCGCGGCGACCCTGGCTGACTTGAGCCCGCAGATGGATGAATTGTTCCTGTCTGCCCTGCGGGAACTCAGCGCACCGAAACCGAAAAGAGGATGAGACATGAAAGTGTTGTTGACAGGTGCGCTGGGCAACATCGGCTTGGCCACTTTGGAGACGTTGACCGAAGAGGGCCACGACGTCGTCGCGCTCGACCTCGAATCTCGCAGGGCGCGCAACCTCGCATCCGGCTTCGACGGACGGGCTCACTTCGTCTGGGGCGACATCACCAATCCGAAATCGCTGCGCGATGCGATGGAGGGCGTGGACGCGGTGATCCATCTCGCGGCCATCATCCCGCCCTATTCAGACAGGGCGCCCGAGTTGGCTCGCAAGGTAAACCTCGACGCCACACACGAGCTGATCGCGCAGATGGAGGCCTCACCCACGGCTAAACGGCTGGTATTCGCGTCGTCGCAGGGCATCTTCGGCGATGTCCAGGATCGCGAGCCACCGCTGCGTGTCGACACGCCCGCCTCTCCCACCGACGAGTACGGGCGCCAGAAGGTCGAGTGCGAGCAAGCGATCCGGCAGTCGCGGCTGCAGTGGAGCATCCTGCGGCTTGCGGCGGTGACACCACTCCAGATACAGGCGCAGGACCCGAGCATCATGTTCGAGTTCAGCCCCGGCGCGCGGTTCGAATTCCTCCATCCCGCCGACGCCGGCACCGCGTTTGCCCGCGCGGTGGCCTGTGAGGCGTCGATCGGAAAGATACTCAACATAGCCGGCGGCACAACCTGCCGTATGACCTATAGCGACTTCATCAACGCCCTGATGGGTGCGATCGGGATCGGTCCCGTCCCGATCGATGCATTCGTGCGACGACGGCCTGCTCGCTATTTCGGCGACTGGGCGGACACCGCGGAGAGCCAGCAGCTGCTTCAGTACCAGCAGCGAGGACTCGACGCGCAGCTGGAAGACATGAGGAATGCCTTCGGCATGCGACGGCACTTCGTCCGTCTCGTTCGTCCACTGGCCACGTGGTTCGTGATCCGCAGCTCTGCTTACCTCAAGGAGAACCGGCGCCTCAGCGCAGTGCTGCGCGACCGACCACTAGACGACTCTTGAATGTGATATCGCCTGCGATATCACATTTTTGAATCGCCTAATGGCCGGCGGACGGTACTCATGTGGCCCACGTGATTACTGGGTCAAAGAGAACCGGCACCGCGCCTAGAAACCGCCGGCGCGATACGCGGCCACGATCGGCTCGAGCTCGTCGGGCGTCGCGCCGTGCATGATCACCGCATCGGCCCCGTAATCGAATTCGGCGCGGATGCGATCCACGCACTGCTGGGCCGACCCGGTGGCCGAGGGCTCCAGCCACGCGTCGGGAATCAGCGTCGCGATGTGCTCGATCTGCTCGGATGTGGCCTTGTGATCGATCCCGCCGGCGATCGACGTCACCACCGAATCTTCCCGGAAGCGTTGCAGCACGGCGGGATCCCAGGCGTTGGTGCTCACCAACAGATCGCCGTACCCCTGCAGATAGGTGGCCAGACGCGCGACGGTCTTCTTCAGCCGCAGTTGTTCCGGGAGGTGGTCGCCGACCGTGGCGAAACACGACCACACCCGCACGCTGTCCGGATCGCGGCCCGCCTTTTCCGCAGCGGATTTCACGGTTTTGACGCAGCGCTGCAACGTTTCCGGAGTGAAGTAGGTGTGCAGTATCACGTCATCGAACGCCCTGCCGCCCAGCGCGAGAGTGTTCGGTCCGAAAGCCACCAGCGCCAATCGGATGTCTTCGTCAAAGTCGCGGTCGAGAAACAGGATCGGGTATTTGCCCATCGGGCCCTCGTGGTTGAAGATGACCTCGCCGTGCCACAGACGGCGCATGACCTGAGCCCAATCCTCCATCTGCGCGGTCGTGACCGCCGGTATGCCGAACGCTCCGTAGATCGCGGCGATGCCGCGGCCGATACCCAGCGTGAACCGACCGCCGGACAGCCGGTGCATGGTGGTCGCCCACGACCCGGTGATCAACGGGTGGCGGGTGTTGTGATTGGTTGCGGCGGTGGCGATCTGCATCCGGTTGGTCACCGCGCACGCGGCCCCGACGAGCGAAGACGCTTCCTTGACGTTCCAGCGTTCTGAGATGAACGCCGTGCCGAAGCCCAGCTCCTCACCGCAGCGAGCCTCGTCCATCAAGGTTGCAGGTCCCTCACCGCCGGCGCCAGCCAGCAGGTAGTAGCCCAGTTCGTCAAGCGCGCGATCGCTCAATTCCAAACTCCTTGCTGGTAGCCGCAGTTCCAGACCTCGGTGATCTTGCCGCCGATGACACGGAAGACCTCGATACTCGCGACGTTGGTTTCGGTTCCGTCCTTGGTGGTCATGGTGGAGTCGTAGACGATCGCGACGTGCTCGCCGTCGTCACCGGCGACGACGACGTTCAGGTCGAAATGCAAAGAGTCGACCATTCGCCACATGTCTGCTACCCGTTGGACCGCCTGAGAGTGGGTCAGGGTGTGCGCCTCGCCGACCTCATGCCGGATGACGGTGTCACCCAACAACTCCTCGGCCAAGTCGATGTTGCGCTCGTTCCACACCACGAGGTTGTAGAGCTCGACTACTTCGCGCGCCGTCCGCGTGGCTGTCATGGTCCGGACACCGCGGTGTCGACCACCTCTTGCAGGAACTCCTCGGACACTTTCTGCACGCGCCGCGAGAAAATGTGACCGACGTGGCTGCCGTCGTACCAATACAGTCGGCCACCCCAGCGCTCCTGCAGCGCAACGGCGGGCTCCCGCATAGCCATCCGGTCGTGCCACGCCCCGACAATGAGCCGCCGATCCGGCGGTGGGACCGGGGCGACCTTCAAGGGATCGATCACCGAAGTCAGCTGCGCGACCACGGGAGAGCCAAGCAGCTCACGGAATCCGTCGCGAGACCGCCCCCAACGCCCCAGGTGCCGCGCGATCATCGCGTTGAGGCCCAGAATCGGGGTGTACAGCGCGACCGCGTCGATCTGGGGCTCCAGATGCGAAACCAGCGCGGCCACCGGGGTGCCCATCGAAATCCCGGATACCACAACGGCGGTGGCCTGCGGCTGTGCCCATCGCACGACAGTGCGCACCTCTGATACCGCGCGCATCATGCCCGCCACATTGCCAAGTGGATCCATGTCTGGATAGGCCGGCCATTCGCGGCGCCGGCAACCGTGGCCGGGCTGCACCGGCATTGCGACGTTGAACCCCAGCTGGTGGTGCAGTCGGCCGATTCGAGACAGCACCAGGTCTTCTACGCCGCCCTGACCCGCGCCGTGTACCCACACCAGCCAGGGCCTGGGCCCGTCGCGGTGCCGGCACACGTGCACCACCGCGCGCGCCGGGCCACCCAGGCCTTCGGCCGCCAGCGTCTTCGGCAGCACCGGATCATGCTCGAACGTCACCCGCTCATAGGCCAGTCCGCCGATCCGCCGCCGCTGTATCGATGTTGTGCGCAACGGTTTCGGGTCGGCATGCGCACCGTCGATGCCCAGCGCCGACAATTCTTCGGCGGCCGCGGAGCATGCGCTCAGCGGTCTCACCTCTTTGGTCAGCCGTCCGTTCAGCAGCGAAAAGCCGCTCAGCACAAGCTCGTCCAGCATGACCTCGCCGAACTGGCGCGCGCCACGTGGCGACGCCGGGTTCCAGCCGGTCGATTCTTTGAGGCCAGACGCGGTCCGCGGCAGCACCATTGCGAATTCGCGCGCAACTTCCGTAGTGCGTGTCACCAAAGACATGTCATCGCCTCCTTGAACCAGCTAAGCGAGCTTGAAGCTGGTGTACCCGTCGGCCGCGATCTCATCGCAGCGACGGCGATATTCGGGAATCCCGCCGACATAGCCCATGTACATCCGTTTCTTGCCGGGAACGTTGCCGCCGTTGTACCAGGACTTACAGGTCGGGTGAACCAGCACCGTCGACGCGACGAGCTCGGTGGTGTGGTCGATCCATTCCTGCTGTGCGGTGGCCAGCGCCTCGATGGTGCGGATTCCGTTGGCGCGCAGATGCGCGATACAGTCGGCGATCCACTCCACATGCTGTTCCAGCGCGGGGACGAAATTGGTGGCGGGGCTCGGGCTACCCGGTCCCTGAACCGTGAACAGATTCGGAAAGCCGGCTACGGCTAGGCCCAGATAAGACAGCGGACCCTCGCTGGCCCAAAACTCGGCCAGCGACATGGCGTCGCGACCGCGGATATCGATACGGCTGAGCGCACCGGTCATTGCGTCGAATCCGGTGGCGTAGATGATGACGTCTAGCTCGTACAACTCGTGCTCGGTGCGAATGCCGGTCGGTGTCACCTCGCGGATTGGCGACTTTCGTAGGTCGACGAGCGTGACGTTGTCCCGGTTGAATGTTTCGTAATAACCCTGGTCGATGATCGGTCGCTTGCACGCGAACGGATGCGTGGGGACTAACGAGGCAGCCGTTTCCGGGTCTTTGACGATTCGGGCCACCGCCTCGCCGTACAGCTTGGCGGCCATCCGGTTGGCTTCGATATCGAAGAAGATATCGCCCCAGTCCAGCGCCCCCAATACGCCGTTCTGCTCGATGGCGCGCAATTGCTCTTCGCGCGACGCCAATTTCAGTGGCGGCTTGCCGAGCATCCCGAGCAACACTGAGAAGGCGCTCAACCGCGCCGCGCCGATCGGGTGTGCCCGCTGGGCCGCACGGATTTCGGCGTAGCCGACCTTCATCTCGTCCAGCTCTCCGGGCTCGAACCGGTGCACCTGCCACGGCAAGGTGTATGCCGCCGAACGCTGGAAGACGCAGAGCTGCAAGGCTTCCCGGGCCACAATGGGGATCAGCTGAATCCCGGTCGAACCGGTGCCGATGACTCCGACCTGCTTCCCGGCGAGACCGACGCCGTCCTTCGGCCACCGACTGGTGAACAACGAGGTTCCCTCGAAGGATGCCATTCCGGGGATGGCGGGTTCCAGTGGCACCGACAGGATGCCCGAGGCGGCGACGACAAACGGGGCCTGGAAAGTTTCGCCGGCCTCGGTTCGCACCACCCACTGCGCGGCTTCCTCGTCGAATGCCATCGCGACGACCTTGGTGTCGAACTGGATATCGCGGCGAAGATCCAGTCGGTCGGCAACGAAGTTCAGGTAGGCCTCGATCTCGGGTTGAGCCGGCATCGACTCCGTCCAAACCCATTCCTGCTGAATCTCTTCGGAGAAACTGTACGAGTACTCGATACTCTCGATGTCACATCGCGCACCAGGGTATCTATTGAACAGCCAGGTGCCGCCGACGTTTTCGGCCATCTCCAGTACCCGGGCGCGCAATCCGAGCTGCCGGAGCCGATGCAGCATGTACAGGCCGGAAAACCCGGCGCCGATGACGAGCACGTCGAAGCGCGGGCCCGATTCATGATTAGCCGGCACGGGACAGATTCTCCGGGACGCAGAAATCACCGCTGCTGCCGATTCGCCGCTTACCGCCCTGCACTGGGGGCGCTGACATCGCTGCGAGCTCGTCAGCCGCCCCAACGTCCTCTGCACTCATAAACCAGCTCCTCGCCGCACCCTGGACGAACTTCCATCGACCTGCTGAAATCTATACTGTAACGAATTTAGTATCAGCGAAACTACCGAAACCCGTGGGAGGCGCCGGCGTGAAGGTCCCGTTCACCTGGAAGGTCACCGGCTGGTTCATGGTCGGGTGGTCACCCGAGTTCCCGGTCGGCGAGGTCCGGCCGCTTCGGTACTTCGGGGAGGATCTGGTCGCCTACCGCGACGAGTCGGGTGAGCTGCATGTTCTGGAAGGGCACTGCAAGCACCTCGGCGCCCACATCGGCCACGGCGGCACGGTGGTGGGCGACTGCGTCCAGTGCCCCTTCCACGGCTGGCGCTGGGGCCCGGACGGCACGAATCGATACATCCCCTATCAACCAGAGCGGCCCAACCGCGCGCTGCGGCTGCGGGTGTTTCCGGTCCGGGAGCAGTACGACTGCGTGTTCGTCTGGCATCAGCCGGACGGCAAGGAGCCGCAGTGGGAGATGCCCGACATCTTCCGAAAGTTTCCGCAGTTCGAGACCGATCCGGCGGCCTACTACCGGGCGTATCCGGAATTCTCCCGGCGAGCGGAGCGCGAACCGGTGCATCCGCAGATCGTGGCGGAGAACGCCCCCGACAGTGCCCATTTCGAGTACGTACACCACGCCACAGTGACGCCCAGGGTGCTGGACTGGAAGATCGTGGACCACGAATGGCAATTCATCGCGGGCTGGCCGGACGCGCGGAGCGACAACCCCGAGGATCTCGCGTTGCGGTTCCACAGCCACCTGTTCGGCCTGGGCGGAGCGATCAGCGTCTTCGAGGGCGCGCAGAATCATCGGCTGATTTTCACCTGCACGCCGGTCGACGACGAGTGCTCGGACCTGTTCTACTCGATCTGGTGGCCGCGAATCCCGGGCGACACGGCCGACGTGCCGCACGGCAAGCTGCGCGAACTCATTGAAAAGCAGTTCCTGTCAACCGTCTTCGACGACCTGGAGATCTGGCGCTACCAGCGCTACGTTGAGCATCCGGCACTCTCCAAAGTCGACGCGAAAGGGTATATGGCACTGCGTAAGTGGGCGACTCAGTTCTACGAGGTGCCACCCGCTGAAATGTTGCGGCAAAGATGACTGGACTGGCCGAACTCGCGGCGCCCGAACACACCGCGATCGTCACTCAGGAGTGCCAGGGCGCGGTCATCGGCCCGCACGCCGGGCTGGCGCTGCTCGCCGAAGAAGCACGCCGCGTCGCGTTACCCAACATCGTCAAGCTATTGCCGGCGGCACGGGCGGCCGGGGTGCGCGTCGTGCACTGCCTGGTGCAGCGACGGCCAGACGGGCTTGGCTCCAACCACAACGCCAAGATCTTCGCCATCGGACGCGGTGACGTCGACATCACTCCAGGCACGCCCGGGGCGGCGCTGCTACCCGAATTAGGCCCCGAGCCAACCGATCTGATGTTGAGCAGGTGGCACGGCGTCGGGCCGATGGGTGGCACCGACCTCGACGCGGTACTGCGCAACCTCGGCGTGTCCACCGTCGTCGTGGTTGGTGTTTCGCTGAACATCGCGATCCCCAACTTCGTCATGGATGCGGTCAATGCCGCGTATCGGGTGATCGTGCCGCGCGATGCCGTGGCCGGCATCCCCACCGACTACGGCGCCGCCGTCATCGCCAACACGCTGTCACTGCTGGCAACCATCACGACAACCGACGACCTGCTGCAGGCATGGGGGACGCATTGACCGAAACAGCACCCGAAATCCGCGGCGGGTTTCCCGAAGTCAGACCGGTCGAAGACGCGCCGGCTGAGCTGGGCCACTTCGTGGCCGCGATGCACCGGCTACAAGACTTAACCGTCTCCACCCGCCCGGACAAGGCACTGTGGGCCGCCGCGGCCGAGCACGTCCTCAACGCGTGCGCGCTGCTGGACGGCCACCAGGTTCCGGAGACCGAGGCTGTCGCGGGTCGCGTCCTGAGTCTGCCCGGGTTGGGCCATCCACTGCTGCCGCCGTGGACCCTGACCGACGCCGGGGCGGACGGCGTCACCATGGACGGGCACTTCACCCAATCCCACGTGGGCGGCAACCACGCGGTGCATGGCGGGATGATCCCCCTGTTCTACGACTGGCTGTTCGGGATGGTGGTGTCCGCTGCGGAGATTCGGCCGACCCGCACCGCCTACCTCCATGTCGACTACCGCAGCATCACCCCGATCGATGAGCCGCTGACCGCACACGGCCGCATCACCGACATCGAGGGCAGGAAGGTGTTCATCGCCGCGACCATGACGGCCGGCGACGGCACGCTGCTCAGCGAAGCCCACGGCCTGATGGTCAGCCTACTGCCCCACCAGCCGTGAAGGCCCCTTCGTTGCGGGAGCGGAGTTGCGTACTGTAAGAATTACAGTACGATCTTACGCAATGGAGATCAGGTGACGACTCACGTTCACACCGCCGCCGGCACCGGCGACCAATCCGTTGCCCTGCGTGACCCGTACCCGTTCTTCGCCCACAAACGCCGGCACGCCGCCGTGTTCAAGGGCACCGTCATGGACTATTCCAAGACGCCGGAGGACTTTCGGCCCAAGCGCGAGTTCTCGGCGATGTCATTTGACTCAGTCAACAAGGTGTTTCGAGACGGCCGGGTGTTCAGCTCCAAGCCATACGACAAAACCATCGGCCTGTTCATGGGGCCGACCATCCTGGCGATGGAGGGAAAGAAGCATCGCGACCATCGCACCTGGTGTCGGCGGCATTCAAGTCCAAGGCGTTGGCCCGGTGGGAGAACACGATCGTCCGGCCGATCTGCAACGCGCTGATCGACGAGTTCATCCAGACCGGTGAAGCCGACCTCATCCGGAATTTCACCCTCGAATTTCCCACCCGCGTCATAGCTCAACTACTGGGACTGCCGGCCGAAGACCTGCCGACGTTCCGCACGCGCGCCGTGCAATTGATCAGTTATCACGTCAACTACGAACGCGCCTTCGAGGCGTCGACGGCGCTCAAGGATTACTTCCTCGAGCAGATAGAACAGCGCAAATCCAAGCCCGCCTCCAGACCAACCCAAGACATTATCGGCGACCTGGTCACCGCGGAGATCGACGGCGAAAAGCTCAGCGACGAAGCCATTTACTCATTCCTGCGGCTGCTCCTGCCCGCGGGCCTGGAAACCACCTACCGGTCCTCGGGAAACCTGCTGTACCTGCTGCTGACACATCCGGACCAGTTCGCCGCGGTGCAAGCCGACCGCGAGCTGCTGCCCCAGGCGATCGAGGAGGGGCTGCGGTTCGAGACCCCGCTAACCACGGTGCAACGGTTCACGACAGAAGACACCGAGGTGGAAGGGGTCGAGATTCCGGCGCGTTCGGTGGTCGGCGTGTGCATTGGCTCGGCGAATCGGGACGAGCGGCGCTGGGAACGTTCGGAAGAATTCGACATCTTCCGCAAGCACGTGCCGCACATCTCCTTCGCCGCCGGCGAGCACACCTGTCTGGGTCTACACCTGGCCCGGTTGAAGACCCGCGTCGCGCTCGAATGCCTGCTGAATCGGTTGACCAACGTCAAGCTGCTGACCGACAGTGACGTTCAAGACCCGCATATCCACGGCCAACCCTTCCGTTCACCGAATGCGCTTCCGGTGACGTTCGGCGCCAAGTAGGTTCTAAGGCATGGTCTTGCAATGGTGAAGGTAATGGAGGGCTTTCGGGTCCTGGAGCTCGCACAGTTCACGTTCGTCCCGGCGGCGGGAGCCATCCTCGCCGACTGGGGCGCCGACGTCCTCAAGATCGAGCACCCGGTCCGAGGTGACACCCAGCGCGGCTTTCTCAACATGGGTGGCATCCCGGTCAACCCGGACCGGCATCCGCTGATGGAGCACCCCAACCGGGGCAAGCGCAGCGTCGGGGTCGACGTTTCGACGCCGGGCGGCCAGGAAGTGATCTACGAACTGGCCAAGACCTCCGACGTGTTCCTGACCAACTACATGCCCGCGCAGCGGCAAAAACACAAGTTCGACGTGGAGCACATTCGTGCGGTGAACCCGAACATCGTCTATGCTCGCGGTTCGGCGTACGGCGACAAGGGGGCCGAGCGCGACATCGGCGGCTATGACGGGACGGCGTTCTGGACGCGCAGCGGCGTGGGGTACGCCCTGACGCCGGAGGAATTGGGCGGCGCACTGGGACAGGGCATTCCGGCGTTCGGCGATTCCATCGGCGGCATGTTCATCGCCGGCGGCATCTCGGCCGCGCTGCTGCATCGCGAGCGCACCGGCGAAGCCCTGGAGCTTGACGTGTCGCTGCTGAGCACCGCGTGGTGGGCGGCGGGCGCGAGCATGACACAGGGCATGGAGACCGGAGAGGTCATGCGCACGCCCATGCCGGGCTCCGCCACCGCGGTGTCGGTGAACCCCTTCATGGGCAACTACCTGACCTCCGACGGCGGCACGATCAACCAGTGCATCATCAGCCCGACCGGCTTGATCCGCGACACCTTCGAGCACCTCGGCATCCCCGAGGCCGCCGACGATCCCCGCTTCTCCGAGGTGCTACCGCTGATACAAAACGCTGACGCGGCCGCCGAACTGATCGCAAAGGCCTTCGCCACCAAGCCCTTTGACTACTGGCGGCAACACCTGAAGACGATGAAGGGGCAATGGGCACCGTTCCAGAGCCTCCTCGACCTGGCCGGCGACGAGCAGGCCATCGCCAACGACATGATCGCCGAGGTCGAGCTCGCCAGCGGCGGAGCACCGTTCAAAGTCGTGCGCGGGCCGGTCCAGTTCAACCACGAACCGCTGGTGACGACCCGGGCCCCGCAGGCCTCGGAGCACACCGAGCTCGTGCTCATGGAGATCGGCATGGATTGGGACCGCATCGAAGCACTCAAGGAAGCGGGAGCTATCGCGTGAACCGCGCCGGCGACGATGCAGAGCGGAGCGATGAGGTGGGGGCACCTCCCGCTTGCGGGGGAGAGTGGCGCTCATGAACGATGTCGCCATCATCGGGGTGGGCCTGCATCCGTTCGGTCGCTTCGAGGGCAAGTCCGCCATGGAGATGGCCGCCGACGCGATCGGACTCGCGCTCGCCGACGCCGGCGTCGAATGGAAGGACATCCAGTTCGCGGTCGGTGGCAGCTGGACGGTGGCTAATCCGGACGCGATCGTCGGCATGGTGGGGCTCACCGGAATTCCGTTCACCGATGTGTTCAACGCCTGTGCGACGGCGGCCAGCGCGACCAAGGCGTGCGCCGACGGAATCCGGTTGGGCGACTACGACATCGGTATCGCGGTGGGCATGGACAAGCACCCGCGCGGCGCCTTCACCGAGGACCCGGCGCTGGTCGGGATGCCCAGCTGGTATGCCGAGAACGGGCAGTATCTCACCACCCAGTTCTTCGGCATGAAGGCCAACCGCTACCTGCACGACCACGGCGTCTCCGTCGGCACGCTGGCCAAGGTGGCGGCCAAGAACTTTCGCAACGGGGCGTTGAACCCCAACGCGTTTCGGCGCAAGCCGATGTCCGAGGACGCCATCCTCAATTCGCCGATACTGAACTACCCGCTGACGCAGTACATGTTCTGCGCCCCCGACGAGGGAGCCGCCGCGGCCATCATGTGCCGCGCCGACATCGCCGAGCGGTTCACCGACAAACCCGTGTACGTTCGCGCGGTCGAGGTCCGCACCCGCCGCTACGGCGCCTACGAGGTGAACACCACCTACGCGCCGGTCGACGAGGACGTGTCGCCGACGGTCTACGCCGCCGAGGCCGCGTTCGAAAAGGCCGGTGTGGCACCGGAAGACGTCGGCGTGATTCAGCTGCAAGATACGGACGCGGGCGCCGAGGTGATTCACATGGCCGAGTGCGGTTTCTGCGCCGACGGCGAACAGGAAAAGTTGCTGGCTGACGGCGCCACCGAGATCACCGGCGTGATGCCGGTCAACACCGACGGCGGACTGATCGCCAACGGCGAACCCATCGGGGCGTCCGGGCTGCGGCAGGTGCACGAACTGGTGCGCCAGTTGCGCGGCCAGTCCGGTGACCGCCAGGTCCCCGGAACCCCGCAGGTCGGATTTGCGCAGGTTTACGGCGCGCCCGGCACAGCCGCCGCCACCATCCTGACAACCTGAGCGCGTGCCCAAGCCCGCGGGATTGTCCTTGGACCGTTAAGCCTTTGCGGCCGCTTGCGCTCCACGATCTTGGCACCCAGACATTTCGGCTACTTTCGATCCAGCACTCATTGAGGCGATCCCGCTGCAGGGTGGGCGTCCGCGTCGGCGAACTCACAGAACGCGTCATAAGCACGAGCACCGTAAATCGTCGCTGGTCCTCCATGCATGACAATGCTTACGCCAATGGCTTCGGCGGCTTCCTCTTTGGAGGCTCCGGCACGAGCGGCCCCCTGGGCGTGGGAGGCGATGCAGCCGTCACACCCGGCTACGACCCCGATGGCCATCGCGATCAACTCCTTGACCTTTTTGTCCAATGCCCCTGAGGCGAGCGCGCCGTTGCTCATCTCGGCAAACCCCCGGTACACCTCTGGGATCTTTTGGCGCAGGGCGCGATGCTGCGGGTTGAGGTCGCTCAGTACATCGTGGTAGTGCTTCTGTTCGCTCATATCCGGTATAATATCAATACCCGTGGGGGTATTTCCTCATATGGCGAAACTCTGCGGAGGTTTGCCTGTCGGGCCGCAGGAGGCAGTGCCCAGGGGGCGGCTCGACGGCATTTCGCCCGGGCAACCACCGAGACGCTCGACCTAGTCAAAAGCGCAGGCACGCAACCAAATATCGGCACAGCGCACAACCATCAGGAAGGAGTCGCAATGACTCTGAGCACCAAGTTGAACACCACGTTCGAGGAAGCGGTCGAACGGACCACTCGAGCCCTGGCAGATCAGGGTTTCGGAGTGCTGACCAGGATCGATGTCAAGGCCACACTGAAGCAAAAGCTTGGCGCGGACATGGAGGACTACCTGATTCTGGGTGCCTGCAATCCGACACTGGCACACCGAGCCCTGGATGTGGACCGCCAGATCGGACAGTTGTTGCCGTGCAACGTCGTCGTGCGAACCGATCCGGGCGGCCAGGGTGATGCGGTGCTGGTCGAGGCGATGGACCCACAGCTCATGATCAAAGTCGTCGACCAGCCGGCGCTGCAGGCAATCGCCGATGAAGCTGCCGCCAAGCTGATGGCTGCAATCAGCGCAATCGGCTAAACCGGCTCGGACTCAGTCGTCTTTCCTGCGGCACCATACGGAGCCGCGGTAACGGTTTGGGAATCCCCGACTCCTGACGGCGCCTGGCGCTTGGTCGTTACCGCATCGACGTCCTCGCCCAAGAGCAGGGAGCGAACCAGCCGGCGCGCACCGAAGGGCCGGAGCATGTAGCTGGCCGGGCGCGGCCGCACCTTCTGCGGCCACCAGAACCACCGCCCGAGTAGCGCCGCGATCGACGGCGTCATCAGTGAGCGCACGACCAGGGTGTCGAACAGCAGACCGAGGCCGATCGTGGTGCCTGCTTGGCCAATCGACCGCAGGTCACTCGCCGCCATGGACATCATGGTGAAGGCGAAGACCAGTCCTGCCGCGGTGACCACACCGCCGGTTTCGCCCATCGAGCGAATGATGCCGGTCCGCAGTCCCGCGCCGATTTCCTCCTGGAACCGCGAGACGAGCAGCAGGTTGTAGTCGGACCCGACAGCTAGAAGAATGATCAACCCAAACACCGGGGCGATCCAGTTCAGGTCGAGGCCCAAAATGTGTTGCCAGACCAACACGGACAGGCCGAAGGCGGCGCCCAGCGATAGCAGCACCGTCCCGACGATCACCAGTGAAGCGACCAGAGCCCGGGTGATGACCACCATGACGACGAATATCAGTGTCAGCGCAGCTATTCCGACGATCAAAAGGTCGAACCCTGAGCCGGTCTGGATGTCGTTGTACACCGCCGCCGTGCCGGTGAGATAGAACTTGGCGTTGGCCAGCGGCGTTCCCTTCACGGCTTCATGCGCGGCGTTGAGCTCCGGCTTGACGGCCGAGATTCCTTTGGGAGTTGCCGGGTCTACGTCGTGGGTGATGATGAACCGCGCTGCCTTGCCGTCCGGCGACAGGAAGAGCTTCAGGCCGCGTTGGAAGTCGGGGTTGTCGAACGCTTCCGGCGGCAGGTAGAAGTAGTCGTCGGCCTTCGACGAGTCGAAGGCCTGGCCCATAGCACTCGCGGTGTCCGTCATCCGCGACATTTGCGTGACCAGCCCCGAGAAACTGCTGTGCAGGGTCAGCAGGGTCCCTTGCATGGATTTTGCGACCGCGATGATCGGCGGGAACTGTGCGAGCATTTGCGGCAGCACCGCGTCGATGTTGTTCATGTCTTTGAGCAGCGCGCTCATGTTCTCGCTGAACTTGTCCACGCCGTCGATCGCCTCGAACACAGACCTCGTCGCCCAGCAGACGGGAATGTTGAAGCAGTGTGGTTCCCAGTACAAGTAGCCGCGGAACGGCCTCGCGAAATCATCGAAGTCCGCCAAATGGTCTCTCATCTCGTCCAGCGTGGCCTTCATGTCACCCATGTCGCCGACCATGTGATGTGTCGTGTTGGTCATCTGGCCCATCAAGCCATACATGCGTTGCATCGAGCCGATCATGACGCCAAGATCGTCGCTCATCTTGAGCATGTCGGTCATCCGGTCTTTCATGAACTGCAAGTTCTCTTGTATCGGAAGCGACTGCATGCTGACCTGGAATGGGATCGAGCTGTGTTCGATCGGGCCGCCCAAGGGCCTGGTAATGCTTTGCACGCGCGCAATACCGGGCGTGCGGAACACATCCTTGGCGATCCGGTCCAGGATGATCATGTCGCTTGAATTCCGCAAGTCGTGATCGCCCTCGACCATGAGGATATCGGGATTGAGTCTGGCGGCACTGAAATGGTGTTCGGCCGCAGCGTATCCGACGTTCGATGGCACGTTCGACGGGATATAGAAGCGGTCGTTGTAGCTGATGTTCATGCTGGGCACCACGAGCAAGCCGACGAGCGCGATGAGCAATGAGGCCACAAAGATCGGCCCGGGCCAGCGGGCGGTAGCAGTTCCGATGCGACGCCATCCCCGCGTCTTGATCATCCGTTTCGGATCGAGCAAACCAAACCGGCTGGCCACAGCAACCACAGCCGGCGCTACGGTCAGTGCTCCCGCGATCACGACGAGCAGTCCCAATGCGGAAGGAATGCCGAGAGCCTTGAAATAGGACAACCGCGCGAAGTGCAGGCAGAACGATGCTCCGGCAATCGTCAGCCCCGACCCCAAGATGACGTGATAGGTGCCGCGGAACATCGAGTAATAGGCCGTTTCCCGATCTTGACCGGCCTGACGTGCTTCTTGATAACGCCCGATGAGGAATATCGCGTAATCCGTTCCCGCCGCAATCGCCAGAGACGACAACATGGCGACGACGAACGTCGAAAAGCCCAGTAGGTCATAATATCCGAGAATCGCGACGACCCCCCTGGCCGTGAGCATCTCGACGAAGACCATAAAGAGAACCAGAAGCACAGTACTGACGGAGCGATAGACGATGGCAAGCATGATCATGATGACCACGCCCGTCACGCCCATCATCTTGAACATGCTTTTGTCAGCGGCCTCGTTCATGTCCGTGGTGAGCGCTCCCGGGCCGGTGACGTATGCCTTGATTCCGCTGGGCGGTGGTGACGAGTCGACAATCTTGCGGACCGCATCGACGGACTGGTTTCCCAGGGTGCTGCCCTGGTTGCCGGCTACGTTGAGTTGGACGTAGGCGGCTTTGCCGTCCCCGCTTTGAGAACCGGCGGCGGTGATGCGGTCTCCCCACAAGTTCTGGACATGCTGTACGTGTTTGGTGTCGACCGCCAGCTTTTTCACCAAGCCGTCGTAATAGGTGTGAGTTTCCTCACCGAGCTCTTTGTTGCTTTCCAGGACAACCATGACAATGTTGTCCGAATCGGACTCCTGGAACTTCGCACCGATGCGCTTCGCGGCGATCATTGCCGGTGCATCTTGCGGCGACATCGTTACGGCATGCGATCGCGCGACAAACTCTATCCACGGCACGAGAACGTTCACGGCGATCGTTAAAAGCAGCCAGGCCAGGATGATCGGCACCGCTAACGTACGGACCATCCGCATGAAGAGCGGGCGGGTGTCGTCATCCTTGACGTTCATGCGGCCTTCACCAGGCAGAAGGTCTGGGCATGGTGTCCGCTGGAAGATTGCTCGTCCCGGACATCGCCGTTGACGATGATGCGACACCCGATGCTGTCGCTGTTGCCTTGGGCTACCACGTTGGCGATGACGGCCGGAACCGTCGTCGTGAGCGTGTAGGTCCACGGCAGGCTGGTGAAGTTCGCTTGTTCTGGCACCGCATTCTTGTTCAAATAACTCACGCTGCCCGCGGTGTCACCCGGCCCGAAAACCTCGTACGTCACACTCTTGGGATTGAAGGGCACGATTGCCTCTGCACTACTACGCGTCGACGAAAAGAGCTCGTCGGACCCGAAAACGCCACGGAGCCTATCGACGGCCATCGCACCAACCGCAACTGCCACCACCACGACGAGCGGTATCCAAGCCCGCTTGACAAAGGTCAACATTGTGGTTCCGTTCGGTGGCTGATTCTGTTGGTAACGCAGTTACACGCCGGCGCCGCTCAGCAGAACAGCGCCGTTAGGCCCCCTTTTAGAGGGCTTTCGGGGCATATCGGCTGCGATTGCCTCGGCACTTGCGCAAATCGGCGGCCTGGCATGTTGACCTCCTCATGTGGCCCGTTGGCTCCGAATTGGAGCGTAGCATCTCTATACCCTACCCCGTATGGCATATGGGCGTGGACGTATCGTCACGGCCCTGCGAATACACTGCTGCTCCAGCAACGCGGCGTCGACCCGTCTCAGCACGAATTCAACACCGTCCCAGCGTCGGAGCGCCGTCAGGAAACCTTCATCATGATGATGATCGGGGACAACAACCGACGTCCCGCTACTTCAGTCTCTGCGCGACCCCGGAGACGCGATTCGACGAAAGAGGTGGAGACGGGATTCGAACCCGTTGCCTCACTATTCGGCCACTCCACCGTAGGTGGCCCCGATCCGGCGTGTCAGGCAAGAGCGAGGAAGAGCTTCTCCAGCTCGGCCTCCGTCAGGGGCTTTTTCCCTTTTGCCCCTTTACCGGTTGCGCATTCGCGCAGGCCGGTGGCGACGATCTTGAATCCCGCGCGGTCCAGCGCACGCGAAACCGCGGCGAGTTGAGTGACAACGTCCTTGCAGTCGCGCCCCTGCTCGATCATCGAGATCACGCCGGCAAGTTGGCCCTGCGCGCGCCGCAGCCGATTCAGCACTGCGGCAATGCTTTCTTCGTCACCAACCATCGTGGTCCCTTCGCTAGTGATGATGTCCATCATAGCCCGGGGGGTATTCAGGGTGCAGGCGAAGTAAACGCCAGAACCCGGCCGGATGGCACCACCAAGTGTTCAGGCCAGTCGCGAGCGGCCCATATTGTGCAGCGCAGTATGCCGTTACGGCTCGTTCGTCATTTCGGGGCCGATTTCAGCGGCGGTTCCTCGGTGTAGGTCAATGTCCACTCGGGGGCACCAAAGGCTTGGACCAACAGCTTGGAACCCAGTGCGGCCGAACTGAGGCTGCCGATATGCGGGCGGACTCCGCTATAGGTTCCCAGCCATCCGCGCCGCTCATCGAGGCAGCCCAGCCTCAAGGTCAATATGTTGCCGCCATCGACTCGCTGATGTATGACAAATCCACTGCCCGAGAGCATTTGAAAGACCTCGTCGACACCGCTGCCGTCGGGCCCGGCATTTACGTGGAATCGGTCGAACCTGGTGTAATCGACACCTTTTGGACCTGATGCAACTGCGGGTAGTGATGGCCCAGATTGGCGACAAACGTGGCGAGGGCGCCCCCGCCGGCAACCGCCGGCATGCGCCCCGCCTGGGCCACGATCTGCAGCAGCCGCTCCCTCGGCAGCAGGAACTGCGTTTTGACACGTTCGGCTTCGGCCGCGTCGAGTACGGGTTTGGCCAGCAGAGCACGGATTTCGGCTGGTCTGTCGCGCAGATCCAGCGGCCACACCCCGGCGCCGATCTTTTGCAATTCGTTGTTGATGGCTTCCAGATTGTCTGGCACGACGCGGTTATCCGAGAATTGCAGGGATAGCCCCTCGACGGAAGCCATGACGCACCTCACCTCGGATATGCGGACGTGCGGATTGAAGTTACACCGCGGTGCGCGCCTTTGCGCCGAGCAGCTGGTCGGGACGCTGGCGCCGGCGACCGGATACTGATCCTAAGTAAAAGCGCGGCCACCAGGCCTAGATTCCACTCTTAGCCACGCAGCGGTGTTCGGCGCAGCTGTTACGGACACATGAAAGCAATGGGCGGGCAGTGCCGGATCGCGTTGTTGGGGGTCGGATTCGGGCCCTCATAAATGTCGCTCGGACTGCCGGTTCTCTCGGGGACATTGCCCTTCCCGTAGCCGACGACGTACCACGTGTGGCAGCGACCCATGTCCCAAACGACCTGGCCCCACGGCCCCGTCGGCCACTCCATCGACTGCCCGGGGCACCACTGGTGTGGGCCGTAGTTGGGGTCGGGATCCGCCTGGGCGGTACCCACGGCCAGCCCTAATCCGGCCACCGCGATGCCGCCCGACAGCAGCGCCCGGCCAATGGTCCGCTTCAGAATTGACGAGTTCACGGGTGGTCCTTTCGCTGGTGTCGACCTCAAGTTATTGCCGAGCACTTGCGAAATTCTTGCGTCGCGCGTTTGCTACCGATCCCAACAATCGCTCAGCGACGGGGCCCCTGGCCAGCCCGCGGAACCGTCAGGACACCTTTGTCACCGGCGGTGAGTAGTTGGGCTTACCCAGGCCAAGCGTGTACTGGCCGATCATGTTGCGGAACACTTCCAGCGTGCCGCCGTAGATTCCCACCAACGGGGCGAAGCGGTAGACGTACTCGGCGCAGCCGTCATCGGCGGCTCCGTCTGTCCCATGGGGCAGCGCCGACGCGGCCCCGAGTATGTCCATCAGGTCCGGGGAGATGTCTCGCATCGTCTGGGCGATGGCCACGCGCCCGAAGATGTTCGGAGACGAAAGAGCCACTTCCATCCTGGCGACGCTGCGGCCCAGTCGATATGCGACCGACTGATCCTCGAGCAGGCGTCGCCCGTTGGGATCCGGCCGTGTCACGCGCGCGGCGGCCTCATCGACCGCCGCCGCCATGAAATTGGCCTGGTGCATCATGATCGCGGTGTCCTGCAGCCCATCCGGCACCGCGGCAACCGCGCCATGCTCGGCGTTGAGTGGCTCGCGCAGCACCGTCCAGCCCGCGTTCACCTCGCCCAGCCGGTACTTGTCGTCGACGCGGACGTCGCTGTAGTAGACGATGTTGGTCCGGTCACCGTCCACGGTGCGGACGCCCTGGATTTCGATGCCGGGCGAGTTCAGTGGAACCAGGAACATGGTCAGGCTCTTGTGCTTTGGCGCGTCAGGGGCGGTGTTGGTGATGAGAAAGACGTATTGGCAGTTGTGCGCACCGGTGGTGAACATCTTGGAGCCGTTGATGATCCAACCGTCACCATCGCGTACCGCGCGGGTCTTACAGGTGGCGACGTCGGAGCCGCCCTCGGGTTCGGTGTAGCCGAGGCATAGCCGGATATGGCCGCTGAAGACCCCGGGCATCACCTCGTCCTGCAGTTCGGGCGAGCCGAACTTCGCCACCGACCGCGCCACCATGGCGGTGGTCCCCCAGGTCACCCACGGCACATGCACCCGCCGCTTCTCCTGCTCCCAGATCCGCCGCCGCACCCGGGTGAAGCCGCCTTCGGACGCCGGTTTCCATTCCCCGGCCAGATAGCCTGCGGCGCCGAACGCCAGATGCAGGCCCTCGTCGAAGTTGTCGCCCGTCTCGCGGTCGCGACGCCTGACCTCTTCGGTCATGTGCGTGGCCAGAAAGCTTCGTGCCTCGTCATAGAACGCCTGGTCCTCGTCGGAGAGTTCGACTCGGGAGAAATCCATCGTCTCGCTCCTGCCCTAGACGCGCACGGCTTCGCGGGCGGCCACGATCTCGGCGACGCGCTGAGCCGTCGCGCCCGGATCGCCGCCCGCCAACGGCCAGCCCCTAGCCCGCACCAGATATGCCGTCGCCGCCGCTTCGGCCGAAACTCCAAGGCCGCCTTGGATATGCACCGCCATGGTCGCCGCCCTGGAGGCTTCCTCGGCCATGAACACGAATGCGGACGGCGCCAATTCGGGCCGCTCGTCGGGCTCGTTGTCCAGGAACCAGGCGGCCCGCCGCGCGAGGCTGCGTCCACCCTGAACGGTGATGGCCATATTCGCCAGCGGATGCGAAATGCCCTGCAATGTGGAGATGGGCACTCCCAGCGTGTAGCGGGTCTTGGCGAACTCGGCCGCGATGGTCATCGTCTCCTCGACCAGACCGACCAGGGCGGCAGCGGTCAGCAGTCGCCACTCGTCCAGCGCCAGTTGGTAATTCGTCAGCGCGTCGAGGCCCTGTGCCACGACGGTACGGGTGTCGGCGGCGGCCGGATCCACCCAGGCCATCGGCAGCCGGCCGATGTTGTCTACCTTCGCCGGCCTGGTGCCGAAGGTCAGGCGCACAATCTGGTCTCCGTCGCGGACGATGATGTGATCGGCGATCGACCCGATGGGAATCAGCCGGGCCCCCTGCACGCTGTCGAGTCGCGCATCTAATGCGGCGAGTTGTTCTCCGTCAGCCACTAGGGCTGTTTCGGGGGCCATTTCGGTGCCCAGGGCTCCCAGGCGCGCCAAGAGTCGCGCGGCGCAGACGTGGTCGATCCACGGAACCGGCGCCAGCGCCCGACCGATCTCTTCGGCCACCAGGGTCAGGTCGACCAGCGTCGCACCATCGCCACCACACGACTCGGGCAGTGCCATCGTCGAGGCGCCCATCGCGCACAGCCGCTCCCAAAGGTTCTTGTCGAAGCCGGAAGGCTCTGCGGCACGCACGGTTTCGATCGAGCAGTGGGTCTTGAAGAACTGTTTGTAGGCGGTCTGCAGGTCCACGTGGTGTTCGGACAGGCTGTAGTCCTGTCTGCGCAGTTCGAAGCGGTCCATCGTCAGTGCTCCTGTCCGAAGAAGAATTCCTGGGCGTTGTTGTAGAGGTAGTTGTCGAGCACGTCCGCGGGCAGCTCCAGCCCACGCGCTTCGGGGATTACTCGTCGCATCCGCAGTACCGGCCAGTCCGATGCATAGATCACTTTGCTCGGGCCGCGCGTTCGCATGTAGTGCAGCAGACTTTCCGGTAGCCGCTTGGGCGACCACGCCGAGGTCATCAGGCGCAGGTTGGCGTATTTGAGCAGCAGCCGGATCGCGACGTCCCACCACGGATCGGCTCCGTGGATCATGCACAGCCGCAGTTCAGGAAACCGGACACAGACCCGGTCCAGGTGCATGGGATGCTGCACCTCTCCGGGGATCGGCGGCCCGGGGATGCCGGTGTTGACGCACAGCGGCAGTTCGAGTTCGGCGCACTTGGCGTAGAGCGGGTAGTAAACCGCGTCGCTGGGCGGGTACTGGCCGTCGCCCCAAAAGCTGGGTCCCACAACGGCGTATGCGACCGGCAGCTCGCTCACTATCGCGGTCAACTCTCGCAGCGACCGCACCGGGCGCAGCAGGTTGACACCGCCCATGGCCAATGCGAAGCGATCGGGCTTTGCTTCGACGAACTTGCGCGCGGTGGTCGACGGGCTGGCGAGGTTGTCCATCAGGATCGCTTTCTGCACGCCCTGCTCGTCCATCTCGTCGAGCAGTTCGGACAGGTCGACCGGGGCGAACATCGACTCCGGGCCCTTGAAGTAGTCGTCGCGGACCTTCAGCATCCAGTTGGGCTGGGACTCGGTCTCGCCAAAATGCACATTGATCAGGCAGTCGATCGCTTTTCCGGTCATGCGGGCCCCTCTGTATCCACACCAGCCAGCGCGGCAGCCGGAAGTTGTTCTGCAGCAGCCCGTTTAGCCCACCGGTAATTCGGCTTGCCATTGCCAAGTCGTTGAATCTGCTCGACGAACAGAATCGCCTTGGGCGCTTTGAAATGGGCCAGCTGCGACTTGCAGAGGGAGGTGAGTTCGGCTTCCCCGATGACGTCCGAGTCTGGGTGCGGCGCCACCAGCGCGACGACTTCTTGGCCCCACCGCTCGCTGGGCCGCCCCACTACCAACGCATCGGCAACACCGGGGTGTGTGCGCAGCACCTCTTCGACCTCTTCGACGAAGACCTTTTCACCGCCGGTGTTCACCACCAACGAATCGCGCCCGTACAGCCGCAGGGTGCCGTCGGATTCGATGCTCGCCCGGTCGCCGGGGATCACCACCCGCTTGCCGTCGATTTCGGGAAAGGTGCGCTCGGTGGCGTCGGCGTCGTTGAAGTAGCCCAGCGGAATCCGGCCGCTGCGGGCGACCCAGCCGATCTCGGGATCGCCGGGCTGCAGGAACCTGCTGCGATCCTCAGACACCACCGCTCCCCCTTCGCGGAGGTGGAAGGTCTCGCTCTGGGTGCCGCGTTGGCTGTGTCCGAACCCCATGTTCCCGGATTCCGATGAGCCGTACCCGTCGATGATGGTGACCTGCGGCAGCTTTTCCATCAGCGCGCGCTTGAACTTCGGGTTGGTGGCTGCCCCGCCGGTGCCGATCGTGTTCAGCGACGACAGATCGTAGGAACCTCGTTGCAGCTCGGCGACCAGCGGGCCGGCGTAGGCGTCGCCGACCATGGTCATCATGGCTACCCTTTCGCGCTGGGCGGTTTCCCAGATCGAGCGCACGTCCAGTTTGCCCCGCCCGTCATAGAGCACCACCGTCAACCCGTGCATGATCGCCGAGAAGGCGGTCCACATGCCGGCGGCGTGCATCAGCGGAGAGACGGCGAACCACGGCTGTCCGCCGCCGCGTACCTTGGCGTGGATCTCGTCGCCGCTGGCGTGGTCGGCGCCGACCATCGACGCCACGTACATGTCGCTTTGCCGCCACAGCACTCCCTTGGGGCGGCCGGTGGTCCCGCCGGTGCACATCATGATCAGGTCGTCGGGCGATCCCGGCGCCGGGTTGCCCGAACCGCCTTGTGCCAGCGCATCATCCAGCAATACCGCGCCCGGCAGTTCGGCGGCGTCGCTTCCGTCGTCGATCGAGATCAGCAGCTCGGCGCCAACCGTCGGCAGCACCTCGGCGCACCGCGCACCGATCGACCGGTGATAGATGATGCCGCGCGGCCGGACGTAGGCGAGCAGCTCGGCGATCTCCCGCGGCGAGTAGCTGTAGTTCACGTTGACCGGCACGGTTCGCGCCTTGAGGCATCCGATCACCGCGTCGGGGTACAGGTCGTTGTACATGATGAGCGCGACCCGGTCCTGACCACACTCCCAGCGGTTCAGTGTGTCCTGCTCTCGGTGCGCCCCGAAGCCGTTGGCGTTCAAGAAGTTTGCCAATTGGGTGGTCCGCCGTGCCGATTCCGCGAACGTGCTCCAGCGGTCTCCGCACACCGTCATCGGCCGGTCGGGGATGACGGCGGCGATGGCGTCCAACACCGCCCCGACGGTCCATTCGCTCACGGGCGGGCTGCCTAGGCCGCCACTGTGGCTTTGACGCCCAGAAGATCTAACGCATTGTCGCGCATGATCTT
>NZ_JBKQQD010000112.1:0-4878 GCF_052144515.1 Mycobacterium sp. | reverse complement strand
CTACGCAGCCTCGGAAGTACTACAGAAACGAGTTCTCACTAGTAAGACCGCGTTCGGGGAATGTCCCGAGCGCGAAGGTCTCGGCGTTGCCCAGACCGGATCCTCCGCCGACGGGATCTTCCACATGCACGAGAAGGTCCCTGAGCTGATGGAGCTCGCGAGCGTTTTCGGGCTTGTCGCAGTCGCTCACGTGGTTGCCTTCGACCTTGAGATCGCCGACCCATTGGCCGTACACCCAGTCGTTCCATCCGTAGTAGCCGGCAGTGCCGAGGTGGAATCCCGTCGGCCCGGCCGCGGTGATCGTCAGGGGGCGTTTGGCGCCGTCGCTGTCGATGAGCGTGATGGTGCCGTGGGTGAACCGGCGGTTGTCGTCTTGGAAGTGCATGTCTTGTTCGACGGACGCAAAGCGGTGCGCGGTGCCGTCGCCATTCTGTTGCTCTGCCTGACAGCGGATCTCGAGGTATCCGTCGCCGCGTTCCTCCTGGTACATGACAAACAGCGTGTATGCAGATCCGTCTTGGCGGGTCAGTGTCATCGGTAGCCAGGTCATGAACATCTGTTTGATCTTGCGGCCGCCGCGGGGCAGGCCGGGGATCGGCTTGCCTACTCCTGGGCGTAGTCCCCACGAGTGGTCGCGAATCGAGATCCATTTGTCTGCCACGATTTCGGTGCGGTGGCCCTCTAGCTCGACCCAACCGGCTGCCACACCTATCTGGTGGTACCGAAGCACGTTATGGGTGACGCGGTACCCGTCGGGGCTGCGGTCGGGCCACGGATCCTCGAGTGCCGCATCGAAGTCGCCGCGCAGCTCGACGTCGAATGCGATTGGGGCGTGTTCGGTCGCGTCGAGGCTCACTTGGATGGCGCGCAGCGCTTCGACCACGCGGTAGTGAATCGGCCCGACGTGGGTGCCTGCTGGGTCGGATGACAACCGCCGCCCGGCCCGTACCGTCCATTGTTCGGTACCACGGCAGACGCCGGCGGCTCCGTCGAAAACCCCGCGGTTGGTGTACTTGCCGATACCGAGGACGACCTGCAGCGAGTTGTCGCGCGCGTGCGCGATTGTCCATATCTTCTCCGTCCACGATGGATCGGACTGGGCGACCGTGGCGAACGTGTCGACGATTTGGTGGGTGAGCAGTTCATCTTCGGGCACCAAACCGCCGTAATTTGTTGACAGCAAAGCGATTACTCTCCTGCAGTGTTGATGGGTGGGGAGCCGAAGAAGGTCGTCATATCTGTGCCGCGGTCGTATTGACGCATCCACTCTGCTGCCCAGTCGGGCAGCGGTTGGTCGGCGGGATCGTGTTTTGGGGTCTGGGACAGCGTTAGTCGCCACACCATCTTGACCAACTGGGTGGTCGGCACCGCATGGAACAACGTCGGCGGGCCAGTTCGCCGGGCGCGTCGACGTCTACCCCCGGGAGCGCGGTATTTGAACTCGTTGAACAACAGATTCGACATCAGCTCTTGAGCAGATGCCCCACGATCTTCATGGGGCACGACCGCATCGAACGTCTTGGCCACCCGCTCGGACAGCTCGCCGACGTGGGCGAACGTAGACCGAACGTGTTTGACGCGGTACCAAGGATCGGGATTGATATGCCGGCACAGGATCAGCCCCGAGCTGCGATGCTCGATCTCTTCGACGAAGTGCCACATCATCAGCGATGCGACCCGCTGATCTCCTCCGCCGAACAATGAATCGCGGTTGTCCAGAATGACTTTGAACAGCGGTGTGAAGGTCGCCTCCAGGTTGGCGATGTAGGCGGCGTGGAATTCGATCGGCTGCTCTTCGATCAGCTCGTCGTAAGCGTTGCAGGCATCGTCGTAACACCGTTCCAATTCGGGATAGCGCGCCACGAGGGCGATCATGTGCTTGCGATGTGCCGCGGCGTGCTGGGCTTCCTGGCGCAGGAACGCATCGGCTTCAGCGGCGGTTTCGGGGTCCTCGTTGAGGCGATCGGCGGCCTTTCGGACCACGCTGACGATGTAGCGCTCAAAGGGCACCGCGATGAACGTGAAGGCATTGCAGAACAGGCCGAAGTTCGGGTTGGCCGGTTGCCACATGAACGGCACCGTCTCATCGAACTCCCAGGGGATCTTGCGGACGACGAGCTTCGTCATCGGTCGCCACCTCCCCGTTGCGGGACTTAACATTGGCATCCAGCGGTGTTTCATATGCCGGTCCGGACGCCGGGGTCTAGGATAGGGCCAGTGTGACATTGGGACCTTTATATGTAAAGGACGGAAACGGTGGCTTCTCGCCCGCTCGCCGACGGCGAACAGTCGACGCGACGACGGATCCTTGCGGCCACGTTCGTCGTGCTCTCGCGCGACGGACGGCGGAAGCTGCAATTGTCCGATGTAGCCGCCGAGGCCAACGTCTCTCGGCCTACCCTCTATCGGTACTTCGGCTCCAAGGAGGGACTGCTGGAAGCGTTCGGCCTGTACGAACAGGACAACTTCGACGCAGGGATGACTGCCGCGATGGCGGGATTGAGCGGACCTGACCGGCTGGATGCTGCACTGCGATTCGTCGTGGACTTCCAGAGCTCGTACTCGCTCGGCTCGCTGGCCGACATCGAGCCCGAACACGTGATCCATCAGATGAAGCGCGCGCTGCCCGTCATGCACGAACGCATCGCCCGCATCATTCCCGGCGAGAACAGCGGCATCGCGGCCGCTGCGGTTGTCCGTATCGCCGTCTGTCACTACGTGATCGGGGGCGGCAACACCGCGGAGTTCCTGGCCGAGCTGCGCCACGCCGCTGGCCTCCACTCGTCACAACGGGGCGTGGTTCAGGCGGTCGGTTAAGCGCCAAGCCAGTCGCCGATTTTGGCAGCGATCAGCTCCGGCTTTTCCAGATGGAGGAAATGGCCGGCATCGTCGATGATCTCGAATGCTGACCCCGCCGTGGGCAAGTGCACCGACATGTCGAATTCATCGAGCAGATCGGCGCCCATTCCGCCGTCGTCGGCACCGTGTAGGTACAGCGTCGGTACCGGCGGCGGCTGCATCGTCGCCGCTTCCTCGGCATGTGCATCGGGATCGGCGAACTGCGGGTTGAACGAGGCGCGGTAGGGGCAGATGACGTTGGCGATGTTGTTGGCAGTGACGTGTTTGCGCAGCTCAGCGATGTCGTCCGACGGGTCGTAGCCGGGCGACCAGTCCGCCCACAGCGACTCCCAGAATCCGGGCTCAACCAGCACGGCGTCGGCGAGGCCGATCTGCTGGATGAACCAGATGTAGAACGACCGCTTGAGTTGGCGGTAGGAAAACATGCGCGTCAGTGCCGCCGCGGGCGGAACTGCCAAGGCGATGTATCTGCTGAATGCCCCTGGATCGGTAACCGCCACTCCATAGCCGGCATGTGCACCCCAGTCGTGCCCGATCAGTATCGCTCGATCGTCTGCCCCGTACCCGCGATGGGTGTCGAGGATATGGCGGACGTAGGTGCCCACGCTGACGTTCCTGTCGACGGGGGCGTCATACCCCGGAAGCCACGGCGCCAGCACTCGGTATCCGCGCTCGGCGAGTTGAGGGCCGAGGTGGCGCCAGGTGTAGGGCGTGTCCGGAAATCCATGGACGAGCACCGCCAGTGCTTTCGCGGTGTCCTCGATGTCGCCGAACGTGATCGGCTTGGGTCGGGTCACCTGGCGAGCGTATTACATCCAGGTTTAGATACGTAAGCAATGATTTCTTTACATGCGACGCATCGTGTGTAACTCTGTCGGGATGGCAGGCATCACGCTCGCTCAGCGCGATCTGGCCGAAACGCGGGAGCGTCTCGAGGCGTGGTTCCAGCACAGATTCGGCGATGAGACCGCGGTGTCCGAGCTGCAGGTGGCTAATCGCGCCGCGGGCTGGTCGAGTGAAAGCCTGATGTTCACGGCGGAAGTCCGCGGGCAGCCAAGCGAATACGTGGTGCGGATACCACCGGCCGGGGGCGGCATCTTCCGCGAGTACGACATCGGTGCTCAGGCGCTGACGCAGGAACTACTCCGCGAGTACGGGGTCGCGACGCCGTCCCCGCTTCTCTACGAGCCTGACCGCGTGTGGATCGGCGCCAAATTCCTCGTGATGCCCCGGATCGTCGGTCACACACCGTCAGACACCTCATACGCGACCCGCGGCTGGCTGCATGACGCGGGCCGCGAAATCCAGCGACACGTGCACGACTCGTTTCTCGGAACGCTTGCGGCGCTTCACCGCGTTCCGGTTGCCGAAGCGCCATGGCTGCAGCGGCCCGGCGGCGTCGGAAACTCCGCCGAGTTGACGTGGTGGCGCGAGTACGCGCGATGGGGAAGCGACAACCAAGTACCCGATCCACTGAGCGAGGCTTTCGCCTGGCTCCTCCGCCGACAACCGGAGGACGACGGCGCCTTGGCGGTGTGCTGGGGCGACGCTCGGCTGTCCAACGCTATCTTCGACGACTCAGGACAGCTCGTCGGCGCGCTGGACTGGGAGCAGGCCTGTGTCTGCCCGCCCGAGACCGATTTCGCGTGGTGGCTGGCCACTCGCCGTCAGATGCTGGAGGTCAACGGCCTCGACGCAGATCCGGAACTGCCGGGGTTCGACAGCCGCGACGACGTGATCCGACGCTACGAGGCGATGATCGGTCGCACGCTCGTCGACCTCGACTGGTACGAGATTTTCGCGATGGTGCGGATGGGGTGCTGCATTCTGCGCATGCAAGCTCTGCTGCGGACGAACGGCCAAGCCGACCACTTCCTCACGCGCGCACCGATTCTACCTGCCTGGACCATTGCCGCGATCCGGGCGTGATCTCTAGTGCGACTAGATCGGCGATCCAGTCGACGGGTCGACGGGCGTCCACTCGAACCCAAATGGATTGGTGCAGTTCAGAACGCACCC
>NZ_JBKQQD010000111.1:0-5149 GCF_052144515.1 Mycobacterium sp. | reverse complement strand
GCCGAGGGTGTCGCGGAGCTGGTGGGCGAGCTCGAAAACACCGGAGCGCAGGTGTCGGTGGTGGCCTGTGATGTGGCCGACCGGGATGCGGTCGCGGTACTGATCGCCCAATTGCCGGATCAATATCCGCTCCGCGGCGTGTTCCATGCCGCGGGAGCGCTCGATGATGGGTTGATCGCATCGTTGACGCCGGAGCGCATGGACGCGGTGCTGCGCGCCAAGGTCGACGGGGCGTGGAACTTGCATGAGCTCACCCAAGATCTGGATCTGTCGGCATTCGTGATGTTTTCGTCGATGGCCGGAATCGTGGGGACCCCCGGGCAGGGCAACTACGCCGCGGCCAACAGTTTTCTCGACGGGCTGGCGGCCCACCGGCGCGCCCACGGCCTGGCCGGGTTGTCGGTGGCCTGGGGGCTGTGGGAACAAGCCAGCGCAATGACCCGGCACCTGGCCGACCGCGACAAGGCCCGCATGAGCAACCTCGGGCTAGCGCCCATGTCAACCGAACAGGCACTGCGCCTGTTCGACAACGCGATGCTCACCGATCGCCCCATGCTGGTGGCCACCCGCCTCGACCCTGCCGCGCTCGCCGGCCACAGTGCCGCGCTGCCCCCGCTGCTGCGTCAGCTGGTAGCGCGCCGCGGCCGGCGTGTCATCGACGAAACCGACACCACGGCGGCCTCGATGACGAGCCTTGTCGCACGACTGCACGGCCTGCCCGCCGAGCAGCGACACAGCCAACTGGTGGACCTGGTCTGCAGCAACGCCGCCACCGTCCTGGGCCGCACCAACCCCGCAGACATCAACGCCGGCAGCGTTTTTCAGGACCTCGGCTTTGACTCGCTGACCGCCGTCGAGCTGCGTAACCGGCTCAAATCCGCGACGGGACTCAGCCTTTCGCCCACGCTGATCTTCGACTACCCGACGCCCGTCGTGCTGGCCGAACACCTCGACGGCCGGCTGGAGGTCACTACCACTGGCTCCGATCAGCCGAACCTGATGGCCCGGTTCAACGACATCACCCGCGAACTGCAGACACTGCTCAACCAACCCGACTGGAAACCCGAAGACAAACTTCACCTGACCAACCGCATCCAAACCCTGCTGACGACGCTGGGCGCCCACCTCGACCCCGATGACCTCAAGGACACCATCGACGCGGACCTCTACAGCGCCACCGAAAGCCAACTCTTCGCGATCCTTGACGAAGAACTCGGCTCCTAAATCCCCCTCACAAGGAGCACCACCAGTGTCGGTCACCGACAAGCACGTTGATTATTTGAAACGCCTCGCCGCGGATCTGCGGCGCACCCGACGACGGGTGTCGGAGTTGGAGGGCAAGCTGTCCGAACCGGTGGCGGTGGTCGGCATGGCCTGCCGGTATCCGGGTGGAGCGGACTCACCGGAAAGCCTGTGGGAGATGGTGATTGAGGGCCGCGACACGGTGTCCGACTTTCCCGCGGGCCGGGGCTGGGACATAGCGGAATTATTCGATCCGGATCCCGACGCGCCAGGCAAAATGTATGTGCAACAGGGTTCGTTCCTAGCCGACGCCGGTGATTTCGATGCCGGATTCTTCGGCATCGGGCCCAGCGAGGCGCTGGCCATGGACCCACAGCAGCGGTTGATGCTGGAGTTGTCGTGGGAAGCCTTGGAGCGGGCTGGAATTGACCCGACAACGCTGCGAGGTTCGGCGACGGGTGTGTTCGCCGGCGTGATCCATGCCGGCTACGGGGGTCATGTGGAGGGCGAGCTGGAGGGCTATGGGCTCACCGGCGCGACGTCGAGTGTGGCCTCCGGCCGGGTGTCCTACGTGCTGGGCTTGGAGGGCCCGGCGGTGTCGGTGGACACGGCGTGTTCGTCATCGTTGGTGGCATTGCATCTGGCGGCACAGTCGTTGCGGTCGGGTGAGTGCGACCTGGCGCTGATCGGCGGTGTGACGGTAATGGCCACCCCCACCGCATTTATCGAGTTCAGCCGCCAGCGGGCGCTGGCCCCAGATGGTCGGTGCAAGGTGTACGCCGGTGCCGCCGACGGTACCGCGTGGTCCGAAGGTGCTGGCGTGCTGGTGGTGGAGCGCCTGGCCGACGCGCGGCGTTTGGGGCATCCGGTGTTGGCGCTCGTGCGGGGCTCGGCGGTGAATCAGGACGGCGCCTCCAACGGACTTACCGCACCGAACGGGCCGTCGCAGCAACGGGTCATCCGCGCGGCGCTCGCCAGCGGCGGGCTGACGGCGGCGGATGTCGATCTGGTCGAAGGTCATGGGACGGGCACCGTCCTCGGGGATCCGATTGAGGCACAGGCGCTTTTGGCGACCTACGGACAGGGTCGGCCCGAGGATCGGCCGTTGTGGTTGGGCTCGATCAAATCGAACATCGGTCACACGTCGGCTGCTGCGGGAGTGGCCGGGCTGATCAAGATGGTGCAGGCGATCCAGCACGAAGTGCTGCCGCAGACGTTGCATGTAGACGTGCCGACGCCGCACGTGGATTGGTCCGCGGGAGCGGTGTCGCTGTTGACGGAGTCGCGACCGTGGTCGCAAGGGGACGGCCCGCGCCGGGCCGGGGTGTCGTCGTTCGGGATCAGCGGCACGAACGCGCACGTGATCCTCGAACAGGCTCCCGAAGACGCTCCGCCGGAGCCGCCGCTGGAAACTGTTGCGCCTGAGCGCGATGACACGCTCACCGCCTGGGTACTGTCGGCTCGCTCCGAGCAGGCGCTGACCAATCAGGCCCAGCGGTTGCTTGCGCACCTGACCAAAAAGGCGGATCTGGCGCCGGCGGATGTGGGTTGGTCGTTGGTGACGACACGGGCGGTGTTCGAGCATCGGGCCGTGCTGGCGGGCGCCGACCGTGAGCAGCTGATGACGGAGTTGGGCGGGCTGGCCGCCGGCGAGCCGGGTGCGGGCGTGGTGACGGGGCGCGCCCGTACGGTGGGCAAAACGGTGTTTGTGTTCCCCGGCCAGGGCGCCCAGCGGTTGGGAATGGGCCAGCGGCTCTATCAACGGTATCCGGTGTTCGCCGGCGCGTTCGACGACGCGGCATCGGCGTTGGAACCGCATCTGCGTCTGCCGCTGCGGCAGGTGATGTGGGGCAGCGACGCCGCACTGCTGCAAAGCACGGAGTTCGCGCAGCCGGCCTTGTTCGCCGTCGAGGTCGCGTTGGCGGCGCTGTTGCAGCACTGGGGGGTGCTGCCGGACGTGGTCACGGGTCATTCGGTGGGCGAGATCACCGCCGCCTACATGGCGGGAGTCTTGACGCTAGAGGATGCGGCCAAAGTGGTGGCGGCGCGGGGCCGGTTGATGGCGGCACTGCCTCCCGGCGGGGCGATGGTGGCGGTAGCCGCCAGCGAGCACGAGGTGGCGCCCCTGCTTACCGAGCTGAGCGCGGAGGTCAGCATTGCGGCGGTGAACGGCCCCAACGCGGTGGTGATTTCGGGCGCGGACGCTCGGGTGACCGCGCTGGCGGATCGGCTGGCGCAACAGGGCAGACGCGTGCATCGGCTGGCGGTGTCGCACGCGTTTCACTCGGTGTTGATGGACCCCATGCTCGCGGAGTTCTCGCAACTTCTGGGCGGCGTGTCGGCCGCACCACCGCGGATTGGGTTGGTGTCCAACCTGACCGGCAAGTTGGCGGAGCCAGGATATGGGTCGCCACAGTATTGGGTTGACCACGTGCGGCAGCCGGTCCGCTTCGCCGACGGCGTGCGCGCCGCCGAGTCGTCGGGCGCCGACGTCTTCGTCGAGGTGGGTCCTAGCGGTGGTCTCACCGCCGCGGTGGAGCAGTCGTTGACCGCTGAACCCGCGGTATCAGCGGTCACGCTGGCCAAAGACCGCCCCGAAGCCGAGTCGCTGCTGTCCGCGCTGGGGCAATTGTTCACCAGCGGTGTGAACGTCGACTGGCTTGCGGTCTTGGAGGGAGGGCAGCGGGTCGACCTACCGACGTACGGATTTGTGCGGCAGCGGTTTTGGTTGCCTGTGGGGGCAGCGGGGTCAGCGGGGTCGGCGGACGTGCGGGGCGTCGGCCTGCTGCCGGCCGATCATCCGTTGCTCGGCGTCGTGGTGGAGCGGCCTGATTCGGGTGGCGTGGTGTTGACGGGCTCGTTGTCCGTGGGCCAGTTGCCATGGTTGGCCGATCACGTCGTCGACGGGGTGGTGTTGTTTCCCGGCGCGGGATTCGTGGAGTTGCTCTTGCGGGCGGGCGACGAGGTCGGCTGCTCGGTGGTGGAGGAGCTGACGTTGCTGGCTCCGTTGGTGTTGCCACCGGCCGGCGGGGCCCGTGTGCAGGTCGTCGTCGACGCTGCGGGTGAGGCGGGTTCGCGTGGCGTATGGGTCTATTCGCGGGGTGCGGGCCCGGACTCGGTATGGGTGTTGCACGCGCAGGGTGTGTTGAGTCCAGGGTTGGCGCACTCGGGCGCGGATTTGTCCGTGTGGCCGCCGGCGGGCGCGTCGGCGGTCGATGCGGGTGACCCGTATGAGGTGTTGGCGCGCCGGGGCTATGAGTACGGGCCGGCGTTTCGGGGTCTGCGAGCGTTGTGGCGGCGGGGGTCCGAGGTCTTTGCCGAGGTGGCCGTCGGTGACGGCGTAACGGTGGCAGGCTTTGGGATTCACCCGGTGGTGCTCGATGCGGCCCTGCACGCGTGGGGCGTTGCTGACGGTGGGGATGCGACGATGTTGCCATTTTCTTGGCAGGGCGTCTGTTTGCATGCCGCCGGGGCGTCACGGGTTCGGGTCCGCATAGCACCGGCCGGCACCGGGGCGGTGTCGGTGGACTTGGCCGATGGAGCGGGCTTGCCCGTCCTGTCGGTGCGAGAGTTGATGGTTCGTCCGGTGTCGGCGCAGGCGCTATCGGCCGCAGTGGCGGCGGCCGCGGGTGGCGGCGGTCGGCTCTTTGAAGTCGCGTGGTCACCAGCGGCATTGGAGCACAACAGCATTGACGACAACGTGGTCGTGTGGCAGCCGAGCTCGGGAACCGACGGCGTGCTGGGGACGGTTCATACGGCCGCGCATGAGGCGTTGGAAACGTTGCAGTCGTGGCTGGCCGGCGATGGATCTGGCGTGCTGGTCGTGCTGACTCACGGCGCGGTGGGTCTGGCCGGTGAGGATGTCACGGATTTGGCGGGTGCGGCGGTGTGGGGGTTGGTGCGCTCC
>NZ_JBKQQD010000110.1:0-40077 GCF_052144515.1 Mycobacterium sp. | reverse complement strand
CCGGCAGCCTGCTGCGCCTGCCCCGACTGCCCGACTTGGTGGCCGTGCCGTCGACGCTGGCAGACCATCTGCCGCGGCTGCGCCGGGAGCTGGAGCGACGCCTGGGGCCGGAAGGCACCGATGTCTTGTTCGGTTTCGTCAACGCCGCGACGGCCGCGTTGACGCTGTCGCCGACGGCGGCGGCCGCCGAAGCCGCTACCCGCACCATGCTGGCGGCCGAGGCGTGGAACGGTCGGCTGGCGTGGTCTCGGCATGAATCCGCGCTGGGCAGCCAGCCAGTACCGGACGACGCGGCCTCGACGCCCAGAAACAGCCTGAGCCGTCCCGACGGGCCCGCGGAACTCTATGCCAACCGCATCGGCCTGGCCGGCATCGGCGCCGCCGCCGTGATCGGTCTGCTGTCACGCAATCTCGACACGGCCGGCGCCGCCGCACTGGCTGCCGTCCCGAAGCCGTTGCGCACCGTCCGTGAGGCATTCGGGTGCGCGATGAATCGCGGCTTGAGCACTCAGCACGACGCACTGGTGCTGCGCCCATTCGTCCTGCGGACACTCGACCGGGTCGACGCGATCATGATCGACCCGCGGGCGCTCTACACGGACGATTTGATGGTGAGTCGCGTTCTGGGCGTGCAGAGTTCGCGACGCGCCCATGCCTGGCAAGCGGTTCGGGCCGCCCTCGACAATGACGGCTACAGTGACGGCCTGAAGCCGGGATGGCACAAGCTGGCCGATATTCCCGGAGCAGGCGGGTCGGGCAAGGCACTGATCAGCCCGGTTCGCGATCCGTTCGCCGCGGCGGTGCTTACCGAAGCGCGGCGGTCACACCCGCGGGTCTTTTCCCTCGATGACGACAGTTTGCGTTCTCTGGCACAAGGATTCGACCAGCTGTATCCGTTAGACACGTCGATCGACAACGCGGTGGCGGCGGCTGTCGCGGAACTGAAGGCCGGCGGCGCGACCGTGGCGTTGTTGACCACGTCGGAGATGCGGGCAGCGCACCGGTCCGACGTCACGATCGGCGTGCTCCGGAAGCAGCATCCTCCACCGTGCGACGCCGACGTGTTCGTGTCGGACCTGACCGGCGCCTGGCGTGTGCTGCACGCGCTGCCTGCCGCGCGCGCCGCCACGAACAATGCCGTCCGGCTGTCGGCCTCGGCTTCGGTGCTCGGCGCATTGATGTTGATTCCCGGTGTGCCCGGACGCAGTTCGGCATCGGTCAACGCCGGCATGGCCGCCAGCCTGTGGTTCGGATTCCGCGCGGGCGCAAAGATTTTCCGGGACCCGCTGCCGGAGCCCGAAACCGGCCACGACTGGCACGGCCTGCCGGTCGCGGAGGTGCAGAGGCTGCTGCCCCGCCCTGCCGGCGAACACCCCGAGGAATCATCCGCATGGTGGCAAAGGCTGCCGCCGGTTCGCGTGCTGCACGCCGCGACCGCGGCGTCGTGGGGACTCGTCCGCGATTTCGCGGACGAGATGCGTACCAACCTGTCCGACCCGATTACTCCGCTGCTGGCCACCGGCGCGTTGGCCAGCGCGCTGCTCGGCTCGCCGCTGGATGCGTTCCTGGTGGGTAATGTGCTGTTGGTCAACGCGGCGTTGTCGGCCGAGCAACAGCTGCACGCCGAACGCATCCTGAATCGCTTGCTGGCTGTGCAGGAGCCACCCGCCCGCCGCCGCGTGGGTCCGCTGGATGGGCAGCGCAACGAGAAGGTGCCCGCCAAGCGGCTGCGTCCGGGCGACATCATCGAAGTCCATTCCGACGAGGTGATTCCCGCCGACGCCCGGCTGCTGCACGCATCAAACGTCGAAGTCGACGAATCCACGCTGACCGGTGAGTCGCTGCCGGTGTCCAAACAGGCCGAACCCACACCGGGCGCCCCGCTGGCCGAACGGACATGCATGCTTTATGCCGGCACCACCATGGTTGCCGGCACAGCGGTGGCCGTGGTGACCACGGTCGGCTCACGCTCCGAGATGCGCAAGGCGCTGGCGATGGCACCGAGAAAGTCTCGCGAGATCGGCCTGCAGCGACAGTTGAGGCATATCACCCGGCGGGCTTTGCCGTTCAGCGTGGCCAGCGGGGGGCTGGTCGGGTTGCTCAGCGTGTCGCGGGGAACCCCGTTGCGCACGGCGGTGTCGAGCGCGGTCACGCTGATCGTCGCTGCCATTCCGGAGGGGTTGCCGCTCGTGGCGACACTGGCCCAGCTGGCCGCCGCGCGCCGGCTCACCGGCGAATCGGTGCTGATCCGTAACCCCCACTCGGTCGAGGCACTGGCCCGGCTGAATGTGGTGTGCTTCGACAAGACCGGCACGCTGAGCGAGAACCGGCTAAAGGTCAAAGCGGTGCGCCCGACGGCGGGCTTCACCCCCGGACACGTGCTGGATACCGCGCTGAGCACCAGCTATGCCAGGCACACGCACCGCGTCGATCACGCGACCGATGATGCGATACACCGGGCCGCTGACGATCCTTCGCTTCGAGATGACGGTTCGCAGCCGCAAGCGCGGCTGACGCGCGACGCCTTCCTGCCGTTCCAGTCCGGCCGTCCGTTCGCGGCGGCGCTCGCCGGCACCCGGCTGACGATCAAGGGGTCACCCGAGGTGCTCTCGTCGGCGCTGCTGCACGATGACGAACCGTTGACGCAGCAGATCGACGCGATGGCGGCCAACGGTCTGCGGGTACTCGCGGTCGCCGAGCGCCGGCTCAGCCCAGAGCAAGCCGCGGCCGCCGCGGCTGATCCCGTTCTTCTGGAAACCCTGTGCACGTCTGAGCTCACCCCGGTCGGTCTGCTCGGATTGGCCGATACTGTCCGTCCGATGGCCCGGGCCGTGCTACAGGGGCTTGCCGACCGCGATATCGGGGTCCGATTGATCACCGGTGATCATCCCGCGACGGCGACGGTGATCGCCCAGGAGCTGGGCATCGACGTGACGGCCGACCAGGTGATCACCGGCAGCGACTGGGAAGCGCTGTCCGCCGATGCGCGGGCCGCGGCGGTCGCTTCGCGAGTTGTCTTCGCGCGGATGACGCCGGAACACAAGATCGACGTGGTGCAAACCCTCGAGCGGGCGGGTCTGGTCACCGCGATGGTCGGCGACGGGGTCAACGACGCCGCCGCGATCCGGGCGGCCAGCGTCGGCGTCGGGGTGGCAGCGCGCGGTAGCGATGCGGCCCGCACCGCGGCCGATGTGGTGCTGCTCGATGAGCGGATCGAGGCACTGCTGGACGCCCTCGACGAGGGCCAGCAGCTGTGGCGGCGAGTGCAGTCGGCGGTGTCGATGCTGCTGGGCGGCAACCTCGGCGAGGTGTGCTTTGCGGTGATCACCACCGTCCTGACCGGGCATTCGGTGCTCAACACTCGCCAAATGCTGTTGGTCAACATGCTGACCGATGCGCTGCCCGCCGCCGCGCTGGCGGTCAGCCCGCAGGCGGGCACCACCGAGGTCGAGCGGGACGAGGCAGCGATGTGGCGCGCGATCGGGATTCGCGGTGCCGCGACCACGATCGGCGCCACGCTGGGCTGGTCGATGGCCAGCGTGACCGGCACGCCGCGCCGCGCGGCGACGGTCGGGCTGATCGCGTTGGTCGGCACGCAGCTCGCCCAGACACTGGTCGACTCACACGGCCCGCTGGTGGTGACCACGACGGTCGGCTCGCTCGGCGCGCTCGCGGTGGTGGTGACCACCCCGGGGCTCAGCCACGTGTTCGGCTGCACCCCCGTAGACCCGCTCGGCTGGGGTCAGGCCCTGCTGGCCGCTGCGGTGGCGAGTTCGCTGTCGGCGCTCGCTCCCGATCTGCTGGCCCGTGCATCTGAGTCCGTTCAGAGACGGATCATGGGCGGCCAGTCGGCTAACTGATCCGCGCAGCGAAAGTAGTTGCGGTCACTTGTTGTTCACGTTCGCTAAATACCACGGCTACCCAGTCGACGCTTCTCGGTACTCGAGTCGCGGGTTGGTCATCGGGCCCGTACCGTGGGCTGAGGTTTTCCGGCGAATTGCAGGACAATCCGCAGACTCAGCGAGCAGGTGGTCGAAGTGGAACACGAAAATCGGTTGCAGCTCAAGCCTTATCGGTCCGTATCGGAGCACATCGACGGAGCCTGGTGGCCGCGGTCGCAGCACTTGGTCGACGAGCTGCCGGACTTGGTGGCGTCGGTGTCCGACCGGCTGGGGCGGATCGTTATGGTGGGCTACCGCCGCAATGGCTGGGACGAAACGCCGGCACTGGCCGAGATCGCCGGCCACACGGTCGAATTGCTGGGCTTCGCCAGTGATGAGCCGGCGAGTGTCATCCTGATCGGGGAGGACGGTGGTCACGTCACACTGCACGTCATCCGGCCGGACGCCAGCGAAGAGGTTGCCCGAAAGGCACTGGATGAGGCACGCGGAAGCGCTAACGCCGGGGACGCCCCGGCCAACGCGCCAGCCGTCGCGCGATCGGCGGCCGAGGTCGCGGCCAAGCTGGCCCGCCACGAGGGAAGCGACGACGAGCAGCGAACCGCCCAGATCAAGCGCTGGTGCGAGGAGGCCGCTCAACAATTCGTCGCCGCACCGGTTCAGGCCTTCGTTCCAATCCTCGTCGAACATATCGTTCGCAACCGCATGATGGAATCCCGCAGCAACCCCGTCGCCGCGGGTCATTGATTCAGCCGGGACGCGAACACGCCATCAGGGTCGTGATCGCTTCGATGTCGGCCGGACCGGGCAGGCCCCAGCCGGGCCGGTAGTCGAACAACTCGCCGACGTTCACGCTCTTGAGGTCGACATCGAGAAGCTCGACGGCGTCCAGCGGCACCAGGGCGGGGTGCGGGTAGCCGCAGGCGCGGGCCAGGCACAGCAACTCGAAGCGCAGGGTGGCGAGATAGTTCGCGCAGCGCACCGACTTCAGGGCCGGATCCAGGCCATGCTGCAGCCATGGCGACTGGGTGGCGACACCGGAGGGGCAGCGGCCGGTGTGGCAGCGCTGAGCCTGGATACAGCCGATGGAGAACATCGCGGTTCGGGCGACGTTGATCATGTCGCAGCCCATGGCCAGCGCCAGCAGGGCGTTCTCGGGAATGCCGAGCTTGGCCGAGCCGATGAACACCACGTCGTGGTGCACATCCTGGTCGGCGAAGGCCCGGTAGACGCGGGGGAAGGCCCACTTGAAAGGCAGGGCGACGTGGTCGCTGAAGACGAGCGGAGCCGCGCCGGTGCCGCCCTCGCCGCCGTCGATGGTCACGAAGTCGACGCCCCTGCCGGTGCGCGCCATGCGCGTCGCCAGCTCGAGCCAAAACCGCTCTTCCCCGACCGCGGACTTGATGCCTACCGGTAGACCCGTCTCGGCGGCGATCGTCTCCACCAGGTCGAGCAGCCCGTCGACGTCGCGAAATGCGGAGTGCCCGGCGGGGCTCTTGCAGTCGACTCCGACCGGGATACCGCGGATCGCGGCGATTTCCGGGGTCACCTTGGCGCCGGGCAGCATGCCGCCCAGGCCCGGTTTGGCGCCCTGGCTCAGCTTGATCTCGATGGCCCGGATCTTTCGCGTGGCCGCCACCCGGTCGATCAGACGGGGCAGGCTGAAGGTGCCGTCGTCGTTGCGGCAGCCGAAGTAGCCGGTGCCGATCTGCCAGACCAGGTCGCCGCCGTTGAGGTGATAGGGGGAGATCCCGCCCTCGCCCGTGGTCTGCAGGGCGCCGGCCATGGCGGCGCCCTTGTTGAGCGCGGTGATGGCCGCGCCGCCCAGCGACCCGAAGCTCATCCCCGAGATGTTGACCAACGACGAGGGCCGGAAAGCCTTGGCCCGGCCCCGGGCGCCGCCCAGCACCTTTGCCGCCGGCAAAGGCACGGCCGGGTCGGGGTGGTTGGGCTCGCCGTCCGGGGCCGGCGCCGGAAACGCCGCATGCTTGATGATCGGGTAGTTGTGGACCCGTTCCAGATCGTTGTCGGTGCCGAACCCGAAGTACCGGTTGGTCAGCTTCGAGGAGGTGTACACCCAGCGCCGCTGGTCGCGACTGAAGGGCCGCTCCGCGTCGTTGTCGGTGACGATGTATTGGCGCAGCTCCGGGCCGACCGCTTCGAGCAGGAACCGCAGGTGGCCGACGATCGGAAAGTTGCGCAGAATGGTGTGTCGGCGCTGCAGGAGATCCCAACCCGTCAACCCGGCCAGACTCGCGCCGACCACGGCGGCCACGGATCGCCGCTTCATGCCGAATCGAGATCCAGGTCAGCGTCGCTGCTATAGGCGCTGTAAACGCCGAGCAGGTCGCGGGCCGAGACGATGCCTTCCAGCGCGCCATCGCGCTCCACCAGGACGTGGCGGATGTAGCGGTCCATCATCCGCGCCGCCACCTGGTTGACCGTGGCATCGGCGCCGCACCACACCAACTTTGTGCTGGCTAGGTCGATTGCCGGGACGGTCGCTGGATCTTGTCCGGCGGCCACCACGCGAACGATGTCGCGCTCGCTCAGCAGCGCGGCGGGCCGCTCTTCGTGACCAACCACGATGGCCCCGACGTCATGGGCGACCATGGCCTTGGCGGCGTCGGCAACAGTGGCGTCTGCGGGGACGCGTGCCACCGGGTCGCCGGTGATGGTGGAGATCGGGGTCAAGCCGGGCGAAGTTATGTCAGTCACGTCACCATGTTCACCAGAACTTATCCGCCCTTCTAGTGACCTGAGTCCTCAATTCTGTGTCAATAGGTCCTAAGGGTCCTAGGACCTTGGCTTGGGGGTAGTGCGGCTCTGTGGTGGGACACCGCAGGCGTGGTCGACTTGCAAAAGCCGAGTGCGAAGTGAATGAAATGGGCGGTTCGGAACCTGCGGCACGCGGATTCCTCGCCCAGTTGCACCGGTTGGTCGAGCCGGTCCTGGTCGCGGTGACGGTCGGGGCCCTAGCGGCCGGCGGGATCGCGTGGCTGGCCGGTTGGCATCGGGTGGCCGATGGCTGCTGGATCGCCGGCACAGCCGTGGCGGTAGCCCCCGCCGTGGTGTGGGTGCTGGAAGCTTTGCGCCGGGGCGGGGTCGGGGTCGACCTGATTGCGGTGTTGTCGCTGATCGGCACGCTGCTGGTGGGCGAGTACCTCGCCGGTGCGTTGATCGCTGTGATGCTGGCCGGCGGGCGGGCGCTCGAGGCCACGGCCGAACGCCGCGCGTCCCATGATTTGAGGGCGCTGCTCGAGCATGCACCGCGGTTCGCACGCCGCCGCGTCGGATCGGCGGTGAGCGTGATCGCGCTGGATGAGGTTGCGGTCGACGATCTGCTGGTCGTCGGCCCGGGCGAGGTGGTGCCCGTGGACGGGCGCATCGCCGGTGCGGCGGCGGTGCTGGACGAATCGGTTCTGACCGGCGAACCGCTGCAGGTGGAACGCGGCGTCGGCGAACCGGTGCGCAGCGGGGTGGTCAACGCGGGCAGCGCATTCGAACTGCATGCCACCGCCACCGCCACCGACAGCACATACGCCCACATCGTGCAACTGGCCGCGCAGGCCGGGGCGCAGAACGCACCTGTGGTGCGGCTGGCCGACCGGTACGCGGCGTGGTTTTTGCCGTTGACGCTATTGGTGGCGGGCGGGGCGTGGCTGGCCAGCGGGTCGCCGGTGCGGGCGGTCGCGGTGCTGGTGGTGGCCACTCCTTGCCCGCTGTTGCTTGCCGCGCCCGTCGCGATCGTGTCCGGGCTGTCGCGGTCCTCGCGTCGTGGTGTGGTGATCCGCAGCGGAGGCGCGCTGGAAAACCTGGGCCACGCAACAACTTTGGTGATGGACAAGACCGGCACACTGACCATGGGACGCCCCGTCGTCATTGATGTCGCGGCGGCGCCCGGAAGCGACGCGATTGAGATACTCCGACTGGCCGCCTCGGTGGATCAGATGTCTCCACATGTGCTGGCCGAGGCGATCGTCACCGAGGCGCTACGCCGGGGCCTGCGGCTGTCACTGCCCACCGAGGTGGTCGAAGAGGCCGGACGTGGCGTTACCGCGACCATCGGCGATCAGCGCATCCGCGTCGGCAAGCTGGCCACCGACACCGCGTCGGCGGAATGGGCCCGCGCTGCGGTGAACCGGGCCCTGCTGGACAACGCCGCGATCGCATGGGTCTGCATCGGCGGTCGACCGGCGGGCGCGGTGTTGCTGCGGGACCCGCTACGCCGCCATGCACCGCGCACCATGCGCCGGTTGCGCGCCGCCGGACTGAATCGATTGGTGATGCTCACCGGAGACCGCGCAGAGCCCGCCCGCGAGGTCGCCGCCGTGCTGGGGCTGGATGAGGTGTACGCAGAACAGAGCCCGGCCGACAAGGTCGCCGCCGTGCGCGCCGAACGAAACCGCGCGGTGACCGTAATGGTGGGCGACGGGGTCAACGACGCGCCCGCTTTGCTGCGGCCAGCGTAGGTGTGGCGATGGGCGCGCGCGGTGCCACCGCGTCCTCGGAAGCCGCCGACATCGTTTTGACCACCGATCGGCTGGAGCGGCTCGCCGACGCGATGGACATCGCCCGCTGGTCGCGGCGCATCGCGGTGCAAAGCGCCGTCGTCGGCATGGGCCTGTCGCTCGCCGCGATGGCCATTGCCGCGATCGGATGGCTGCCGCCGGCCGCCGGTGCGCTGCTGCAGGAGGGTATCGATGTTGCCGTGATCGTCAACGCGCTGCGCGCCCTGCGCGGCAATCCGTCCGTCGAGGTGGATCTGCCCGCACGAACCGAACAGATGCTGCGGCACTTCGACGCCGAACACGACGAACTACGCGACACCATCGGACTGCTGCGGGACGCGGCCGACCACTTGGCCGCCGCACCGGATCAGTCTGCGCTACAGGCGATCATCCGCGCACACGGCGTGCTCACCGACCGGATCCTGCCCCACGAACGCGCCGAAGAGACCCAGCTGTACCCCGCGCTGGCCCACCCGCTCGGCACTGGCGAAGCCACCGCCACCATGAGCCGAACGCATGCCGAAATTCAGCGGCTATCCGACCGGATCGGCGCGCATACGGAGTTGGCCCAAAACTGCGGCGCCATAGCCCCGGACCAAGTTGACGACCTGCTCGCCTGCCTGTACGGGTTGTACGCGCTGCTACGCCTGCACTTCGTACAGGAGGAAGAAAACTACTTCACCCTCACCGACGACGAAGCCGAGCCCCGCTCCCCCTGACGACAACACGGGTCAGAACTTATCCACGTCCACGCCGGCTAACCTACGCAGGCTGGCGAACTCCCGGCGCTTACCGGTGAGCGGATCGTCGAACTCGATGCGCTGCGCCAGCAACTGCAGCGGCGTACTGAAGTCGTCAGCAGCCACATCAATTACGTTGGGGTACAAAGGATCTCCCGTGATCGGCACCCCCAGCGACGCCATGTGCACCCGCAACTGGTGGGTGCGCCCGGTGCGCGGCGTCAGCCGGTAGGGTCCGTCCGGGGCTTCCAGCTGCACCAGCGTCTCGGCGTTGGGCACACCGGGCTCGCACACCGCCTGCAGTTGGCCACGTCGTTTGATTATGCGGCTGCGCACCACCAGCGGTAGCACTAGCGCCGGATCGACCGCCGCCCGCGCCAGGTACGTCTTGCGCACCAGGCCGCGGGCGAACAGCGTCTGGTAGGTGCCGCGCAACTCGCGGCGGGTGGTGAACAGCAGCACCCCGGCGGTGAGCCGATCCAGTCGGTGGGCCGGGCTCAGCTCGGGCAATCCGAGCTCGCGGCGCAGCCGCACCAACGCGGTCTGCGCGACATGGCGTCCGCGCGACATGGTGGCCAAAAAGTGCGGCTTGTCGACGACCACGATGTCCGCGTCCTGGTAAAGCACGGGTATGTCAAAAGGCACCGCCACCTCATAGGGAAGGTCGCGGTACAGATACACGCCGGCCCCGGCGGGCAGCACGGTGGTGGCGTCGACCACCGCTCCGTCGGCGTCGACGACCTCTCCGGCCAGGACTTTGGCACGGGCCGCCGCGCCGAACCGGGCGGTCAGCTCGGCCAGCACCGGCCCGCCCCGCAGCCGTACCCGGGCGGGCCCCAATCCGTCGCGCACCGGCAGCGGCGCGGGTCTCAATTGAGCGGCACCGGCTCGAGAATCTCGGCGCGCGCCTCCGGTGCACTGGCCCGCAATTCATCCGCCGACACGTCGTCGGGCTGGGCCTGCGACAGTATCTCGGCCTCCACCCGCGCGTGGTAGTTGCCGACCTCGCGTTCGATGTCCGCGGCGCTCCACCCCAGCACGGGCGCGACCACCTCGGCCACCTCCCGGGCGCAGTCGACGCCGCGGTGTGAGTACTCGATGGAGATCCGCATCCGACGCGCCAGGATGTCCTCGAGATGCAGGGCCCCCTCGTCGGTGACGGCGTACAGCGCCTCGACCTTCAGGTAGCCCGGCGCCTCCTTGATCGGGCTCAGCAGCTCGGGACGGCCGGCGGCCAGGGCCAGCACATCGTCCATCAGCGACCCGTAGCGGTCCAGCAGATGGCGCACCCGGTAGGGATGCACACCTACCAGCTCGCCAACGTGTTCGGCCTGGTTGATGAGCGCGAAGTAACCGTCGGCGCCCAGCAGGCCCACCTTCTCGGTGATCGACGGCGCTACCCGGGCCGGGATGAACTGAACCGCGGTGTCGATCGCGTCGGCGGCCATCACCCGGTAGGTGGTGTACTTGCCGCCGGCGATGGCGACCAGCCCGGGCGCGGGCACCGCGACAGCGTGCTCCCGGGACAGCTTGGAGGTTTCTTCACTTTCCCCGGCCAGCAGCGGGCGCAGCCCGGCGTACACGCCGTCGATGTCGGCGTGCGTCAGCGGTGTGGCCAGCACAGTGTTGACGGTGCCCAGGATGTAGTCGATGTCGGCCTTGGTGGCCGCGGGATGCGCCAGGTCGAGGTTCCAGTCGGTGTCGGTGGTTCCGATGATCCAGTGGTTGCCCCACGGGATGACGAACATCACCGACTTCTCGGTGCGCAGGATGATCGCGACATCGCTGACGATCCGGTCCCGCGGCACCACGACATGCACGCCCTTGGACGCGCGCACCTGGAATCGCCCGCGCTGCTTGGACAGCGCCTGAATCTCGTCGGTCCAGACCCCGGTGGCGTTGACCACGACGTGCCCGCGGACCTCGGTGATCGAACCGTCCTCGGAATCGCGAACGCGCACGCCGATGACCCGTTCACCCTCGCGCAGCAGCGCCACCACCTGACTGGAGCACCGGACGACCGCGCCGTAATGCGCCGCGGTGCGGGCGACCGTAATGGTGTGCCGGGCGTCGTCGACGACGGTGTCGTAGTAGCGAATGCCGCCGATCAACGAGCTGCGCTTCAGGCCAGGGCTCAGCCGCAACGCACCGGCTCGGGTCAAATGCTTTTGTGGCGGAACGGATTTCGCGCCGCCGAGATTATCGTAGAGAAAAATGCCCGCGGCGATATACGGTCGTTCCCACCCGCGCTTGGTCAGCGGGAACAAGAAAGGCAGCGGCTTGACCAAATGTGGTGCCAGCCGGGTCAGCGACAACTCACGCTCGTGAAGCGCCTCGCGCACCAGCCCGAACTCCAGCTGCTCGAGGTAGCGCAACCCGCCGTGGAACATCTTCGACGAGCGACTCGACGTTCCCGAGGCAAAGTCCCGCGCCTCGACGAGCGCCACCTTGAGCCCACGCGTGGCCGCGTCCAGCGCGCACCCGGAACCCACCACGCCGCCGCCGATGACCACCACGTCGAATTGCTCAGAGCCGAGCCGCTCCCAGGCCACCGCGCGCTGCGCGGGTCCCAGCGAAGAAACCGGCGACGAATCGGTCACGAGGAAAGACTCCTATCGGTTACTCGTCGGTAGCGTTGCTCAACCCAGGCTAGTGGCTTTCAGTCCAGATCGTCGTGCGCCATGAGCCGGCGGGCAGCCTCGGTGATCGAGCCGGACAACGACGGGTAAACGGCCAGCGTTTCGGCCAGCGCGTTGACGGTGATGCGGTTCTGCACCGCCACGGCGATCGGCAGGATCAGCTCAGAGGCGATCGGCGCCACCACCACACCGCCGATCACCACGCCGGTGGACTTCCGGCAGAAGATCTTGACGAAACCCTGCCGCAGCCCCGACATCTTTGCCCGGGCGTTGGTCCGCAACGGCAGCATGATGGTCCGGGCCAGCACCGAACCGTCGTCGATCATCGATTGCGGCACTCCGACGGCGGCGATCTCGGGCCTGGTGAAAACCGTCGCCGCGACCGTGCGCAACCGGATCGGGCTGACGCCCTCGCCCAGCGCGTGATACATCGCGATCCGGCCCTGCATCGCCGCGACCGAGGCCAACAGCAGCAGACCGGTGCAGTCGCCGGCGGCATAGATCCCGGGCACCGATGTGCGCGACACTCGGTCCACTTTCAGGTAGTCGCCATGGCCCAACTCCATGCCGACCCGCTCCAGGCCGAGGCCGGTGGTGTTGGGAACCGACCCGATGGTGATCAGGGCATGGCTGCCCGCAACGGTGCGGCCGTCGGTCATGGTCACCAGCACGCCGGTGTCGGTTCGGGTGACCGATTCGGCGCGGGCGTTCTTGAGCAGCTGCACGCCCCGTTCGGCGAACGACTCTTCCAGCACCAGTGCCGCGTCGAGGTCCTCATACGGCAGCACACGGTCTCGGCTGGCCGCCACCGACACCTGCACGCCGAGTTCGGTGTAGGCGTGCACGAACTCGGCGCCGGTCACTCCGGAGCCCACCACGATCAGGTGCTCCGGCAGCGCCTCCAGGTCGTAGAGCTGGCGCCACGTCAGGATGCGTTCGCCGTCGGGCAGAGCCGACGGCAGGACGCGAGGGCTGGCGCCGGTGGCGATCAGCACCACGTCGGCGTCGTACTCGTCGGTGGTGCCGTCGGCGGCGGTCGCCTTGACGCGGTGCCGCGCCAGCCCGGGGGTGGGGTCGACCAACTCACCGCGTGCCGCGACCAGTTTCACACCCACACCGCGCAGTTGGGCGGCGATGTCGGCGGACTGCTCGGCGGCAAGCCGCTTGACCCTGGCATGGATTTGGGGCAACGAGATCTTGGCGTCGTCGATGTCGATGTCGAAGCCCAGGCGCGGCGCCCGGCGCAACTCGGTGCGCAGCCAGGTGGAGGCGATGAACGTTTTGGACGGCACGCAGTCGTCCAGCACGGCCGCCCCGCCGATGCCTTCGGACTCGATCACGGTGACGTCGGTGGTGTCGGGGTGTGAGGTGGCGGCCACCAGCGCGGCTTCGTAACCGGCCGGTCCTCCACCGATGATCACGATGCGGGTCACCACAGCCCATAACCTAGCCGCGGAACGCCCAACATGCAGGTGCGCCGCATGCCCAGGCGCCGTTTAAGCTTTCCCCGTGCCGCTCTACGCCGCCTACGGATCGAATATGCATCCCGAGCAGATGCTGCAGCGCGCACCCCACTCACCGATGGCGGGAACCGGCTGGTTACCGGGGTGGCGGCTGACGTTCGGCGGCGAGGACTTCGGGTGGGAAGGGGCCCTGGCCTCCGTCGTCGAGGATCCGGGTTCGCGGGTGTTCGTCGTGCTGTATGACATGACGCCGGCCGACGAGATGAACCTCGACCGCTGGGAGGGCTCCGAGTTCGGCGTCCACAAGAAGATCCGCTGCCGGGTGGAGCGGTTGTCGTCGGACACCACCACCGATCCCGTCCTGGCGTGGCTGTACGTGCTGGACGCCTGGGAGGGCGGGCTGCCGTCGGCGCGTTATCTCGGGGTCATGGCCGACGCGGCCGAGATCGCTGGCGCACCAAGCGATTACGTCCACGACATCCGGACTCGCCCCGCCCGCAACATCGGCCCGGGGCCTAGCACCTAGCCCCCTTTGTTTCGCGAGCGCGCGTGTTTGCACACCGACACGCCGCTACAGCTGGCATTCTGCGCACACTCACGCGGCCCGCTGCAGGCGGCGCTCGATCCGAGCAACGAGTTCGACGGGCCGGTATCTGACGTCCTCGGCGACGATTGGTACGACCACCCAGCCCAGATCCTGCACCGCCGCGCCGCGTCGACGGTCACGAAGAAACGCCGCGGGCCCGCTGTGCCAGTCGGCGCCGTCGTATTCTGCCGCGACGCGGTACTCGGGCCAGGCGAAATCGAACCGCCAGGTCTGGCCGTTGAGGTCGACAATCTCGTACTGCAAAACCGGCGGCGGCAACCCACCATCGATCATGACCAGGCGGGCCTCACTCTCCATCGGCGACTCGGCCAGCGGAGAAGCCAACTCGAGCAATTCCCGTGCCGCGACGACGCCACGCCGCCCGGAATGCCGCTTGAGCGCGCGCCGCAGTTCGCCGCTGTCGCACGCGCCGCTGCGCAAGGCGGCGTCCAGGGTCGCCAGGGCGCGGCCCCGGCGAAGCCCACGCGCCACCTCGATCGCCGTCCACGCGGGCGTGGTGGTCGGCCGTCCGTCGACGACGGTCAGCGGCGCGCCGGCGCGGCGATGTACGACCAGACCGCGGGTCGGTCGCAACTGGTGCCCGCCGGGATTCAGCACGTGCAGGTGTCTATCCAGTTCGGTGTCGAAGCCGTAGCTGGCTGCGGCGGTGCTCAGGCACACCGCGATCGTCGTCCCTGTCGCCAAATCCAGGCCGCGCAGTCGTAGCGCGTCGGTCAATTCACCGCGTCCGTAGATGCCGTACCAAACCTGCTGCAGCACACCGTATTTCAAGTCCGCTTCCAGGCCGCGTCGGGTCAGATAGGTCAACGCCTGGGCGGAGGTCACCACGCCGCCTTGCGCATCGAGCAATCGGTCGAGCTCCGCATTCACGCGGGTATCGTCGGCGGACTGCGCCGTACCCACAATTCACCTTTGCCGAGCGTGCGCCGATTGCCAACCGGAAGCGGCGCGCCGTGCACAAACACGCACGCTCGCGGTTAGAGCGGTTGGAGAAGGCTAGAAATCCGCCGACTGCTCGATGACGTTGACCAGCACGCGCACGCCGATTCCCAAGGCGCGCTCGTCGAGGTCGAAGGTCGGCTGGTGCAGGTCCAACTGCGGGCCCTCGCCGGACCACACGCCCAAGCGCGCCATCGCGCCCGGAATTTCCTCGAGGTACCAGGAGAAATCCTCGCCGCCGCCGGACTGTCGGGTGTCGGCGAGCGCATCGGGGCCGACGGCTTCGATCGCGTGGGTGAGGATGCGGGTCGAGACGTCCTCGTTGACCACCGGCGGCACGCCGCGCCGGTATTGCAGGGTGTGTTCGATCGCCAGCGGCGATAGCAGGCCGGCGACGACCTCGCGGATCATGCCTTCCAGGTCGACCCAGGTGTGCCGGCTGGCGGTGCGAACGGTGCCGGCGAGCACACCGGTTTGCGGGATGGCGTTGGGCGCCACACCCGCATTGACCGCGCCCCACACCAACACGGTGTTGTTGCGCGGGTCGATGCGGCGTGACAGCACCCCGGGCAGCCCGGTGATCAGCGTGCCCAGCCCGTAGACCAGGTCGGCGGTTAGATGTGGACGCGACGTGTGCCCACCCGGTGAATACAGCGTGATCTCGATCTGGTCGGCCGCCGAGGTGATGGGGCCCTGCCGCACCGCGACCTTGCCGACCTCGAGCCGCGGATCGCAGTGCAGGGCAAAGATTCGCGCTACCCCGATGATCGCACCGGCCGCGATCGCGTCGATCGCCCCGCCGGGCATCAGCTCCTCGGCGGCCTGGAAGATCAGCCGCACCCCGACGGGCAGCTCGGGCACCGACGCCAGGGCCAGCGCCGTTCCGAGCAGGATCGCGGTGTGCGCGTCATGACCGCAGGCGTGCGCGACGTTGGGCATCGTTGATTCGTACGGCGCCCCGGTCCGCTCGGCCATCGGCAGTGCGTCCATGTCGGCGCGCAGCGCGATCCTAGGCTCGTGCTCGGGACCGAAATCACACACCAGGCCGGTTCCGCCGGGCAGCACCTTCGGGTTGAGCCCGGCGTCGGCCAGCCGTTCGGCGACGAACTGCGTGGTGGCGTACTCCTGACGACCCAACTCCGGGTAGCGGTGGATGTGGCGCCGCCAGCCGACCAGGTCGTCGTAGTGTGCGGCAAGCCAGGATTCGGCGGTGTCGGTCAGGCTCATCCGGCCGCCCCACTAGTCCTGAGTTGCTGTGCCGCCAGCACCCGGTCGCGCTCGGCGGGGTTCTGCGCGAGGTGCACGACCGTGCGCGCCAGCATGATCGCGCCGTCGACAACGGCGCGGTCGGCGCTGGGACCCGCGGCAGCGGCGGCGAAGGCGCGCTGGTGAACCGTGGCGCCGCCGGCGTCGACACCGATCACCGGATGAATCCCCGGCAGCACCTGGGTCACGTTGCCCATGTCGGTGCTGCCCATCGGCAGCGCGGCCTCGACCTCGGGGGTCACCGGCTCGCGGCCGAGTCGGCGCATCTCGTCGCGGCAGATATCAGCGAGCCAGTGGTCGGGCTTGAGTTCGGCGTAGGCGGGCCCCGGGTTGTCGATTTCGTATTCGCAGCCGGCGGCCAGCGCGCCCGCGGCAAAGCATGCGAACATCCTGCCCTCCAGCTCGCGCAGCGAGTCCGATTCGATCGCCCGCATCGCATATTGCAGCGTGGTGTGCCCGGGGATGACGTTGACCGCCTGCCCGCCGTTGGTGACGATGCCGTGCATCATCTGCCCCGGCGCCAGTTGCTGCCGCAGCAGCCCGATGGCCACCTGCGCGACCGTCACGGCGTCGGCGGCGTTGATTCCCAAAAACGGCGCGACGGCGGCATGCGATTCCTTGCCGAAGTAGTGCACGATCGCTTCGGACAGGGCCAGCGAGCGGGCCGCAGCGATGTCGGTCGGGCCAGGATGCACCATCACCGCCACGGCGACGTCATCGAACGTGCCGGCCTGCAGCATCAGCGCTTTGCCGCCGCCGGCTTCCTCGGCGGGAGTTCCCAGCAATACCACCCTCAGCCCGAGGTCATCGGCGACCTCGGAGAGCGCCAGCGCGGTGCCCACCGCCGAGGCGGCGATGATGTTGTGGCCACACGCGTGTCCGATTTCGGGCAGCGCGTCATATTCGGCACATATCCCGACGACCAGGGGTCCGCTGCCGAAGTCGGCGCGGAAGGCGGTGTCCAAGCCAGCGGCGCGCGCGGTGATCTCGAAACCCCGTTCGGCCACCAGCGCCTGCGCCTTGGCGCAGCTGCGGTGTTCGTCAAATGCCAGCTCCGGCTCGGCGTGGATGGCGTGGGACAGCTCGACCAGGTCGCTGCCACGACGCCGCACCACATCCTCAACGAGGTCCAGTGGACTGGCTACAGGCATGTTCGCAGTATCTCACCGAGGCGCGTCGGCTTGAGATTCAGTGAGCTCACACCAGTCCCGCGACGAATCCCGCCGCCTGGCCGGGGTAGGGCGGTGCGTCGTAGTCGTGGTGCGCGTCCCGATCGCGACCGCCGACGACGCAGATTGGATCACCGGAGCTGCACAGGTCGATGGCACGGCCGGCGAACAGACCCGTCGACGACAGGGGCGTGTTGAAGCGGTTGCCGGGATTCCCGAACACCGCAACCGCGGCGACCTTGCCGGCCAGACCGGGATCCAGCGCGGGAGCCGATCCGAAGTTGCCTATGGTGTTGCCCAGCGGCGGCACCCCCGCGAGCATCGAGACCGCGGCGGCGCCCTGCGAGAAGCCACCGAGAACCAGCCGCGTCGACGGGCACTGCCCGGCCATCTGCGCGATGTGGTCGCGCGCGTCGTTGGCTCCGTCGCCGGTGGTCAGAAAGTTATAGCTGGCCGGATAGTTCACCGGATAAGCCTCGACCGTGCGCGAGCCGAGGGCGGGCTGCAGCGCGGCGAACAGCGCATCCCCCACCGCCCCCAAGCCGGGCGGCTCGGCAGTCCCGCGCGCGAAGACGAGTTGGACATCGGGACATCCGTCGGCTCGTGCCCTTGGCGCCGGACCGCACATGATCGTGGCCACCGACACGCCAACAGCGACAGCCAGGACAACAACCGGCCACCTAGCAAAACCCATGCGACAGATCTTGACACATGCCGGGCTAAGCTCGCCCACTGTGGCCGAAACCCTGCCCGACCCCGGCGAACTCGCGCGCCGGGCAGCGCACGCCATCGCTGAGCGCACCGGCGTCGGTGAGCACGACGTGGCCATCGTCCTCGGGTCGGGATGGTCCCCGGCAATCGCGGCGTTCGGCACGCCGACCACCGTGCTGCCGCAGGCCGACCTGCCCGGCTTCCGGCCGCCAACCGCCGTCGGGCACACCGGTGAGCTGCTGTCGATGCGCATCGGCCAGCATCGCGTCCTGGTCCTGGTCGGTCGCGTGCACGCCTACGAGGGGCATGACCTCACGCATCTCGTGCACCCGATACGGGCGGCTTGCGCGGCGGGGACGCGCGTCATCGTGCTCACCAATGCGGCCGGCGGGCTGCGCCCGGACATGGCCGTCGGTCAGCCGGTACTGATCAGCGACCACCTGAACCTGACGGCGCGTTCGCCGCTGATCGGCGCGCAGTTCGTCGACATGACCGACGCGTACGCGCCGCGGCTTCGAAAGCTCGCCCGCGACCTCGACCCGGAGCTGGCCGAAGGCGTCTACGCGGGGCTGCCTGGCCCGCATTACGAGACGCCGGCGGAAATCCGGATGCTGCGGATGCTCGGCGCCGACCTGGTGGGCATGTCGACGGTGCACGAGACCATCGCGGCCCGGGCGGCCGGCGCCGAGGTGCTGGCTGTCTCCCTGGTGACAAACCTGGCCGCGGGCATCACCGGTGAGCCGCTGAGCCACGCCGATGTGCTGGCGGTCGGGGCCGCGTCGGCGACGCGGATCGGCTCTCTGCTGGCCGCGATCATCGAGCGCATGCCCCGGCTTTGACCTGGAGAATCAGGTGACGCCCGAGGAGTGGATCGCGCACGATCCCGACCCGCGGACGTCCGCCGAACTCGCCGCGTGTGGTCCTGAGGAACTCGCCGCGCGATTCGCCCGACCACTCGCGTTCGGCACCGCGGGATTGCGCGGACCGGTGCGCGGCGGACCGGACGCGATGAACCTCGCGGTGGTGTTGCGTGCGACCTGGGGGGTGGCACAGGTGCTAAGGAATCTCGATCTCGCCGGTTCGGTGGTGATCGTCGGGCGCGACGCTCGGCACGGCTCGGCGGTCTTTGCCACTGCGACGGCTGAAGTGCTTGCCGCCGAGGGTTTTTCGGTCCTGTTGCTGCCCGGCCCGGTGCCCACGCCGGTGGTGGCCTTCGCGGTGCGCCATACCGGCGCGGCCGCCGGGATACAGATCACGGCCTCGCACAATCCGCCGGCCGACAACGGGTACAAGGTGTATTTCGACGGCGGCGTCCAGATCGTCTCCCCCACCGACCTTGCGATCGAAACCGCAATGGCCGCCGCGCCTTTCGCCGACCGGATCGCCCGCAAACCCGTCGAACCCACTGACCGCGGCCTGATCGAGCGCTACATCGAGCGTGCGGCCGGGGTGCGGCGCTCCGCGGGTTCGGTGCGCTCGGTGCGCATAGCCCTGACACCGCTGCACGGCGTTGGCGGCGCGGTGGCCGTCGAGACGCTGCGCCGCGCCGGCTTCGATCATGTGCATGCCGTCGGGGCGCAGTTCGCGCCCGATCCCGACTTCCCCACTGTCGCGTTCCCGAACCCCGAGGAGCCCGGAGCCACCGACGCACTGCTCACGCTGGCCGTAGACGTCAGGGCCGACGTCGCGATCGCGCTGGATCCCGACGCCGACCGATGCGCGGTCGGGATACCCTCGGGGATATCGGGGGCGTCGGGATGGCGCATGCTGTCGGGTGACGAAACCGGTTGGCTGCTGGGCGATTACATCTTGTCGCATCGTCTTCCCGAAAACCCTGTCGTTGCCAGCACGGTGGTGTCGTCGCGGATGCTGGCGGCGATCGCCGCGCGCCACGGCGCGAAACACGTCGAGACCCTCACCGGCTTCAAATGGCTGGCGCGTGCCGACAAGAACATGCCCGCCGGCACGCTGGTGTACGCCTACGAGGAGGCGATCGGGCACTGCGTGGACCCCGCCGCCGTGCGCGATAAGGACGGCATCAGCGCGGCGGTACTGGTGTGCGATCTGGTGGCGGCGCTGAAAAAGCAGCGCCGTTCGGTGCCCGACGCGCTGGACGAGCTCGCCCGCCGCCACGGCGTGCACGAAGTCGCCGCGGTGTCGCGCCGGGTCGCCGACTCCGACGCGGCCGCCGACTTGATGTGGCGGCTGCGCGCCGCCCCGCCGGATCGGCTGGCCGGATTCACCGCCTCTATCACTGACATCACCGACGCGCTGATCTTCACCGGCGGCGACGCCGACATGTCGGTCAGGGTGGTGGTGCGGCCATCGGGGACCGAGCCAAAGCTGAAGTGCTACACGGAGGTTCGGCACGCGGTGACCGGCGATCTCAGAGCCGCCCGGGAACGGGCCGAAGCGCTGCGCGACGAGCTGGTGTCCGAGGTGCGGCAGTGGTAATTCGGGGTGAACTAACGAGGGCCGAACTGGCGGTCGCCGGCGTCGCCGAGACCCGGGACTATGTAGGAGATCTCGTTGAGCCCGTCGTCGACGGCCGCGGTGAAGAGGCGCACCTGCGGCGCCGCTTTCTCAAGTGCCGCAAGGCCTTCCGGCGCAGCCACTACACAGAGCACGGTGATGTCGGTCGCGCCGCGACGCAGCAACAGCCCGATGGTGTGCGTGATCGAGCCGCCGGTGGCCACCATCGGGTCCAGGACCATCACCGGCAGATCGCTCAGGTCATCGGGTAGCGATTCCAGATACGGCATCGGCTGCGCGGTCTCCTCATCGCGGGCCACGCCGACGAATCCGACGCGCGACTCCGGTATCGCGGCATGCGCCTCGTAGACCATGCCCAGTCCGGCGCGCAGCACGGGAACCAGCAGTGGCGGCTTGGCCAGCCGCGACCCCGTCGTCTGCGCCAGCGGAGTGCGGATCGGGACCACCTCACTCGGCGCGTCCCGGGTGGCCTCGTAAACCAGCATCGACGTCAGTTCCCGCAGCGCCGCCCGAAAGGTCGCGTTGTCGGTGCGTTCGTCGCGCAGTACGGTCAGCCGCACGGCGGCCAGCGGGTGGTCTATGACAGTCACATCGCCGCTCACATCCACGGGTTCTGACCCTATATAACAATCAGAAGTAGTCGCGCTGACACGCTTGCGTCCGTCCCGCCGGTTGCCGAAATCCGTTCGTATACTCCCCCGGTGCGAGGCCTGCGACTGTTGGGAGCGGTGCTGCTCGCGCCGATCTATGGAGTGGCGCTGGTATACCCGGTCACCCCTCGGGTGGTGCTGGCGGCGGGGGTGCTGCCGACGCCGTCGCACGTGGTGATCGTGATCGAGGAGAACCGCTCGCAGGCCAACATCATCGGCAACAAGTCGGCGCCCTTCATCAACGCGCTGGCCGCCGGCGGCGCGCTGATGGCGCAGTCGTTCGCCGAGACGCATCCCAGTGAGCCGAACTACCTGGCGTTGTTCGCGGGCGACACATTCGGCGTGACGAAGGACGTCTGCCCGGTCAACGCCGGCGCCGCGCCCAACCTGGCTTCTGAATTGCTTGCTGCCGGTTACACATTCGGCGGCTATGCCGAAGACCTGCCCGCCGTCGGATCGCCCGTCTGCAGCGCGGGCAAGTACGCACGCAAACACGTGCCGTGGGCGAACTTCAGCAATGTGCCGCCGGCGAACTCGGTGCCGTTCTCCGCCTTCCCGTCCGCCGGAAACCCGGCGAATTACGCGAACCTGCCGACGGTGTCGTTCGTCATCCCCAACAACGACGACAACATGCACGACGGCTCGATCGCCGCGGGCGACGCTTGGCTGAACCGCCAGCTCGCTGGCTATGCCAACTGGGCCCAGGCCAACAACAGCCTGCTGATCGTGACCTGGGACGAGGACGACGGAGGCCCCCGCAACCAGATCCCCACGGTGATCTACGGCGCCCGCGTGCAACCCGGCACCTACAGCGAGCAGATCAGCCATTACAACGTGCTGTCCACGCTGGAGCAGATGTACGGGCTACCCAAGACGGGCAACGCGGCAATCGCTCCCCCAATCGCCAGCATTTGGAGCGGGTAACCGCTACCGGGCCGGGCACCTTCGCCCGCCGTCGCTATTCTGTGCCGCATGGCCGACCTCGTACCCATCCGCCTGAGCCTGTCCGCTGGTGACCGCTATACCGTGTGGGCGCCTCGCTGGCGTGATGCCGGCGACGAGTGGGAGGCGTTTCTGGGTAGGGACGAGGACCTGTTCGGCTTTGAGACCGTCGCTGACCTGGTCGCATTCGTCCGCACCGATTCCGACAACGATCTCGTCGACCACCCGGCGTGGGACGACCTGACCTCGGCCCACGCGCACACGTTCGAACCCGCGGAAGACAAGCAGTTCGACCTCATCGCCGTCGAGGAACTGGTGGCCGAAAAGCCGACCGCGGAATCGGTGAACACGCTGGCGGCCGCGCTGGCGATCGTGTCGTCCATCGGATCGGTGTGCGAACTGGCGGCGGTGTCGAAGTTCTTCAACGGCAATCCGGACCTGGGCACGGTGTCCGCCGGCATCGACCATTTCGCCGGCAAGGCCGGCCACAAACGCTGGAATTCGATCGCCACGATCATCGGGCGAAGCTGGGACGACGTGCTCAGCGCGATCGAGGAGATCATCAGCACACCCGAAGTCGACGCCGATGCTTCGGCCAAGGCCGCCGACGAGCTGGCCGAGGAGCCCGAAGAGCCCCCTGAAGAGACCGAGGAAGACGGCGGTGAAGACGAAGAAGCCGCTGACGAGCCCGAAGATGAGGCGGCTGACGAAGATTCCGACGAAGAAGGCGAAGAAGAGGGCGAAGACGACGAAGGCGAGGAAGACGAGACCGAAGACGCCGACGACGAAGGCGATGCCCGCGCCGAGGGCGACACCGTCGTGCTGGGCAGCGAAGATGACTTCTGGCTTCAGGTGGGTATCGACCCGATCCGGATCATGACGGATTCCGGCACCTTCTACACGCTTCGCTGCTACCTGGACGACAGTCCGATCTTCCTGGGCCGCAATGGCCGGATCAGCGTGTTCAGCTCCGAACGGGCGCTGGCGCGCTACCTCGCCGACGAACACGACCACGACTTGTCCGATCTGAGCACCTACGACGACATCCGTACCGCCGCCACCGACGGCTCACTGGCCGTCGACATCACCGACGACAACATCTACGTGCTGAGCGGGTTGGGCGACGATTTCGCCGATGGGCCCGACGCCGTGGATAAAGACCAGCTCGAGCTGGCCGTCGAGCTGCTCCGCGATATCGGCGACTACTCCGAGGAGAGCACCGTCGACAAGGCGCTCGAAACGGGCCGGCCGCTGGGCAAGCTGGTGGCCTCCGTGCTGGAGCCCGACTCCGTCAGCAAGCCCTCGGCGCCGTATTCCGCGGCGGTGCGGGAGTGGGAGCAGCTGGAACGGTTCGTGGAATCGCGCCTGCGGCGCGAATAGCGCCCGACCGGCCCCTACCGGCCCCGACCGGCCCTGTCGCCGGCGCGTTTGACGGACCACCGAGACTCATCTTTACTGGCGGCAGCGTCCTCCGGCCTTCGCAAGGGGCTGCCAAACGGGAAGGTGAGCCGAGTGTCGCTTCCCGGAATCGGCCCCTTACCGCTGTATGGGTTCCAACGCCCGGGCATGTTGCTGTTCGGTTTGGTACCGCTGGCGCTGCTCGCTGTCTATGTCGTCGTCCAGGCTCGGCGCCGACGACGCCTGCGCCGGTTCACCGAGGCCCAGGTGCCGCAGTCGCTGTGGCGGCATCTTCCGATCGCCGTGTCGCTGCTCGCCCTGGTCCTGCTGACCGTGGCGCTGGCCACGCCCACCCATGACATGCGCATACCGCGCAACCGCGCCGTCATCATGCTGGCGATCGACATGTCGAATTCCATGCGGTCCACCGATGTCGAGCCCACCCGGCTCAAGGCCGCCGAGGAGGCGGCCGGCCAGTTCGCCAAGCAGCTGACGCCGGGCATCAATCTCGGCCTGGTCGGTTTCGCGGGGACGCCTTATCTGCTGGTTCCCCCGACCCCGCAGCACCAGGCGACCCTCGAGGCGTTGAAGAATCTCCAGTTCGGTGACGGCACCGCGACCGGTGAGGCCATCTTCACCGCCCTGCATGCGATCGAAGCCACGGCCGTGGCCGGTGGGGACACCCCGCCGCCGGCCCGCATCGTGCTGCTGTCCGACGGCGGGGAAAACCGGCCAACCGATCCCAACGACCCGCATGACGGTGCCTTCACCGCGGCGCGCCTGGCCAAGGATCACGGAGTGCCCATCTCGACGATCGCCTTCGGCACACAGAACGGCGACATCGTCATGGACGGACAACGCGTAGCCGTCCCCGTTTCCGCGGACCAGATGAAGACCATCGCCAAGCTGTCCGGCGGGCAGTCCTATAGCGCCAGCAACGTCAGCGAACTCAACAAGAGCTATAACGCCATCGAGAACGAGATCGGGTATCGCGTTGTGCCCGGGCCCGGAAGTGCCGGGTGGCTGCGCCTCGGTGTCATCGTCGCGATAATCGCCACGGCATTGGCGCTGTTGATCAATCGGCGGCTTCCGACGTGACCGGTCCTGATCGTTCTCGGCCTCAGGCGGGCAGCCTGCGGTTGACGAGCAGACCGGCCAGTACGGCACCGGCCAGGACAACCGCACCGAGCAGCATCCAGGCGGCGCTGGCGTCGCCACGCACGGTTTCATAGCCGATCTGCTTCTGCAGGGTCGAATAGACGTCCTTGAGCGAATCCAGGCTGTCGGCGTGGAATGCCTGACCGTCGGTGATCTCGCAGATTTTCTGCAGGGTTTGATCGTCGACCGGAACCGGAATGGTGGCACCGTTGTAAACAACGGTGCCGTAGGGCGTCCCGAAGGAGATCGTCGATATCTGCACTCCCTCGGATTTGGCGGCCCGGGCCGCGGTGAAGGCTCCCTGCGGCGCGTTGGGGTCCAGCGGCACGTTCTCGGCGCCGTCGGATTCCAGCACGATGCGCGCGGGCGGCGGACCGTCGCCGCCCCCCATCACCGCGCCGACCGTGGCGATGGCCTGCAGCGCGGTGAAAATGCCTTCCCCCGTCGCGGTTTTCGGCAGGGGCTGCAGGGCGTCGATCGCTGACTTCACGGCGCCCCGGTTGGTCGTCGGAGGCACCAGCAGCGTGGCGTTGGCGGCAAACTCCACCAGTCCGAGGTTGATCGCCGGCGTCAGCTCGTCGGTGAACTGCTTACCGGCCTCCTGCGCCGCGGCCAGCCGGCTGGGCGGCACGTCATTGGAGGCCATCGACTCCGAGACGTCGATGACCAGCATCACGACGGCGCGGTTGAGCGGAATCCGGATGTCCGACGTCGGCCCGGCCATTGCCGTCGTCAGCAGCACCAGCGACGTGACCAGCAGAATCGTCGGCACGTGCCGCCACCGGCCGGAGCGGGCCGGCGCGACCCGCTGCAGCACCTCCATGTTGGCGAACCGCAGCACCCGCCGACGGCGGGCGTACTGCAGCGCGACGTAGATTCCGGTGACCAGGAGCACGATCAGCAGGAACAAGAAGAACCAGGCGTTCTGGAAGCCCGTGAGCGACACGGGTCCCAGCAGGGGCAACTTCACCTCACCAACCTGATGGCCTTGCGGCCCGCCGTCAAGTTCGCGTCCTGAGCACGTGCTGCCTAGAACCAGTTCGGCGGCAGGTCGGCCGCGTGGTTGGGACAGTCGTCACGAGTCGCAGCCGCCAGGACGTGCGCCGCGTCCTCGGGCGGCATCTCGGTGGAAAGCACCGCGAACGCGTACTGCACAGGCGTCGCCGTGTAGCCCAGGTGGATCGCGGTGGCGTGATCGTCCATCAGCGCGCACGCTTGCTGCTCGTGGTTGTTGTCGGCGTGGGCGATGCCCGAGCCACCCCACGCGCCTAGGCCGAGCGCCGCCATGGTCGTAACCGGTCCAAAGGTGTGCCGGCCGCCGGCGTACTGGCGCGTGGGTAATTTCTTGGGAGACATGACCGGCTATACCCTGATTGGCCGCCGGATAAACCCATCACCCGCGAATCTCGCCGAAAGCATTGGGCGGAAGCCTATTTGGCGCTTCTCAGTGCATCGGACGACGACGAGTCCCACCCTTCTCCCCCTTCTAAGGGCGCCCAGTCCGTCAAGAAACTACAGGCCGGTCCGGTCCTTGATGCGCTGCCTAACGGCGGCCCTTCCCTTGGCCAGGGTCGCCAAGCCGAACTGGGTAGCGCTGAAATTGTCGTTCTCTTGCGTCCGCTTGCTTTCATAGATCAGTTCGGCATGCTCTAACAGCTGCACGGCCTCTAATATCCGGCCAGCTCCATCCCCAACCGCGGACCCCTGTCGCCCATCCGCGCTACAACCTGCGGGGCCTGCTGCGGTTGCGGGGAAAGCCTGTGCTCGTACTGAGGGAGCATCTGCAGCGTCTGAGGAAGGATCCAGCCGTTGAGGTCGCTCCTGCTGAGTTCCTTTCCAGGCTTTGGTCCGTCGGGCCCGAATGCAGTCATCAGGTCTGCGGCCAGGTCTGTCGCTGGCGGCATTATCATTAAGGCCGCTAATTCAGCGAACGCCGTTTCGAGTTTTCTTTTCATCCCGAACATGGCATAACACCCTCCCGCGAGGCACTCACACCGCGCGAACGCGGTGTCAAACGGCTACAGACCGGTCCGAAAGTGTTGTTCACTAGTCGAATGTTGCGCGACAGTGCCAGGACTGGGGTGCCTACGCTGTCGCTCGATCTCTACAGCAGAGAAGCGCTGGCCAAGCCCGCGGAGACCTACCGTCGTATCCGCGAGGCGGGAGCCGCCGTCTGGCTGCCGAAGCACCGACTCTGGGTCATGGGCCGCTACCGCGATGTCCGCCAGGCACTTGGCGATGACCAGACCTATGTCAGCGGCAACGGTGTCGCCGCCAATCCGTTTACCAATGCGCTGACGGCTGGTACCACCCTTGCCAGCGACGGCGAAGCCCATGTCAAACGGCGCCGCCAACTGTGGCAATCCCTGTCGTCCAAGGCGCTCTGTGCCGTTGATCCGGTGCTGCATGCCGAGGCGTCCACGCTCATCGACAAGTTGTGCCGCCGCGGCGAGTTCGACGGGGTTTCCGAATTCGCCGCGCACCTTCCGATCCGGGTCGTCGCCGATCTGGTCGGTGTGGATATCGACCACGACCGAATGCTCAAATATGGCCGTGCCGGGTTTGACGTGTTGGGCCCGGCCAACCTGCGAACCTTGATGGCAACGCCGGCCGGGTTGAGTTTTTGGTACTACACGCGGTCCATCCGCCCGGGCAACGTGAAGCCCGGCGGGTGGGCCGAATCGCTCCTCGCGGCGGGGCGGGATGGTGCATTGAGTCCGGCGGAAGCCAGGGCGATGGTGGTCGACTTCATCGGCCCGAGCCTCGACACCACGGTCCTGGCATCCGCGCAGCTGCTGTGGAGCCTTGGTACCAACCCCGACGTATGGAAAGAACTTCGTAATAATCCCGATCTTGTGCCGGCGGCTGCGGTCGAAGCGGTCCGCCTCGGCTCGCCGGTGCGCGGTTTCACGCGAATGGTCAAGCAGGACACCGAGATCGACGGCGTCGTCCTGCGCGAGGGCCAGCGTGTGGTGTTGCTCTACGCGTCGGCCAACATGGACGAAACCCAGTTCGACCAACCCGAGGTCTTCTCGCTGCACCGCAAGGGAACCCACCTCGGATGGGGGTTCGGCGCGCACGCCTGTGTCGGCATGCACCTGTCCAAGATGGAGATGCACGCGTTGCTGCACGCGATGATCCCCGAAGTCGCCCGCATCGGCGTCGCCAGCCCGGTCCCGCTGTTGAACAACACGCTGCAGGGTTTCGAATCGCTGCGCGCGACGTTTCGTCGGTAAATCCGGGGGCCAAGATCCTCGTTATTCGGTCAGGCATCCGCTACGCCTTCCCGCGCACAGATCCGGCGTAATCTGGCCGACCTCACCAGCATGAGACCCAGATCCCGCGCACCAACGCGCCGTTGCACTGCTGACAGCCGTCGGTGGCTTCCCAGGCCTGAGCACGTGAATTTTTGGAAATTGCCAGGCGATTTCACCGGGCTACGTCTACTGTTTTCGGCGGGCCGGAGGACAGCCGGCCGAGAAGTTCACCACATCGTTCCTCGCTAGGGGGCCATGGATATGGCAAAGGGTGTTGGCATCATCTGGGCGGCCAGGAGGCGTTGTTTCAATGCTGTCGGCGCGCCGCGAAAGGTCGCGAGAGTTGGTGCCGCCGTCCTGGCGGTCGCAGCTTTGGCTGCCGTCCCTGACGCGAACGCCGATCCGCCACCGGGATGCTTCCACGGGTCTGGACCGCAGCCGACTCCGGGCTGCGGATTGCGTGCGTTCGTGACGGATATCGCTGCGACCGGACTCACGGACGCCAGGGGTAACACGGTGGCGGCGGATCAGGGCTTGGATATGTGTGGCCTGATGGACGGAGGCCTCAGTCCACAGGAGATGGCCAACCAGTTCTTGGCGGACAATCCGGGGCTCGGTCCAAACGGGGCGACGCAGGTCGTCAGGATCGCCATCACCGACCTGTGCCCTTGGCACCGCTGAAACGAGCCTGCCGGTCCGCGCGGATGCATCGCGCTAGGTGCCCTGCTGTTCCTCAGGCTGTGCGCGCCGACCGGTGCGTTGTCCACACCTGAGCCGACAATCGCACCCATCGCATCCGCCGCCGAACGCCAGCACAACAGGATGGCACGCACCACGCGCGAAAAGTGTTGCAATGCACCGGCCGGCGAGGAGACACCGCCGTTCTACGCCCTAGCCGATGAGAACCGCGTACCGCGGCTTGATCACGTCGTCGATGATCGCCAGCCGCTCGTCGAACGGAATGAATGCCGACTTCATCGCATTGATGGTGAACCTCTCGAGGTCACTCCAGCCGTAGCCGAACGCCTCCACCAGGCGATGCATCTCCAGGCTCATCGTGGTGTCGCTCATCAACCGGTTGTCGGTGTTGACTGTCACCCGGAAGCGCGCCCGGGCCAGCAGGTCGAACGGATGCTCGGCGATGCTTTTGACCGCGCCGGTCTGGACGTTCGAGCTGGGACACAGCTCCAGCGGAATTCGCTTGTCCCGCAAGATCGATGCCTGCCTGCCCAACCGGATACCGCCACCCTGGACGACGTCGATGTCGTCGACGATCCGCACCCCATGGCCGAGCCGGTCAGCACCGCAGAACGCGATCGCCTCGTGGATAGAGGGCAGCCCGAACGCCTCGCCGGCATGAATTGTGAAGCGCGCGTCGTGGTCTCGCATGTACTCGAAGGCGTCCAGGTGCCGGGTGGGCGGGTTGCCGGCCTCGGCACCGGCGATGTCGAATCCGACCACGCCCTTGTCCCGGAACCGGATTGCCAGCTCGGCGATCTCCCGCGACACTGCGGCGTGGCGCATCGCGGTCACCAGCAGGCGCACCGTGATGGGACGGCCGGCGGCGGCGCAGGACTGCTCGCCGGCGGCGAAACCCAACAGCACGGCATCGACGATCTCATCGAAGGACATCCCGCGATTGATGTGCAGCTCGGGGGCGAACCGCACCTCGGCATACACCACCGAGTCGGCGGCCAGGTCTTCCACGCATTCGTAGGCGACACGGTACAGCGACTCGGGCGTCTGCATCACCGCCACGGTGTGCGAGAACGGCTCCAGGTAGCGCTCCAGCGAGCCGCTGTGCGACTGGGTGCGAAACCACGTCGCCAGCTCGTCGGCCTCCGTCGCGGGCAGCCCGTCGTAACCGAGCTGGCCGGCGATGTCCAGCACGGTCGCCGGCCGCAGCCCGCCGTCGAGGTGATCGTGCAGCAAGGCCTTGGGCGCCTGCCTGATCTGCTCTAGGTCCAGCGGCCCGGATGTCACTGGGTGATCCGATCGATGATGAGCGGCCTCGCCTGCGACGGGGTATCGCCGACGCTCCACGCGCCGTCCAGTTCGGCCATCGCGGCGCCGAAGCGCTCCGGGGTGTCGGTGTACAGGGTGAACACCGGCTCACCGGCAACGACCGGGTCCCCGGCACGCCGGTGGATCCTGACGCCCGCGCCGGACTGCACCTGTCCGCCCGGGCGGGATCGGCCCGCGCCGAGCCGCCACGCTGCCAGGCCCACGGCCATCGCGTCGATATCGGCCATCGTCCCGTTACGGTAGGCGATCACGTTCTCCGCATACGCACCGAGTGGCAACGGCACCGACAGGTCGCCACCCTGCGCGCTGACCAGTCGGCGGAATCGGTCCATCGCGGTGCCGTCACGCAGCGTCTGAGCGGGATCGCGGCCGTCGACGCCGGCCAGTTCGAGCATCCCTTCGGCCAGCCGCAATGTCAGTTCCACCACGTCCGGCGGCCCGCCACCGGCCAGCACTTCGATCGCCTCGGCGACTTCGAGCGCATTCCCGACGGTCGCGCCCAGCGGGCTGTTCATGTCGGTCAGGAACGCGTGGGTGGGCACCCCGTGCGCGGCGCCCAGCTCCACCATGGTGTGCGCAAGTTCACGACTGGCCGCCTCGGACCCCAGCAGGGCCCCGGCGCCGACCTTGACGTCGAGCACCAACGCGCCGATGCCCTCCGCCAACTTCTTGCTCATCACCGAGCTGGCGATCAGCGGCAGCGACTCGACCGTCGCGGTGATGTCGCGCAGCGCGTACAGCTTCTTGTCGGCGGGCGCCAGGTCTCCGGCGGCGAAGATCGCCGCACCCACGTCGCACAGTTGCTCGCGCACTCGCTGCTTGGACAGCTCGACGGTGAAGCCCGAAATGGATTCCAGCTTGTCCAGCGTGCCGCCGGTATGGCCCAGCCCGCGGCCGGACGCCTTGGGCACCGCCGCGCCGCAGGCAGCGACGATGGGTATCAACGCCAAGGTGGTCTTGTCGCCGACCCCACCGGTGGAATGCTTGTCCACGGTAGGCGACCGCAGATCACTAATATCACTGAAATCCATCTGCTCGCCCGACATCAGCATCGCGGTGGTCCACCTGGCGATCTCGCCGCGGTCCATGCCGCGCCAAAAGATGGCCATCAACAGCGCCGCCATCTGTTCGTCGGCGACCCGGCCGTCGGTGTAGGCGTCGATGACCCAGTCGATGGCGGCATCGGACAGCCGGCCGCCGTCGCGCTTGGTCCTGATCACGGTCGGCGCGTCGAACCCGAAGTCGGTCAAGAAGGTTCCCGCGCCTCGGGAAAAAGATCGTCGGGACCGAATGCGTCGGGCAGCAGGTCTTCGAGCCGGCGCGCCCCGGCCGGATGGGCGATCAGCAGCTCGGGTCCGCCGTGCTCCAGCAGCACCTGACGGCACCGCCCACAGGGCATCAGCGGGGAGCCGTCCAGGCCGACGCATGCCAGCGCCACCAACCGGCCGCCGCCGGTCGCATAAAGCGCGCACACCACGCCGCACTCGGCACAGAGACCAAGGCCATATGAGACGTTCTCCACATTGCATCCGGTGACCACCCGGCCATCGTCGACGAGCGCGGCCGCCCCCACCCGGAACTGTGAATAGGGCGCGTAAGCCCCGGCGCAGGCCTCAATCGCCTTGTCCCGCAACAGATCCCAATCGATATCTGGCGACATGTCGGCTAGCCCAGACACGTTTCAGCAGGCATCCCGCAACCTTAACTCGCTGACAACACACCAGCCGAGGAACTCCGTCGGTTGGTACCGCGCGCAATCTTGTCAAGTTAAGCTCGATTGCCCGGCTTTAGCGTCTTGAAATGTCCGAGAAGGCGGTGAGGACTTGGTGACTCCGAAGGCGACAACCGTGAATCCGGCTTCTCCTACCTCAGTACCGGCAGCACCGCCATCATCGCGGAAGCGACGACCACCTCGCACGCTGTATCGCGGCGACCCCGGTATGTGGTCGTGGGTGCTGCACCGCATCAGCGGCGCCACGATCTTCTTCTTCCTATTCGTCCACGTCCTGGACGCCGCGATGCTGCGGGTAAGCCCGCAGACCTACGACGCGGTGGTGGGCGACTATAAGACCCCGCTCGTCGGCCTGATGGAGTACGGCCTGATCGCCGCGGTGCTCTTCCACGCGCTGAACGGGATCCGGATCATCCTGATCGACTTCTGGTCGCAGGGCCCGCGCTACCAGCGGTTGATGTTCTTGATCGTCGGCATCGTTTTCCTGCTGCTCATGGTTCCGGCCGGCGTGGTGACCGGCATCCACATCTGGGAGCACTTGCGATGAGCAGCCCCGACCTGCAACTCGGGCGCGGCCAGACGGCACCGGTCCGTCAGCGCAGCCACGACCGCCCCGCCAGCCTGGACAATCCCCGCTCGCCGCGCCGGCGCGCCGGCATCCCCAACTTCGAGAAATTCGCCTGGCTGTTCATGCGGTTCTCCGGGGTCGCGCTGGTGGTCCTGGCGATCGGGCACCTGTTCATCATGCTGATGTGGGACAACGGCGTGTACCGCATCGACTTCAACTACGTGGCGCAGCGCTGGGCGTCGCCGTTCTGGCAGTTCTGGGATCTGGCGCTGCTGTGGCTGGCGCAGTTGCACGGCGGCAACGGGCTGCGCACCATCATCGACGACTACAGCCGCAAGGACACCACCCGCTTCTGGCTCAACAGCCTGCTGCTGTTGTCGATGGGGTTCACGTTGGTGCTGGGCACCTACGTGCTGCTGACATTTGACCCCAACATTTCCTGACTGAGGGAGGCGGCCCGGTTGATCCAGCAACACCGATACGACGTGGTGATCGTCGGCGCGGGCGGTGCCGGAATGCGGGCCGCGGTGGAGGCGGGTCCGCGCGTTCGTACCGCGGTGCTGACCAAGCTGTACCCAACCCGCAGCCACACCGGCGCGGCCCAGGGCGGCATGTGCGCGGCGCTGGCCAACGTCGAAGACGACAACTGGGAATGGCACACCTTCGACACCGTCAAGGGCGGCGACTACCTCGCCGACCAGGACGCCGTCGAGATCATGTGCAAGGAAGCCATCGACGCGGTGCTGGACCTGGAGAAGATGGGGATGCCGTTCAACCGCACCCCCGAAGGTCGCATCGACCAGCGCCGCTTCGGCGGGCACACCCGCGACCACGGTAAGGCCCCGGTGCGTCGGGCCTGCTATGCGGCCGACCGCACCGGCCACATGATCCTGCAGACGCTGTACCAGAACTGCGTCAAGCACGAAGTGCAGTTCTTCAACGAGTTCTACGCGCTCGACCTGGTGCTCACCCAAACCCCGACGGGTCCGGTGGCCACCGGCGTGGTCGCCTACGAGCTGGCCACCGGCGAGATCCACGTCTTTCATGCCAAGGCCGTCGTGATTGCGACCGGCGGCTCGGGCCGGATGTACAAGACGACATCCAACGCGCACACGCTGACCGGCGACGGCATCGGCATCGTGTTCCGCAAGGGACTTCCGTTGGAGGACATGGAGTTTCACCAGTTCCACCCAACCGGCCTGGCCGGGCTGGGCATCCTGATCTCCGAGGCCGTGCGCGGCGAGGGCGGCCGGCTGCTCAACGGCGAGGGCGAGCGTTTCATGGAGCGCTACGCCCCGACGATCGTCGACCTGGCGCCACGCGACATCGTCGCCCGCTCGATGGTGCTGGAGGTCCTGGGGGGCCGCGGCGCCGGCCCGCACAAGGACTACGTCTACATCGACGTGCGCCACCTCGGCGAGGACGTGCTGGAAGCCAAGCTACCCGACATCACCGAATTCGCCCGCACCTATCTGGGCGTGGACCCGGTCAAGGAGCTGGTGCCGGTTTACCCGACGTGTCACTACGTGATGGGCGGCATCCCGACCACCGTCACCGGACAGGTGCTGCGGGACAACACTTCCACCGTCCCGGGCCTGTACGCCGCCGGCGAGTGCGCGTGTGTGTCGGTGCACGGCGCCAACCGGCTGGGCACCAACTCGCTGCTGGACATCAACGTCTTCGGGCGGCGGGCAGGGATCGCGGCGGCTTCATACGCTCGGGGACATGACTTCATCGACATGCCGCCGGAACCGGAGGCGATGGTCGTCGGCTGGGTCGGCGACATCCTCTCCGAGCACGGCAACGAACGCGTCGCCGACATCCGCGGCGCCCTGCAGCAGTCGATGGACAACAACGCCGCGGTGTTCCGCACCGAGGAGACGCTGAAGCAGGCGCTTACCGACATCCACGGGCTCAAGGAGCGGTACTCCCGGATCACCTTGCACGACAAGGGAAAACGCTACAACAGCGATTTACTGGAAGCCATCGAGCTGGGCTTCTTGTTAGAGCTGGCCGAAGTCACGGTGGTCGGCGCGTTGAATCGCAAGGAATCCCGTGGCGGGCATGCGCGCGAAGACTATCCGAACCGCGACGACGTCAACTATATGCGTCACACTATGGCCTACAAGCAGGGCACCGACCTGCTCAGCGACATCGCGCTGGACTTCAAGCCCGTCGTGCAGACCCGCTACGAACCCAAGGAACGGAAGTACTAATGTCTGTCGAGCCCGCAGGCGACAGTGTCGAGCCGCAGGTCGAGACGTTGGAACCGCCCCTGCCGCCGATTCCCGACGGCGCGGTAATGGTGACCGTCAAGATCGCCCGGTTCAACCCGGACCAACCCGACGCGTACGCGGAAACCGGTGGGTGGCAAAGCTTTCGGGTGCCGTGTCTGCCCAGCGACCGGCTGCTCAACCTGCTGATCTACATCAAGGGCTATCTCGACGGCACATTGACGTTCCGGCGGTCCTGTGCGCACGGGGTGTGCGGGTCGGACGCGATGCGGATCAACGGCGTCAACCGGCTGGCCTGCAAGGTGCTGATGCGTGACCTGCTGCCGGCTGAAAAGAAGAGGAGGCCGGGCAAGTCCCTGACCATCACGGTCGAACCGATCCGCGGGCTGCCGGTGGAGAAGGACCTGGTGGTCGATATGGAGCCGTTCTTCGACGCCTACCGCGCGATCAAGCCGTACCTGATCACCAGCGGCAATCCGCCGACCCGCGAGCGGATTCAGAGCCCGACCGACCGCGCCCGCTACGACGACACCACCAAGTGCATCCTGTGCGCATGCTGCACCACCAGCTGCCCGGTGTTCTGGCACGAGGGCCAGTACTACGGCCCCGCAGCGATCGTCAACGCGCACCGCTTCATCTTCGACAGCCGCGACGAAGCCGCCGCCGAGCGCCTCGACATCCTCAACGAGGTCGACGGGGTGTGGCGGTGCCGAACCACGTTCAACTGCACCGAATCCTGTCCGCGAGGCATCGAAGTGACCAAGGCGATCCAGGAGGTCAAGCGCGCGCTGCTGTTCTCGCGTTAGCTTGGGGCGCCTGCCGTGCCGCGAAACTTAAACCACGCACACGACACGCCGAGAAATGTCGCCCTGGTTTAAGTTTCGACGAACAGTCCAGGATGGAAACCTTGCGACGGCTGGGCCGCCATCCGCGACACGTAAACCACGCACACGACACGCCGCTGAACGTCGCCCCGGTTTAAGTTTCGCGCGTGGGCTGCAGACCAGAACCCATGCGCTGAAGAATCCGGCGTCACACTTTGGCGGGCCGTCTCGTCTGAGGGGTATGACACCGAAAACTCGTATCGAGCCTTTACCGCCGAAGCGCGCCGGCCTGCTGACGCGCGCCATGTACCGGGTCACCAAGCGGCGCTATGGCGAAGTCCCCGAACCGTTCGCCGTCGTCGCCCATCACCGGCGTCTCCTGATCGCCAGCGCCGTGCACGAAACCATGATTCAGCGCGCGTCGCGCACGCTGCCGGCCAGCGTGCGCGAGCTGGCGGTGCTCTGGACCGCACGCAAGATCGGCTGCTCGTGGTGCGTCGACTTCGGGTCGATGCTGCAGCGTCTGGACGGCCTCGACGTGGAACGCCTCAAGGAAATCGACAGCTACGCCACCTCAACGGCCTACACCGACGACGAACGCGCGGCCATCGCCTATGCCGACGCGATCACCACCGACCCGCACACCGTCACCGACGAGCAGGTCGCCGATCTGCGGACCCGGTTCCGCGATGCGGGCGTGATCGAGCTGACCTATCAGATCGGCCTGGAGAACATGCGGGCACGGGTGAACTCCGCGCTGGGTATCACCGAGCAGGGCTTCGACTCGGGTGATGCGTGCCGTGTTCCGTGGCTCGCAGCGGAGACCCGGTGAACTTGTCCGGGTTGGCGATATCCCAGATGGCGCAGACCTTTCCGTCGCGCACCGTCATAGCGGTGATCCGCGGCGACATCACCCAATAGCCCTCAGGACCGGGGCTGCCCGGGCCGCCCGCCGTGTAGGCGCCAAGTTCGCCGTTGATCAATGCCAGCTGATTCGCGGTGAAGAACGCCGGGCCATAGCGGCGGGCCAGGCCGAACATGAACCGGGCGACCTTGTCCGCCCCGTGGATGACGTTAATCGCCGTGGGCGCCTTGCCATTTGCATCGCCGGTCAAGGTCACCTCGGGGTGCAGCAGCGCCACGACGGCGTCCAGGTCGCCTTCGGCCATCGCGGCCATCAGCTTGCCGACCACCTCGTTGTGGCTGGGATCCTGTTTCGGTGCGGGCTCAGCGGAGACGGCCTTGCGGGCCCGCGACGCGAGCTGGCGGGCCGCGGCCTCGTTGGTACCCAGCACGTCGGCCACTTCGGCGAACGGCACCGCGAACCCGTCGTGCAGCACGAACGCGACCCGCTGATCAGGGCTGAGCCGCTCCAGCACCACCATCGCCGCGAACCGGGCGTCTTCGGCGGCCACCACGGCAGACAACGGATCGGCGTCCTGGGAATCGCCGAAGCCAGTGACCACCGGTTCGGGCAACCAGTTGCCCGTGTAGGTCTCCCGGCGGTGGGCCGCCGACCGCAACCGGTCCAGGCCGAGGCGGCTGACGACGGTGGTCAGCCAGGCCCGCAGGTCTGCGATCGTCGAGCGCTCTTGCGCGTTCCAGCGCAACCAGGCTTCCTGGACGATGTCCTCGGCGTCGGCCACGGTCCCGGTCACCCGATAGGCGACCGCCATGAGATGTGGCCGCAGGGCTTCGAATTCGGTGACCTGCGTGGAGGTCATACCGCCAGCCTAGCGTTACGCTGCGGAGACGATGACGAGAAATCTGTGGTTGCACTTCGCCCGGCAGGGCCCTGGGTTCACCGCGCCCGTCATCGTTCGCGGCGAGGGCGTCACCATCTACGACGACCGCGGCAAGAGCTACCTGGACGGGCTGTCGGGGCTGTTCACGGTGCAGGTCGGTCACGGCCGCACCGAACTCGCCGCGGCCGCCGCCCGGCAGGCCGAAACGCTGGCGTTCTTCCCGCTCTGGGGTTACGCCACCCCGACCGCGATCGAGCTGTCCGAGCGCCTCGCCCGCTACGCCCCCGGCGACCTGAACCGGGTGTTCTTCACCACCGGCGGCACCGAAGCCGTCGAAACCGCGTGGAAGGTCGCCAAGCAGTACTTCAAGCTCACCGGCAAACCCGGTAAGCACAAGGTGATTTCGCGCTCGGTCGCCTACCACGGCACCACCCAGGGCGCGTTGGCGATCACCGGCCTGCCGAAGTACAAGGCGCCGTTCGAACCGGTGACGCCCGGCGGCTTCCGGGTGCCCAACACGAACTTCTACCGCGCGCCCGAACCGTTTCGCAACGACCTGAAGGCCTTCGGGCAGTGGGCCGCCGACCGCATCGCCGAGGCGATCGAGTTCGAGGGCCCGGACACCGTCGCCGCGGTGTTCCTGGAACCGGTGCAAAACGCCGGCGGCTCCATTCCGCCGCCGCCCGGGTATTTCGAGCGGGTTCGCGAGATCTGCAACGAGTACGACGTGCTGCTGGTTTCCGATGAGGTGATCTGCGCGTTCGGCCGCATCGGGTCGATGTTCGCCTGTGACGACTTCGCCTACGTACCCGACATGATCACCTGCGCGAAGGGACTGACGTCCGGGTATTCGCCGTTGGGCGCGATGATCGCCAGCGACCGATTGTTCGAGCCGTTCTACGACAGCGGCACGATGTTCCCGCACGGCTACACCTTCGGCGGTCACCCCGTGTCGACGGCCGTCGCGCTGGCCAACCTGGACATCTTCGAGCGCGAGGGCCTCAACGACCGCGTCCGACAGCACTCGCCCGCGCTGCGCGCCACGCTTGAAAAGCTCTATGACCTGCCCATCGTCGGCGACGTCCGCGGCGAGGGATATTTCTTCGGCATCGAACTGGTCAAGGACAAGGCGACCAGGCAGACCTTCACCGACGAGGAACGCCGCTCGCTGCTGGGCCGGGTGTCCTCGGGCCTCTTCGAGGCCGGGTTGTACTGCCGCACCGACGATCGCGGTGATTCCGTCATCCAGCTGGCCCCGCCGCTGATCAGCGGTCAGGCCGAGTTCGACACCATCGAATCGATCGTGCGCGGCGTGCTCGTCCAGGAGCGGCTCTAGGAGACTCCTGAATAAGGGGTTTATGGGGCGGGGCGTCTCGAAGCCGCGTGGCGGCGTTGGTGAAGTCAGACCCTGAGGTCGACACGGAGATCGCCCCGCCGTTTCGAGTTTTGCAGTCGTTGGGTGGTGCTCGCAAGGCCTTGAGCGAGTGCTTTAGGCCAGTGCCCATGTGGTGTCGGTACGGTCGAGGCCCAGGGTGATCAATCGGCGCAGGTTCAGTGCTGCGGTGCGGTGATGCAGCCAGTGATTGTTCTTGGCGACGCCGCGGTAGCGGACTTTGCGGTTCCCTCGAGTCAGCCAGGCGATGGAACGTTCCACCATCGGCCGGTATTGACGATATTCGTTGAGCCAGTAAGGGTTTTGGGCTGAAATGCGTGCGGCCCTTTGTAACGCATCGTGTGGCCGCAGATGCAGCGTCTTCCCGGTGGCGCTGGTGGTGCAGCGGGCCCGTAGCGCGCAGCTGCGACACGCCGAATCGAATATTGCGTTGCCTGCGCCGGTGATGTTCCTGGTTGCTCCGGCAGGACACGTCACCGTCCGGGCGGTGTGGTCGACGGTGAAGTCGTCGACGGTGAACCCACCCGGGACTGCCGAGCGCAGCGGTGCCGGTTTGACTACGTCGACGTGGTCACCGGCGGCGAGTTCGGCACGCAATTCCCCGGAACCGTAGGCAGAATCGGCGAGCACCCGCACCGGCTCCGGCTCACCTGCCAGCAGATCGATCCCGACCGCGGCGTCGCCGCTGCCGGTGCCACTGGCCTTGGTCAGCGCGCAGTCGGTGATGATCCCGGTGTCGGGCTCGATCGCCACATGCGCCTTGAATCCGTCCTGGCGGCGGTGCACCGTCTTGTGGGCGTGCCGGGCGTCGGGATCGACCGTCGAGATCACCCGATCGCCAGCGACGTTCTGCGCGATGCGCCACCGGCCGTCGGTGCCATCGGAGCCCTCGACGGGTTCGACGTCTTGGCCGGCGATCAACGCCAACAACGCCACCGCGTCGGCCGCCTTGGGGCCCAGCTCGGTATCAGGGAGATGCCCCAGCAGCCGGTGCGCATCGCTGACCAGCGCGTCTACCAGCGTTTCCCGGGCTTGTGCGTCGTTCCAGGCGATCTTCGGTTTGCCCGGGTCGTCGTAGTCATGGGCGGTGCAATGCGTGGCGATCACCTCGGCGGCGCCGGAGACTTCGCGGCGGACCCGGCGGATCGCCCCGATCAACTGGGTGACGGTGTCCTGGGTGGCGACCGCGTCGTCGAGGATCGTCGAGTCCACCGCCCGACGGGTCTTACCGGTCAACACCCCGGTCTGCGCGATCACGGTCTTGACCGCCTCGAAGATCCGATTCGGAGACGGCGAGGCCGCCAACCGGCGCCGCCAGTACGTCAACGTCGTCGGATGAAACGCGGCGTCGGTGACCGCCATCCCGCACGCGGTCTTCCACCGCAGATCGAAGGTCACCGCATCAACGGTCTCGCTGTCGGACAGACCGTGCAACGCCTGCAACGTGATCACCGCGGCCATCACGTCGGCGGGCACACTCGGGCGGCCCCGACCGCTGGGGAACAAATCACGAAACATCGCATCGGGGAACAACTCCCGCCGATGCGAAGCCAGGAACCCGAACACACTGCCCGCCTTGAGCAGATGCCCCGTCACCGACTCCGCATCAAGGATTTCCCGCTGATCATCAGAGCGACCCTGCACCCCACAATCATCCCAAAAACCCACGATCAACCAGCCAACCGCCACGCGGGATTATTCAGGAGTCTCCTAG
>NZ_JBKQQD010000109.1:0-4151 GCF_052144515.1 Mycobacterium sp. | reverse complement strand
CATCACGAAACCAGCACTAACCGCTTAAACTGCCATCCGAAGGGTCGCGCGATCGAGCGAACTCTTACACGACTCCAATGGGCTTGGCTGTTACGCGAGTTTGGCTGCCGACCGTGTCCGAGGGGGGACTTGGCCACCTGCGACACGGGTTGTGATCCTGCAATTGAGGAAGTGAACGCATCGCACGCTGGCGCCGGATACCTTTCGAGGGCCGACACCAGAACCTTGCCGTTCGCCAGGGAACGGCTTGCAGCAGTCCAGTGGGGGATAAGCGGTCGGCGAGACTCCCACACTGCCAGGGTGAAAACGCCCGTTCTGGGCCGTTCCGCCGTGTCTACACAGTGGCGATCTGTACAGCTCGATGGGCAATTCTCGTGCTGATGTGTCCCACGTGTTTCAGTTGGTGGTCGTGTGTCTTAGGACATCGCTAGGACACGACAAGGAGGTGTTGGCAATCGATTGTTGAACGATTCGATGGTCGTCACGGTTGTTGTCAGAAGTGTCGTCCACTCAGTGCGGATTTCAAGTTCAGTGCGCGCAGCTCTGCATCATCGGAAGCAGCTGCTTGTATGCAGTTGGAGCTAGGCCAGCTCCTAGTCTGCTGTTGTACTGGAGGAAGGACAGAGCCGACAAATCACCAGAGATGCTGACAGCGGCCCGGTGATTTCTTCACCACAACGCCGCCTTAAGCTTCCAATGAAAATTTGAGTTGTTGGCCATACAGGCTGAGCGATTCGGCGGTCAACATGTCTGCATGTGTGCAGCCGATTGAGTACTCTGTAATGTGGCCAGCAACATAAGGCCGCCAACTTTCCATAGGAGACGAACTCCGAATTCTGTCATCCTGCAAAGCAGAAAATACGATTATATTACCATCGAAAACACCGGGTTCGTGAGCTCGATACAACGCCATGTTAGTATTAATGTTTTGAACTATAAAATCCCGAAGCTGCTTGTATCGAGCAAATTCTACGGCTGCTCGTTCGCGAACCAGCTCTTCTACCTGCTCGTAGGTAAGCGGCACATCCTGTTCCGGAATATCTATGCCACAGAACCGCAACACTTCGTCCAAGATGTGTTTCTCGTCTAAAGCACGGTCTGGTAGGGTGACGCTGCCGTCCAAACTGGGTTGAGCGTCGAGAAGGATAAGGCGCGCGATTACACATCCGCGTCGCTGAAGCTCGACGGCAAGTTCATGGGCGACGACGCCTCCAAAAGACCAGCCGAGAAGATTATAGGGTCCGGTAGGATAGAGCGCTTGGATCCTGTCGGCATAGTTTTTCGCCATATCGCGAATTGACCCAGGTTCAGCCTCTTCGCGCTGCAGGATTTGTTGAATTCCAATGATCGAGCAGTCTAAGTAATTACCAAGAGTCTGATACGCCCAACTCATCCCACCCACGGGATGAATGCAGAACAGCGGAACACCGGTACCCTTCTTCAGAGTCTGAACCGGAGCTAGTTCTTGCACAGAAATAGCATCTGCTTCCAGCCGCTGACTCAAACTTCTCACCGTGGGCGCTTCGAACACGGTTGGTACCGAAAGATCAACATTCAGTGAGGTGTTGATCGCCGCGATCAGGCGCATCGCCAGCAGCGAATCCCCACCCAAATCGAAAAACGAGTCGTCGACCCCGACCCGCTCGACACCTAGCACCCGGGCGTAGATGCCGGCCAGGATCTCCTCGGTGAGGGTGGCCGGGGCGCGGTAATGATCGATGCCCTGATATTCCGGTGCCGGCAGGGCGCGGATGTCGAGTTTGCCGTTGGAGGTTAGCGGCAGCGCATCGATCACCACCACCGCCGCCGGCACCATATAGGCCGGCAACCGCTCGCCCAGCGCGGCACGCACCCCGGCCGGATCCGCGGTCCCGGTCACATAGCCCACCAGGCGCTTATCACCGGGGCGGTCCTCGCGGGCGATCACCACCGCCTGCCCCACCCCGTCCAGCCCGGCCAGGGCGGCCTGGACTTCACCCAACTCGATGCGATACCCACGGATCTTGACCTGCTCATCGGCACGCCCCACATACCGCAGCTGCCCATCAGCACCCCACGACACCAAATCCCCGGTGCGATACATACGTATCCCCGGCGCTCCCGCGCCGCCGAACGGACACGCCACAAACCGCGACGCGGTCAAAGCGGACCGACGCCAATACCCATATCCCACAGTGGTACCGGATACATACAACTCACCAACTACACCGGCCGGCACCGGGCGCAACCATCCATCCAGCACAAACAACGCCGCCCCCGGCAGCGGCGAGCCGATCGGCGGCGCTCCCGAACCCGCCATCAACGGCGCACTATAGGTCACATCCACCGTGGCCTCTGTCGGGCCGTACTTATTGATCATCACCCGCCCAGGTGCCGCCCACCGGTCCACCAGGTCGGCTGGGCAGGCTTCACCGCCCACGAGTAAAGCCACCGACTCCAAACCGTCAGGCGACAAAGCCCCTGCAGCTGAAGGGGTCTGTTCTAAGACGTCGACTTGTTCAGATATCAGTAGGGCGTGAAGCTCGGCCGTCGATCTTGTCATCGACTCGGGAACCACCACCAGCCGCCCACCGTGTAAGAGCGCACCCCAGATCTCCAAGACCGAGCCGTCGAACGACAAGGAAAACCACTGCGTCCACACGCCGGGGCGCCGCAGGTCGGCGTCGAGTGACTCTATGTACTGGATCACGTTGTGGTGGGTAATGGCCACCCCCTTGGGGACACCGGTGGTGCCGGACGTGTAGATGATGTAGGCGATGTAATCAGGGGCTGGCGCCGGCAACGGAGTGCACGGATAAGCCTGAATCGCGGGGTCGCCGATGTCGATTACTGCCACGTCGTGCCCGTCTACCTGCTCACGCAGCCCAACACTGGTGATCGCGGCGATCGGCGCGGCGTCGGCGACCATGAACCCGATCCGGGCCGCCGGCAGCCCTGGGTCGATCGGCAAATAGGCCGCCCCGGTCTTGAGCACCGCCACCATCGCCACGACCGCCTCGGCCGAACGCGAAAACAAAAGCGCCACACACGCCCCCGGGCCCACACCCTGGCCCGCCAGCAGGTGCGCCAGCCGGTTAGCGGCCTCCTCAAGCTCGCGGTAGGTTATTGAGCGGCCTTCGAAGGTCACCGCCACCGCCTCGGGTGTGCGCGCGACTTGCGCGGCGAACACCACCGGAATCGACACCGGCGTGGTCGCCGCCTGGGTCAACAAAGCCCGGTTACCCCACCCATCCAGGCGGGCGTGCTCAGCCTCATCGAGCACATCGATCGACGACAGCCGCCGTGTCGGGTCGGCGGTCATGGCGACCACCACCTTCTGCAACCGCTCAATGAGCACCTCGATGCTGGCGGTGTCGAACACGTCGGTGTCGTATTCGACGCGAAGACCCAACTCGCGGCCCGGCGCGGCCGCCACCGTCAGCGGGTAGTGGTTGTGTTCGCGGGCGGTGAACTCGGTGATGGCCAGCTCGTGGTCGCCGGACAATGCGGCGGTGTCGATCGGATAGTTCTCGAATACGAACAGGGTGTCGAACAGCTGGTCGTGGCCGGTGACGCGGTGAATCTCCGGCAGCCCCAGGTGCTGATGCTCCAGCGTGTGGGTGTGGGCGCGTTGCAGCTGATCGAGCAGCTCGGCGGTGGTGGTCGCCGCGGTGATGGTCGCCCGCACCGGCACCGTATTGATCAACAGGCCCACCATCGACTCCGCGCCGGCCACCTCGGCCGGCCGCCCCGAGACCGCGGTGCCAAACGCGACATCATGCTGGCCGGTCAGCCCGCACAGCAGCTGCGCGAAGGCGCCCTGCAACACGGTGTTGACGGTGGTGTGCTGCGAGCGGGCCAGCTCACCAAGGGCCCGCGTGGTCTGCTCAGACACCCCAACCGAGGCAACGCCTCGCCGCCCCAGCCCCAACCGGCCCGCCGGACCCACCAAGGTGGGGGTGTCAAAACCGGCGAACACCTCACCCCAGGCCGCGCGGGCGGCCTCGCGATCGCGACCGGCCAGCCAGGTGACAAAGCTGCGATACGACGCGGCCGCGGGCAGCCGTTGCCCCAAATAGCCGGCAATGATTTCGCGCAGCAGGATCGACTGCGACCAGCCATCCATCACGATGTGGTGATTGGTCAGCACAAACCGGTGCCGGTCTGCCGCG
>NZ_JBKQQD010000108.1:0-5693 GCF_052144515.1 Mycobacterium sp. | reverse complement strand
CTTGCCCGACTCGATCTCGCTCAGCACCTCGCGCATCACCCTGGGGACGTCGAGGCCGTCGTAGCGATCCGCCCGCGACATTTGGCCGTACTGGCTGGTTGGTGAGTGGTAGCGCATCTGGCCGGCGTAGCCTTCCAGCCGCAGCAGCCGGTAGTTACGCTCGACCTCGCCTGAGAGCATGAGTTCGGTCATGATCGCCTCAAGCGGGATGCCGGCCTTCGACATCAGCTCGACGAAGCTCATGGAGACCCGGGCCATAGCCGGGGCGAGCACCTGCTCCACGGCGAGGTCGAGGACGGCCTCCTGGCGCGGCGTCATCTCGATGGCACCTTGGCGCAAGCCGCCGATCGCGCGTGCGATGGCGAGCGTGCGGGCCAGCGCAGTCCCGGTTTTGTCCTTGTGGATACCGAGCGCGGTGATGAACCCTAGGCCTTCCACGTAGCACTCACGTACCTCGGGACCCAGCATCCGGGGGGCGACCATGCCGACGTCGCAGTTGGGGTCGATCCGGTCGAAGGCCACCGCGTAGCCCGAGGCCAGCACCCATAGCGTATCGGGCTTGGGCGTGATGGGCAGCTCGGGGATGATGTCGTCGGGGATGAGGGTGCAGATCACGTCGCACTCGCTCGCCGCCTCGATCTCGTGGGCGGTGAAGCCTTCGGCTTCGGCCTGGTCACGGGTGGCGTCTGCCCGGGTGAAGACCTCCACTGCGAGGCCCGCGTCGCGCAGGTTGAGGGCACCAGTGAGCGGCCCTGGTTGCCGTACCCGACAACGGCAACCTCCTGCCCGTCCAGCACTGACAGGTCAGCGTCGGACTCGTAGTAGATCTTCGTCATCGGAATCCCTTCTGCGCCGGTGCCCGCGGGATGCACGTCCCGTGCTGCTCATCTACCTAACACGCGACGGAACCTAACGGGTACCCGTGTCGCTGGCTTACTAGGTACCTCGCCGCGGGCGCCCGCCGGTCACCCTGTCGTCATGCTCGGTATCATTTTCGAAGGCCAAGAGATTCGCTCGTACGCCTCCGAACGTGGGCGAACGGCAACCGCGCTACCCGGCACGGTGCCCTTCGGAGAAGGCCGGGACTTGCGGCTAATGCTGCTCGTCAAGACGGGAGCATTGCGATGTACGAACAGCCATATCGCCACTACTGGCATGCGATCTACCCCGAATATGCCGACCCCAAATCGACGGCCCACTGGTACGGCAAGTGGAAGACGGCCGGGATGTGCATGGGGCTCTATGGCGAAAGGCAGCAGGCCCGGCACGAGTGGATCGCGACTGGCCCACGTCGTGGGCGCGAAGAAGCCCACGCGACTGCGGTAGTCACCTATCACGCATCGCCGGTGCGGTCGTTAACCGTGAAAGTGTGCCTTAGTTGCCTTTGGGTTTCGAGAAATCTCGACGAGGAGCACCCACGGATTACCGGAGCTGGCTGAAGTAGAACACCCTCAGTGGCAATGCCATACCCATCAGTAGCCGTCCTCATCTGGGGTGTCGTCGATGGCCACCATGCGAACACCTTCCACCGGAGAAGACCGCTGCTGGCGTTGCATGGAGGTGTCTCCTCGCAGCGCCGCCTGCACTTCGGGCCACCTCTCGGAGGGGATGAAGGTTCGCACGACCTCGATGATGCGACCCATCTGGGCGAGGACGTCGGCCATATCTGCCCCGGCGGCACGCGCATCGATCAGCGCCTGGAGCTTCTCGGCGGCCCGTAAGCCGGTGTCGACGCTGACGTCCACGCCGCCGTCCACCACCCGGCGGAACGCCTCGTTCATGACCAGCTCGTAATAGGCCATCGGCGTCAGGGCCGCGGCCACGCCGTTCACGAAGTCGATCTGAGCTTCCCGGGCCCGGCGTTCGAGTATCTCGCGGTAGGTGGCCTGGGCAACATTCTGGACGGGAAAATGCCGCGAAGCGTGGTTGCGGATCGATTCGGGAGTCACCCCCGCGGCGTTCTCTTCCCCGATGGCGCGCGCAATCATTGCGTAGCTGGACCCGGTGGCCAACAGATCGTTGACCTTCTTCCGCACCTCGTCGTTTCTGCATACGCGGCATCGGGGCTCCAGGTGGAACCCGTCGATGCTCGCGGGCAACTCAATCGACTCGTCGACAATGTCGCCGACCATCTCGACCACGGACATGGCTATTTCTCCTCAATTTCGGAATCGGGCGAACGCGCACGGTAATCGATGGTTCCATTGTCTCAGAAGCGAGATCTGATGCGCAAACAAGGGAGGAATTAAAGCGGAAGTAAAGAGTAATGGAAACCCGATCCCAATTACATTCTACTTTTGGTGTTACTGCGGTACTTTCCTGTACTTGAACCACTCGCGTAATGCCTCAGATAGGCTGGAAACCAAGAGGTTTGGGATAATCGCTGAGCCGCACATTCCCGCCACCCCAGTGACTGGCAATATTGCATTGACCGAATCGGTAGGCAGCTCGACGTTGAAAAACATATTCTGCACAGAATCATTGTCCCCAAGGGGAAGGGGAAGGGGACAGTCGACAGGTTCCCGACAATTCCCGCGAACCCAAGTGAAGGGGCCCCCGAAGGGGGCACCCCAATTCTCTGGGACCGAGGAAAGTTCACCAGATTTGTTAGTACGTAGGCATAGACAGACTGTCTCTCTGATCTCTCTTCTCTAGGGTTTAGGGGTAATGACTGACAAATCTGGTGAACATTTCCGTCCTTGGGGGCCCTAGCCCTTCGGGCGGGCCCCAGGACGGTTCCCAAATACTGTCGTCGACTGACCGGCATTCCACTACGGCATTCCACTACGGCCTCTTCGGGGGCCTGATGGCCCCAGGAGAGATATCGTCGCTCAGCGAGTAGTACCAGCGGATTTTGTCGTCGCCGCCGTAGGGCTCCTCATCGCAGTCACAGACCTCCAGCATGTGCAGCGCCCGCAGTTGCCGGTCAACCGTGGTCCGTGGTTTGTTGATCCGCTGTCGCACATCGGCCGTGGTTGAGTGGGGATGCACAGCCAGGTCGTCGATGATCTTGAGCCGCAGCGGCGGTATCGAGTCACGAGCACAGCGGATCGCCAGCCGTAGCGCATCGGCTCGGTCCATCCCGATCGCGACGGCCCCGCGGACGATCTGGGTCAACTGCTTGGCGAACCGGGTGGGCATCTCGGGTGCGTGGGCGTCGATCACGTCACCGTTGAAGGCGTATTCGACTCCGGTGCGGGCCAGGGTCACCAGGTCTGCCGCGGCGAGCAGTACCTCGGTCTCCTCGTCGGTGACCGTGATCGGCTCGGGGTTCATCGCGGCGAGAACTCCGGCCACAGCTTGGGCAAGCTCTCTACGCATGCGGGCTTCGTCGCCGGTGTTGCCGATCGCCTTGCGCCCAGCGGCCTGCCGCTTGGTGGTGGAGTCGATACGGACGAGCACAAAGCGGTCCCCCATCGTGGAGACGACGGCGTGTGCGGCGTCCCACGCAGTGGTGACGGCGCCGACCACAGCGAGACGCCCGCGCCACTCCAGGGTGCGCCCGCCGTCGGTGCCGACCTCGCGGTACCAGCGCCCGTCGTAGATCTCGCGCAGTGCGGAGAGCACCTTGCCGCGAAGGTCGCGGTTCATCGACATGATGGAGGTCACGTCCTTGATGACGAGCACGCCACGGGCGCCGATCTTGCATAACAGCCCGCCGGTGGCGTCGTCGGTGCGTTCACGCTGTGGTGTCGCCGACAGCAGCGCAGCGTCCGACGTCAGAGTGCTGGTCACGGTGGCACCGACCCCGTCGAGCGATTGCACCGTTTCGGTCTTGGCAGCCCCGGGGCCGGAGATGATCAGCAGCCACACGGGGTCGCTGCCGTCGTCGAACTTCTCGACTGCGGCCGTGGCGAGCATGGCGTCCAGAGCGTCGGTGTCGTAGTCGTCGCCGAACCAGCGCCGGAATACCTTGCGCGCCCCCTGCAGGTCCTTGACGTCGTCGTCCAGATCCTTGACGTCCAGGCCCTGGGATGGCTCGGGATCCCTGGCGCAGTAGGGGATCAGCTCGGACTTTAGCTTGGCCCCGCGTTCGTCGCTTTGCCCACCCTCAGGGCGCCGTGCCCCCGCCGCCGGCGGGGGGCGCAGTCCGGTGGTCACTGAGCCCCACGCTCCCTGGTGGCCTTCAAGGCCTTGCGCCGTGCCTGAGCCAGCTGGGCCTGACGAGCATTCTTGGCGAGCTTGGCACGCTCTTTTTCGGACAGGGCACCGTCGGGGTCGACTTGGCGCTCATAGTATTCGAGCATGGCCCGCAGTCCAGGGGCGGTGGCAGCAAGGCGCTGGGTGGTAGAGAGCCGAGACCATCTGGTGTGAGCGGCATGCTTGGCACGCTCGATGCGTTCGGCTGGGGAGAGTTTGGACATGCTTCGCAAACCCTTTCGGGGTTGCGGGCCGCTCTCACCCGGGGGGATGGTTTTGTGGTGCTATCAGTGAAGGAGCCGAACTGCTTCAGTTGTTAGTAGTCATGCTACCAGTAGTTTTAGCGGGACACGGTTACGGGGGCGTTTCCGTCCGGCCTTTACCCTTTGTGCCGTGCCAGCCTCACCAGCTGGGCCAGTTCAGTCCCCTGCGGTAGCACTGGCGGGGGATCACAGGTGCAGGACCCGGGTTGCCAATAGCCTTCGTCGTGGGCATCGGAGAAGTACTTGGCCACCGTTTGGTCGCAACGCTTACAGCGCACCAACACCCTCAGGAACGGCAGCTCCCAGATAGATTGCCACGGGCTCATATCCGGTCCCCTCTGCGCAGCCTCTTAGCCGCCTGCATGGCCCGGTGGTCGGCAGCGCTGGCCCCGTAGCGTTCGAGCATCGAGTCGGAACGCCACCCCATGAGCCTCTTGAGATCGCGCTCCTGCCCACCGGCCAGCAGGAAGTCGTGGGCGTTGGTGTGCCGGAACCTGTGCGGGTGAATCTTGGCCGGATCCAGCCCGGCCATCGCAGCACGCACCTTGAGGCGGTCGCGTACCCCGTCGGAGGTGAACCTGCCGCGCTCGCCGAGAAACAGCGCCGGGTCGTAGGCGTGCCGGTGCCCAGCGCGTGCCCTCAGGTAGCGATCCAGGGCCAGGCCGGTCTTGGCCCCAAAGTAGGCCGAACGCACCCTGGATCCTTTCCCGGTCACCTGCACGCTCTCGCCGTCGAGGTCCAGGTCCGCCATATCGATGCCGGTCAGTTCACTCACCCGCAGGCCGCAGTCTATGAGCAGCCGGATCATCGCCGCGTCCCGGAAGTCGTTGAACCTCCTGCCCTTGCAGGCGTCCAGCAGCGCCGTCAGCTCGTCGTCGGTCAGGATCGGTACCGGAGGCGGCTCCGGCTTGTCCACCGCGATCCCGGCCAGCGGGTCAGTGCCGATGATTTCCTCGGCCACCAGCCAGGTGGTGAACCGGCGCAGGCCACGCCAGCGGGTTCGGATGGTGCCGGTGTTCTGGCCGCGCTCGCGCAGCGACTCCAGCCACTTCAGCGCGTTGCTGCGGGTCAGGCTCGTCAGGTCGGCGGGCTGGTCTTGCTCGGCCAGCCAGCGGCTGAAGTAGACGATCGACTGCCCGTACAGCACGAGGGTGCGCGCAGCCTTGCCCTCGACACGCAGGGATCGGTTGAAGCTGGTGCGCAGCGATTCGAGGGAGTCCGCAGAGCCAGACATGATGCCAAGGTTATCGGGCGAGTAGCTGCCATGCTAGTGGCAAGTTTGGCTACTTC
>NZ_JBKQQD010000107.1:0-2893 GCF_052144515.1 Mycobacterium sp. | reverse complement strand
AACCCCGCCGGGGTCCGCTGGATCGGCGCACAGTCGTGCGCTCAGCTGGTGGGACACCCGATCACCGAATTCGTCCATCCGGACTCGGTTCCCGCGATGCTGGCGCGAATCGCTTCCCTGCGGCACGAGGGGGACACCTCTACACCCTCGGAGGCGGTGATGCTGCGCTTTGATGGCACCACCCTCGACGTCGAGGCAGTGTCGGTGCTGACGGTCTGGGAGGGCAGACCCGCCTATCAGGTGATCCTCCGCGACCTGTCTGCCCAGAAGGCCGCGGAGGCGGCGCTGCGCTGCCAGGCGGCGCTGGCCACCCACGTCAGCGACGCGATCATCACCACCACGTCCACCGGCATCGTCACCAATTGGAACCCGGCCGCTGAAGCCATCTACCGCCGACCCGCCGCACGAGCACTGGCACTCCCGGCCAGCGAGGCGGTCGGCGCCCCGTTGGACCCCGCCGCGATCATCGCCCACGGCGGAATCGTTCACAGCACCCACCACGCCGCGGACGGAGCGGCTCTGGCGGTGCGGGTCTCCGCCACCGCAATAGACAACGGCTATGTCCTGGTCTGCACCGACCAGACCGCCCTGCGCCACGCCGAACAACACCTCCAAACCGTGGTGACCACACTCGACTACGGGGTCGCGGTCATCGACAGCGACGGCTGTGTCGAATCCTCCAACCCGGCGGCCGACCGAATATTCGGCACGGCGCCCGAGGTTCTCAAAAACCGGGGAGCCAACAGAGCCCTCGACTTTCCCATCTACGACACCAACGGCCACCTCATCGGTGCAGACCGGCATCCGCTCACCCAGATCCGGCAGACCGGAACCCCAATCAGTGATTACGTATTCAGCACCGATCGCTTCGACGGACAACGGGTATGGCTGTCCGCAAGCTATCGCCTGCTCAACCCAGACCATCCCCAGCATTCAGCGGTGCTCATCTCACTCACCGATATCACCGCACAACGCACCGCCAGCGAACGGCTCGCCTACGAGGCCACACACGACTCGCTGACCGGGCTGCCCAACCGCGCCTACGTCGTCACCCGGGTTACCGAAGCGCTCGAATCCGGCGGCCACCAGGTCTTGGCGGCGGTCCTGTTCATCGATCTGGACAATCTCAAGAGGGTCAACGATTCGCTCGGCCACGACGCAGGCGACGACGTGCTACGGAGCGCGGCGCAACGTCTCCGCCGCGCCGTCCGACCCGACGACGTGGTCGCCCGGCTTGGCGGCGACGAATTCGTCGCCCTGCTGATCGGTCAGATCGCCCGCCCCGACCTCGACGCACTCGCCGACAGACTCCACGCGACCCTGTCGGAACCGGTCGTCGTCGAGGGCGTGACACTCCGCATCGGGGCCAGCATCGGAATCGTTGTGATCGAAAACAACGACCCGCGCGGCGCGGCAGAGATCCTGCGCGACGCCGACACCGCCATGTACGAAGCCAAAGCCACAGGCCGGGGCAAAAGCCACTACTTCACCGAGCAGCTGCGAGATCGAAGGCGAGGGCACCCCACCAACCAACGTGACTCGCTCACCGGCGCTCCGAGGGCTTGGCAGGCTCACTTCTGAAGCGCGGGGACAGGGTCAATTCCGAGCGTTTTCTACGCCAGGGTGATCCTGAAACAAACCGTCACGGTAGAAGCGAGATCAGGCTGACACTCTCACGGCCAGTCATAGCGTGCCAAACGTCATCGACACGTGCCACGACCTGATGATCAGCGAGCCGGGAAGGCTGCCGAGATTCGCGTTGCACGCCGTCGGCTATACGTGTAGCCCCGCTAGTCGACTTCGTCGCCGCGTGAATGTCCCATTCGCAATTGTTTTGCTGTCTCGAATGAGACGGCATATGAGGGTCTCAAAACTCCGTGTCGGAGATGGCACGGCGATATGACGGACATCACCGAGCACCGGTGACACGATACTGACGTGGATGACAGTAGTCGCGGTGCGCTGACAGCGGCGGGACTGCCGTGTGGGTCGTGCGGCACCGAACTGCCACCGAACTCCAAGTTCTGTAACGAGTGCGGTGCCCCGGTCACACAGGTCAGCCGATCGGCGGAGTACAAGCAGGTGACGGCGCTGTTCGCCGACGTGGTTATTTCTCTAAGGTAGAGGTGGAGGGCCCGAACCATGGACGCCCGACCACGTGGGGTGAGCCGTCATCATCAGGCCAAACCCGAACGAGCGCTCGAAGAGGGATAACCGGACTACCGGATAGGTCGCGTCTGCTGGCGTTGCAGCGCGCTAGCGAGCATTTTGTAGACCCGGACGGAAACGAAGCCGGACGGAGTTCGGGTGAACCGAAATGCTCCTGACGCCCGCAGACGAGAACGACGGGGAGGAGGCATCGTTTCTCGCGCGTCGGGGGAGAACTGATTCTTCGGGGCGGCCTGCACGACGTTCCGGTGTGTACCCCTCTGATAGTCGCGGTGGTATTGCTATCGGCTAGGGAACACTCACATTGACTTACGTTTCAACGAGCGGTTCGCGACCCTGGCCTGCCAGGCCACCAACGCTGGCATCCCGATCAGCTCCAGACCGATCGCAGCGACGAACAGCGGATGTGGGCGGCCGGTGCGCCGCCAAGACAACAGCCGCGCCAGGCCGCCGAGGAACACCACGCCGCACACAGTGCGAAAGCGGCCGCCCCGCTTCTCGATGTTGGGCACCGCGGACCAGAGGATGGGCGCGGTGGCGAACCAGAATGTGCTGGCGAAGCGGTACTCGCTGTCAGCGCTGGATTCGAATCGACTATTGTCGCCGGGCAGCGTCGCCGGGCCTGCGATCATCCCCGCCAGACCGGAGACGAACGGGATGGCTGCCAACGTTGCCGCGAGGATCTGCAGCTGCCTGCGACCGCCGTCACCGCCCTGCGAATCCA
>NZ_JBKQQD010000106.1:0-133333 GCF_052144515.1 Mycobacterium sp. | reverse complement strand
TGTACGGCGTGTCGGCACGGTTTTCTCAAGAGTTGCCGGATTACCCCTGGGGATTTACCGCCGAAGAGAAGGCCGAGCATCTGGAAGCTATCGAAAGTCATTGGGGTGAAGGCGCGCTCGCTGAGCTGTTTTTCGGCGAGATTGCCGACATACCAGGATTTCGCGACCTGTATGGCCGGTATCAACGCGTGAGCGCGAGCCCAACGATGGCCGCGTGGCTGTGGCAGGCGCTCCTGGAGATCGATGTTCGCGGCATTCTTGGTTCCATCCGCGCCCCGACTCTTGTTCTGGTGAGGCCGAATGATCGAATCGCTCCGTTAAAGGGCGCGACGGCGTTGGCGGCTGCCATTCCTGGGGCCCAATTCAAGACACTGCCCGAGGGACCGCACTCCCTCGTGGATGACGTCGTGGGTTCGGCCGTCCTCGACTTCGTCTGCGGTACATCGAGTGTCGCCGTCGACGAACGAGTGGTCAAAACGGTGCTGTTCACCGACATCGTCAGTTCCACCGAACTGCTCAGTGCTCGTGGCGATGCCCAGTGGCGTCGCCAGCTCAATGCGCATGACAAAGTCGTCGACTGGCTATTAGAGAAGTACGGGGGCCGCCGCGCGAAACACACAGGAGATGGGATCTTCGCGCTTTTCGACGGGCCGACCAAGGCCGCCCGCTGCGCGTTGGAACTGATCCCGGCCCTCGCCACGCGTGGTATCCGGATCCGGGCGGGCGTCCACACCGGCGAATGCGAGCGACGCGGCGATGAATGGAGCGGGATGGCTGTGCACACCGGCGCTCGCGTCGGCGCGTTGGCAGGTTCAGGTGAGGTACTGGCAAGTCGCACAGTCCGCGATCTCTCCGCTGGATCGGGGCTAACCTTCGAAAGCCTTGGACCACAACACCTCAAGGGCCTGCCTGAAGCGGTCGATGTCTACCGCATCACCACACCAATAAGCGGCCCAGCCCAGTAGTCGTCGTCTACGCGAGCTTCATAAAACCCACATAACTGCGGCAGGACTCCGACACAGCTTCCCCGGCGACGATCAGTTAGCAGTCCCGCGTGGCCGCCAAGATGCTGGGAGGCGTGGTAATGGACATCGTGCTCGGAGTGTCGATGGCGCCAGCCGCGGTTCAGATGGTCCTGCTGCAGGGCGAAAACGGCGACGGCACAACGGTAGACGAGAACGAGTTCGCCGTCACCGCTGACGACGACTCGCCCACCGTCAGCGCATCTGATCGGGTGATTGCAGCCATCGTGGCTACCCGCGAAGATGCAGCCAGTGCGGGCCTCGAGCTGTCTGCCGTCGGGGTCGCATGCACCGACCAGCTTGAAGCGGCCGCGCTACGCGACGCTCTGACCGCCCACAAGATGGAAAATGTCATGCTGGTCTCGGCGTTTCTGGCCGCGACCGCATTGACTCAATCCGTCGGTGGCGCAATGGGTTATGAGCGCACCGCGGTACTTTTCGTCGAGCCAGACACCGCGACTTTGGCCGTCGTCGAGACCTCCGACGGTTCCATCGCCGACGTCCACAAAGAACCGCTGAATATCGCGTCCGGGCAGATCCCCACCCCAGAGCTGACAAAGCTGGTCGCCCGGCTCGACGAGCTGCCAACGCGCCCGGGCGGCCTGTTTCTGATTGGCTGCGGTGTTGACATCACCTCGATTAAGCCGCTCTTGGAAGAGGCGACTTCGCTTACCGTGAGCGCGCCCGAAGAGCCAAAGACAGCATTGGCCCGCGGAGCGGCCCTGGCGTCCGCGAATGCGCCGTTGTTCGCGTCGTCGACTGCCGCGCTGGCCTACCAACGAGACCCCGGCACAGGTGCGGTCGATGCGAGCGCCCTACCCGAATATCTGAGCATCGCCGATTCCGAGCCAGGCGAGCACGGCCTCGCCTATAGCGCTGCAACAGACGACGAGGCGAATGCCCCGACCGTCGTCATAGCGGGCAAGCCCCGTCGTAGGCCGGTCCTGCTGGTCGGATCCGCGTTGGCGGTGGCCGGCATAAGTGCGGTGGTAGCACTAGAGACAGCCCTGGCACTCGGCCTGCACACCACGGTCGGTCTGCTGCCCGCCCCGCTCCACAACCTCATTGCCCCAGCCCAGCAGGCACCCGCGCCGGGGCATGTGGCGGCGACAAAGGCGGAGGCACCCAAGCCGTTAAGTCCACCCGCAGCCGCACCGCTGCCCGCGGCACCGGTTCCCGCGGCGCCGGTGCCGGCGCCAGCTCCGGTTCCCGCAGCAGCTCCGGTTCCCGCGGCGCCGGCCGTGCCGGTTCCCGCGGCCCCGGTTCCCGCGGAGCCGGCCGTGCCGGTTCCGGTGATGATCCCTCCGATTCAGCTGCCTCCGGTGCCGCCGGTTCATTTGCCCGACCCGCCGGCGAGCCCGCCCGTGGTCCACGCCCCGCCGCACCCGTCCCCACCTGCCGAGCCACCGCCGATCCACGTCCCCCCGCCGCATTTACCGCCACCCCATGAACCTCCCCCGGGGCAAGGGCCGTGGCCCAATCCTGGCGGGCACAGCGGGCCTTCCGACAACCCGGGCGGCGGGCCGGTCAACGGCCCAGGCCCTATCCACGGGAATCCGCCGGGCGGTGGGCCCGACGGCGGCGGACCCGTCAATGGCCCCGGTCCGGGCCACGGGACTCCCGGCGGAGGACCTCCTGAGGGCGCTACGCCACCCGGCGCTGGTGCGCCTCCCGACCATGCCGGGCCGGTCGGCGGTAGCGAAACCCCCGGCGGCGGTGCGCCTCTCGACCACGCTGCACCGACCGGCGGCAGCGAGAGCTCTGGCGGTGGCGCCAGCTCTAGCGGCGGCGAAAGCGGCGGCCACCGCTAGACGCTCCCTGCGAAGATGTTCGAAAGTCTGCGCAGCCCGCCCTATGAGGACCCGGGGCCACCGAGGCCGCCGACACCGCCGGGTCCGCCCATGCCGCCGGTGCCACCCTGCCCGCCTAGGCCACCCTTGTGCGCCGTTCTGGCCCTGGCTGTCCCGGTACATGGTAGATCTCCACCATGGGTGAACGGTCAAGTTCCAATTAGCTAGGAGCTGTGAGTCAATGAAGACCACCGTGGCGATTGTCAACCAGAAGGGCGACGACTTCTCGCTGGAGGAGGTGGAGCTCGACGGTCCGCGTGACGACGAGATCCTCGTCCGGATCGTCGCAACGGGGCTCTGCCACACCGACATCCATCTCAAGGACACCCTCCCGGACGCGATGTTCCCGAGGGTTTTCGGCCATGAAGGCTCCGGCGTCGTCGAGGCGGTGGGCCCGGGCGTCAGCGGCGTCGAGGTCGGCGACCACGTCGTGCTCAGCTTCCGCTCCTGCCGCGCCTGCGGGGACTGCGCCGATGGACTGGTCGGCTATTGCGGTGCGGCAATGACGCTCAACTACATGGGCATGCGGACGGACGGTTCGACGACGTACAGCCGCGACGGCTCCCCGGTCTTCGGCAACTTCTTCGGGCAGTCCAGCCTCTCGATGCACGCGATCGCGTACGCCGACAACTGCGTGGTCGTCGACAAGTCCGTCGACCTGACCAGGGTGGCGCCTTACGGGTGCGGCTTCCAGACCGGCGCCGGCACGGTGCTCAATGTGCTGAAGCCGGGTCCGGCCGACAGCCTGGTCGTGTACGGCGTCGGCGCGGTCGGCCTGGCCGCGCTCGCCGCCGCCAAGCACCTAGGGGTCGGCACGATCGTCGCGGTCGACCCACTGGAAAGCCGTCGTGACGCCGCCTCGACGTACGGCGCGGTGGGCGTCGACCCGAGGGCCACAGACGATCCCGTCGAGGTCGTCGAGAAGGTGAAACAGCTGACCGGCGGCGGGGCGAGCTACGCGATCGACACCACCGCGATCTCGGCCGTGGTCAAGCAGGCCCAGCAATCGCTGCGGAGCCGGGGCACGCTGATCGCGCTCGGCCTCGGAGCCGAGGAGTACACGATCGATGCGCTCGACCTGCTACAGACGGGCAAGGTCATCAGATCCAGCATCGAGGGTGACTCCGACCCACAGGAGATGGTGCCGCGCCTGATTGGACTGAACGCGGCCGGCGAGTTCGACGTCGACGGCCTGATTGCGACCTACCCGTTCACCGAGATCAACACCGCTGTCGCCGACGTGCTCTGCGGGAAGGTCGTCAAGCCCGTCTTTGTCTGGTGAGCGAGACAGGCGGGCGAAAGGACAACTCGACGATGACGGTGACAACAGCAGATGATCTGCGCGCCAACCTGATCGGAGCCTGGACGCTGCAGTCGTATGTGAGCATGTCCATCGACGGCTCCGACGTGGTCTACCCGCTCGGCGTCGATGCCCGTGGCATCATTATGTACACCCCTGACGGCTATATGTCGGCACAGCTCATGCGCGGCGATAACGCCGAAGCCGGCGCGTATTTCAACTACGCCGGCCCCTACACCATCGTCGAGGACGGCCTGATCGCACACCACGTGGAAGTCTGCCTGCGCACCGACTGGATCGGCGCAATCCAGTACCGCAAGGCCCACTTACGCGACGGCACCCTTGAACTCGGTCCGGCCGAGCCGATCCTGATCAACAGTGGACGCCGCGACGCCAAACTCGTCTGGCGCCGTACGTAAAGAGAAGGGACGGGACGTGATTCGGTCCCGGTTGGCTAGTTGGAGAAGTTATGTGAATAGGCCGCACCACCGTTGGAGCCTTGGCACGAAATATCCACCTGACATGTGGTTCCTTTGGGAATCCCGGGAAATTTCAGCAAGTTCGGCGGGGTTGTTGCACCCGCTTTAAGGGTGAAGTCCTTCGTCGTTGTCGGCGGCCCAATTTGACCGCTCAGCTTCTTCGCGTTGTAGGTGCATTTAAGGTCCTGCGCCGAGGTGTTCTGAACGGTGAAGTTGATGAAGCTGGGCTCCTGGTCGGGGGTCACATTGATGGACGGCCCTGCCGGCACGACGACCGGGTTTTGGTTCGGGTTGACTTGCGGTTGCTGTTGCTGGACGGGCGGTGGGTCCATCACACAGCCGAAGGTCTGCGGCATCGAGGACCACGTGAGTGAGGGGCCCTTGGTGCTGCTGCTGTTGCCCTGCCCGTTGCCGGCGTGGGAGACAACGCCGGTGTAGTGGCTGCTGGCGCCGGCGCCGGGCCCGCTGGTCCAGGTTATGGTGAAGTCGAGGTTCACTCCTCCCGAGGCGCCGCCGCTGGCGGTCCCTGTCGTCGTTTTGCCGCCTACCGTGTATGACGCCCCCGCGCCCCCAAGTTGGGCCGTCGCGGGATTGTTGACGGCAATGTGAGTGCCGTCGCTCTGATTGATGGTGAAATTGGCGGGGAACGTGTAGCTGTCGCAGCCCCCTGGCGGGTCGAGTGGGCGCATCGGGCTTGCGCCCGCGGGGGCCGCGGCCATGAGGAACGCCATTGCGCTGAGCGAAGCCGCCGAGGCGACGCATAACGTTTTCTTTTGGGGTGTGACAGACAAGATCGTTCCTTTGGTTGTCTGCCGGCCGGCGGCTGCAGCAACTGCCGTGCGGCCATCAGCACTTGGAAGCCGGTGGTTTCCCGACGGCTTAACGCTATTGCGTGTGGACCACTGATGAATCAGGGATTTCCCTACAATTTCGCCACCACGGCGCGCAGTCCGGCTCCTTGGGAAAACGCTCTGCGTGCGATCGCTATAAGGCGTGAACTCCGTTGTAAAGCACCATCGCACCGATCACGACCAGGATGGCTGCCATCAGAGCGGCGTTGTTTTTGTCCATCCAATCCTTGAGCCGTGCCATCGGATCGTCGAGGCGGTGACCGGCTGCTGCGTAAGCCAGGATGGGCACGGCAACCGTTGATGCCGCGATGGCGACGAAGAACGCGGCAGCTACCCAGTCATCGGCGACGTCCATCCCGCTTCCACCGATTGCCAATCCGGCCGGAATGCAAATCAACAGCACGTCGGGCCTTATCGCCACCAGCGCCGCCCCCGTTATCGCCGCACGCGCCGGGGTGATGGTGGCGAATGAACGCATCCAGGCCGGCGAATCGGTGTGGCGATGCCGCGTCAACCACCGGTAGATGCCGAACACAACAAGGGCCGCCCCGAGGATCACGCGCAGCCACGACGCCCATGTCGGCGGCGACTTGTGCAGACCGCCGAGCAGGCCGGAGCCGGCGACGGAGGCCGCCGTCAGCGCGGCCAGGCCCAGCACCCAACCGGCGAGGAAAGCGAGGCCGCTCGGCCTCGGCCGCGGCGCCTGTAGCACCAGCACCGCCGGGATAACCGTGATCGGTGAGAGCGCGATGACCAGCCCGAGCGGAATGAGCGTGCCCAGCACAGAACCCCAACTTTCAGCCACGGGCAGCAATCTTCCCATTGGCGCCGCCGCTACGCCCATAAACCGCGTTGCTACAGTGCGTGAATTCCGTTGTAGAGGACAAGCAAGCCGATCACGACCAAAATGACCGCCATCATCGCGGCATGGTTTTCTTCCATCCAGACTTTGAGCCGTTCCAGCACGTCGTCGAGGCGGTCGCCGGCCGCGATAAACGCCAAGATGGGAATGGCAACCGTCGATGCGGAGACGACGACGAAGACGAGGCCGGATGTCCAGGCGGCCGCGGCGCTCAGCCCGCCGGTACCGATCGCCAAGCCGGCCGCCGCGCCCAGGATCAGCACCTCGGGTCGTAGCGCCACCAGCACCGCCCCGGTCACCCCCGCACGCACGGGCGTGAGTTTGGAGAACGAACGCAACCACGCCGGAGTCTTGCGTTGGCGATGCCGGGTCAGCCAGGTGAAGACGCCGAACGCGAGCAGCGCCGACCCCAGGACCACCCGCAGCCAGGACGCCCACCGCGGCGGCGCCTGCTGCAGACCCCCGAGCAGGTCGGACGCCCCGACGAACACCGCGGTCAGCGCGACGAGGCCCAGCACCCAGCCGGTGAGGAAGGCGAGGCTGGCGGGCCTCGGCCGCGGCGCGTGTAGGACCAGCACCGCCGGAATGACAGTGATCGGTGAGAGCGCGATAACCAGTCCGAGCGGAATGAGCTTGGTCAGCACAGAAACCCAGTTGCCTGTCACGGCAGCATCATCGCCTACTAGCCCTTCCGGCGCAGCGTCCAGGCCGGTATCCAGTGCGTCACGGTTTTCCGCTGGGATCCGTAGACGATCGGGTAGGTCACCAGCCCCCACCAATCGCCCTGCTCGCAGATGCCCCAACAGCTCAGCCGCCCTTCCACCACCTTGTGCAGCTGCAGACCATTGGGCTGATACCGGCCCGAGCGGTGCGGCTCGCGCGGGAAGACCACCGTCAAGTCGACCAGCACCGTGATCGGTGGGCGCACCACCCGAAACGGGCTGCGGACCGGCTGACCGTTGTACCCGATCGACCCGAGCGGAGCCATCAGTCGATCATACGTTCGAGTGGCACCATAACGGTGTGTCGCGGCGTCTTGACCCGTTGATCGTCGGAGTGCTGGCCGCCGCGGTGAGTCTGGCCGGCGCCGCCCGCCCGTCTTTCTGGTACGACGAGGCCGCCACGATTTCCGCCTCGTATAGCCGGTCCCTTGGTCAGCTGTGGCAGATGTTGGGCAACGTCGACGCGGTGCACGGCCTGTACTACCTGTTCATGCACGGCTGGTTCCAGATCTTCCCGCCCACGGAGTTCTGGTCACGTGCGCCCAGCGGTCTGGCCGTCGGAGGCGCCGCGGCGGGAATTGTGTTGCTGGGCAAGCAATTCTCGTCGCGCACCGTCGCTTTGAGCGCCGGAGTCCTCTGCGGGATCCTGCCCCGGACAACGTGGGCGGGTGTCGAGGCCCGCCCGTACGCCATGTCGATGATGGCGGCCGTGTGGCTGGCCGTGCTGCTCGTGGTCGCCGCGCGGCGTGAAAGCCGTTGGTGCTGGCTGTCTTACGGGGTCGCCCTGGCATTGTCGATCCTGCTCGACATGTATCTGGCGCTGGTGTTGCTGGCGCACGTCGCCTTCATGTGCACCTTCCGGCGCACTCGAACGGTCCTGATCCGATTCGCCGTTACCTCAGGTCTGACTGTTTGCGCCCTGGCGCCGTTCGTGTTCGAGGTCGTCGGACAGGTGCAACAGATCAAATGGATCGCACCAATCGGGCGCCGAACCATCGAAGATGTGCTGGTGCAGCAGTACTTTGAGCGAAGTCCGCCGTTCGCGGTGTTGTCGGCGCTGGTCGTGGTGGCGGCTATTGTTTTGTGGCGCTGGACATCCGCGAAACAGTCCACGACGGATCGGCAGCTGCTGACCTTGGCCGCGGCATGGCTGGTGATACCGACCGCCCTGATCGTGATCTGGTCGGCCGCGGTCCACCCCATCTACACGCCGCGGTACTTGTCCTTCACCGCGCCGGCGATGGCACTGGTCCTTGGCGTCTGTATCGGAGCCCTGGCCGTCAAACCATGGGTGGCAACGGCCCTGGTCAGCCTGTTCGCGTTAGCGGCGGCTCCGAATTATATTCGCGCGCAACGTAATCCGTATGCCAAATACGACATGGACTACAGCCAGGTTGCCGACCTGATCACCGCGAAGGCAGCGCCGGGCGATTGCTTGCTCGTCAACGACACAGTTACATTCATGCCCGCCCCGATGCGGCCGTTGATGGCGGCACGCCCCGATGCCTATCGGAAGCTGATCGATCTCACCCTGTGGCAACGGGCCACCGACCGCAACGACGTCTTCGACACCAACCTCATCCCAGAGGTCGTCGCCAAGCCGTTGAGCCACTGCGGCGTCGTGTGGATCATCACCCAAGCCGACAACTCGATGCCGGCCCACGAGCAGGGGGCGGCGCTGCCGCCCGGCCCGCTCTACGGAGCGACACCAGCGTTCGCCGTTCCACACGACGTGGGCTTCCGGCTCGTCGAACGCTGGCAATTCAACCTGGTTCAGGTGATCAAGGCGACCCGGTGACCCGCTACCAGATGCGTTACCAGATGCGGAGGTAGTCGACCAGCATGGCCGCCGGGAAGGTACCCGCGGCGGGATCACCGGCGCCAACCCCACCGACGGCGAGCGTGAACATGGGAGTCATCCAGTAGCCGGGATTGTTGAACGGCCACCGGAAGTCGTCCGGCGCGCCACCGTGGACCTTGATGGGTTTGTTGGGGACACTGAAGTACGGTGCCCCATCGCGCGAGAAGTGGAACCCGTCCTCGCCCCAATGCATTTGCCACGTGTGCCAACCGCCGTCCACCAGACCCGGGATCGATCTGCCCTCCCAGGTTTTTCCGTTGGAGGCCGCGTGAACCGTGGTCCCCGGGGCCCACGCGCCGTTGCCGTACCACTCGAAGATATCGACCTCGCCGTCCGGCAGCGGGTCCTCGTTGACACCCCAGAACGAGGGCCATAGGCCGGGGAACAAACAGTCCAGCTTGATTCGCGCTTCCCAGGTCTGGTTGATCATGCTGCGGAAGTTGCCGCGCAGTTTGCCGCTGTAGTAGTCCCCGTTCTCCTGGGTGGCGCAGAGGACCAGATTCGACTTGCCGTCGACGAACACGTTCCGGCGATCGTCGCGATAGATCCCCGCGACCGGCGGGAACACGTCGTCCTGCCAGGTCTGGATCGTCCACTTGCCCGGGTCGGGAGCCGAGCCCGCGGGGCCGTCGAATTCGTCCTGGAAGATGTATGGCCCGCCCGCGGACGGTGCGTCCGGCGGCGCCGGATGTGTCGGGTTGGCGTGGGCCTCCGGGACGCGGATCGCAGCCGCAAGCATGCCCATCCCCGCCATCGTCAACATGCTGCGACGATCCATTCACATACCACCAATCGACCAGGACGCCGGCCTCGGCGTCATCCCCCCAACAACTTCCGTAAACGGTGTTATGAAACCACTCGCCGACCCGCAGCGCATCCCGCTAAAGGGCGTGCGGCGACGATCTGTCTCTGCACAAGCAAGCGACGATATCAGCTGCTGGCCAGCATCAAGTTGGTTGACATTAATGGAGTCGGTGGTATCAAGGAAGTTGATACTCCACATGGAGCTCATGGAAAGGAAACGACAGCGATGTCTGGTGGCGGATTTTTCGGCGGCTTCGGCGGCTTCGGGGGGCCCAGTTTCGGTGGCCCCGGGTTTGGGCCGGGCTTTGGCGGGCCCGGCTTCGGTGGGCCTGGCTTTGGCGGCCCCGGGTGGGGCCATGGCGGCGGCGGCCCGGGCTTTGGGGGTCACGGTTCTGGCCCCTTCGGCAAACACGGCCCATGGCGCCTGAAGCGGGCCGCATTGGCGACCGCCGCGATGCTGCTCGACGGGCCGGCCGACGCCGCGCAGGTCGTGCAGCGGGTGTCGGAAAAGACCGACGGCGCGTTCACCCCTCCGCGGGAGATCGCGGAGCTTGCCATCGGACTGCTCGCCGGCCGGGGCGCGGTAACGGTCGACAACGGCGTGGCCACGCTCACCGAGTTCGGCAAGAACTTTCTGGCGTGGCGGGGCATCAGCAGTGAGACCGCGCAGGCGTTTTTGGCGCGGGCAGCTCAGTTCGGCGACGTGTTCAAGATCCGCAGGGAGCTGTTCGAACTCGCCGGACTGGCCCGCACGATCACCTGGACCGGCACTGACGAGCAGAAGCAACAGCTCGCCGAGACCCAAACCAAGGTCCTGGAAGCCCTGACCGAAGCCAAGAAGGCGCTGCACCGCACTCTGGGTGAGAGCTAGCTGAGCCGGACCAGCATCTTGCCGATGTTGGCGCCGGTGAACAGGCCGTTGAGGGCGTCGACGCAGGACTCGATGCCCTCGAAGATGGTCTGCCGGTGTTTGAGCCGGCCGTCCAACTCCCACTGATGTAGTGCGGCGAAGGCTTCGTCGAAGCGGCTCCACTCCTCCAGCGCGTTGAACCCCTGCATGAGCGCCGACTTGGCCAGCAGGTTCACGTAGTTGGCCGGACCCGGGTGCTCGCCCGTCAGGTAGCTGGAGATGACGCCGCAGAGCACGACCCGTGCCTTGTGCGCCAGCCGGCCCAGCACCGCGTTGAGGATCGGCCCGCCGACGTTGTCGAAGTAGACGTCGACCCCGCGGGGGCAGTGCGTCTTGAGCGCCGCCGGCAGGCCGTCCTCGCGGTAGTCGATGCAGGCGTCGAAGCCGAAATCCTCGACCACCGCCCGGCACTTCTCCGGTCCGCCCGCGATACCGACCACGCGGGCGCCGGCGATCTTGGCGATCTGCCCCGCCACCGACCCAGTGGCGCCCGCCGCGGCCGACACGACCACCGTCTCCCCGGGCTGGGGCCGGCCGATGCCGGTCATCCCGAAGTAGGCCGTGGCGCCGGTCGGGCCATACACCGACATCACGGCGAGCTGGTCCAGCTTGTCCGGGCCCCGCCCCGGGACGGGTGTGGTGAAGAGATCGTCGCGCACGATCACGTACTCCTGGAATCCGGTCAGCGTGGTGACCACGTCACCGACGGCATAGGCGTCGCAGCGCGACGCCACCACCTCGCCGATCCCGGCGGCCCGGATGACGTCGCCCAGTTCGACGGGCGGGAGGTAACCCGGTTGCCCGTCGAGCCAGGTGCGCGCGGCGGCGTCGATGCCCACGTAAGTGGTTCGGACCAGCGCCTCGCCCTCGGCCGGCTCGGGCGCCGGCGAGGTGATCAGCTCGGTGTCATCGGGCTGCACCAGCCCCGTCGGGCGGCGACGCAACAAGATTTGGCGGTTCGGCAAGTCGGGCACAGTGCTGAAACTACCCATTGGCCACGATCCGATGGGAGCATCTGTGCATGAACGCAGAGGATGACCCGGAACGACGGATCCGGGAGCTGGAGCAGCCACTGTCCGACGCGGCGCGCGCGTCCGAACTCGGCGGCACGCAACCGCCCGGCGGTTACAACTATCCGCCTGGTTCGTCCGACCCCTACGCGTCACCCTGGGCCGGCGCACCGATCCCGCCGCCCCCGTTGAACTACGGCGGTGCGTTCCCCGGGACTTCGCCGCGACCACCCTCGGGCAACCGCGTGTGGTGGATCTTGGGCGCGGTGCTGGTGATTGGCATACTGGCCCTCGTCGGGGGCATCGCCGCCTTTGCCGCCCACCAGTTTTCCCGCGCCGGGTCGGTCGTGCTCTCGACTCCTCCCAGCATCTCCCGGACCACTACAGCGCCCAGGACGTCGCCCAAAACATTGCCCAGGCTAACCCCGAGCAGTCCCAGCGCCGCGCCATCGACGCCACCCCCCGGCGGCAACCTCACCGTCGCGGGCATCAACGAGAATCAGACGATCGCATGCAACGACAACACCGTCGACGTCAGCGGGGTCTCGAACACGGTCGTGATCACCGGCCACTGCACAAGCCTCACGGTGTCCGGCGTGCAGAACGCGATCACGGTCGATGCCGTCGACACCATCGACGCCTCCGGTTTCAACAACAAGATCACCTACCACACGGGCTCGCCGAAGATCAGCAAGTCCGGCGCAGGGAACGTCGTGCAGCAGGGCTGACTAGGCCGACTCTTCGGAGTCGTCGAGGACGCTGACCGCGATGCCGTACGGCAGGAAACGCACCTTTCGCTTCGGATCAACGTTGTTCTTGTTTGCCCGCAGCGCATCGAGTTCGCTGGCATAGACCTCTTCGACGCGGGCGCCGCCGTCGGCGTCCACCGTGTAGATGGCCCACACCCCGTCACCGGCCTCGCCGGTGGTTTCCGGTCCGGGCCGCGGGCGCCGTGACAGGTCCTCGAACACCGCCGACCAGCCCGTTCGAGCGCCGGGACCACCCAAGAACCTGCCGAGCCGCTCGAACGCGTCGCGCAGTCCTTCGCTGCCCTCCCGGATCACTCGATCCAAATCCTCGGGATCAAATCCGAACGCACCGTACTCGCCCACGCGACCTCCCTACCGCTCATACCGATATTGCCAGTGTGCGCTTAGTCGACACCGTCCGCCACGCACATTCGCTGAAGGCCTAAGGCGCCGGCGGCGGAGGCGGCGGCGGGGGTGGCGGGGTGATCGGGATCGGGACCGTGACGAACGGGAAGTGCAGGTACATCGTCATCGGCGGGCGCGTGGGCACCGCGGCAGGTGCGGGTTGGGGAGGCGGCGCGGCCGGGGGCGGTGCAGCCGGGGTCGGCGCGGCCTGCGGCACCGGGCTCGGTACGGACGCCGGTGCGCGCGGGGTCGGTGCGCGACGGACCTGGGGCGCGGGTGGTGCGGCGGGCGCGGTGTACGCGGGCGGGGGCGGCGGGGCGGCGACCGCCGTCGGGGCAGGCGGCGGGGACGGCGGGGGCGGCGGCGAGGTGGGCGCGGGCAGCTGCGCCTGCGGCAGCTGGGATGGGACTTGCGCCGGATTGGCAACGCTGGCCCGCGGGTGCTGCCGTGCGGCGGACGGCCGGTCAGCGGTCAGCGAAACGAGCAGCACCCCGGCCACGACGGCGAAGATCGCGGCGAGCGCACTGCCGGCCACCAGGAAGGACGTCCGCCTCGGTGAGCCCTCGTCTTCGTCGGCTTCCTCTTCTAGGGCCTCTTCTAGGGCGCTGTAGGCGAGGTTGGTCGGACCGAAAGCGCCGGGGCTCATCTCACCCGTGGCCGGATCCAGCGCATAGGCCAGCGCGGCCGTCGACGAGGAGAACAGCGGCGCGTTCGCTGACGCCAGCGCCGCCCCGCGGGCCAGCGCCATGTCTGGCTCCTCGGGCGCGCTGACCTGAAGTGAAGTCACCGCCTCGAGTGCGGGCTTGATCGAGACGATGTCGGCCCCGCAGCCGATGAGGAACACGCCGTCCGCCCGCGATCCCCGCGCATCCAGGCCGGCAACCATCGTCGCCAGGTGGGCCGCCCGCCGAGAGGCGCTCTGCCCGGCTGGCAGTGGCTGCCGGTGCAGTTCGGCGATCGACCCGTCGGCGACCTCGACGACGGCCAACGTCGCGTTCTTGGGCTCCACGAACAACATGGCAATGCGCTCGTAGGCGATCGAGGAGCCCACCGTCTGTGCGAGCGCGGCAGCGGCCAACAGCGGGGAGACCAGCATCACGCCGCCGAGGTCCCGGGCAGCGAGCTCGTCGCGCAGCACGCCAACCGCGGCGGGATCCGCGGGGTCAGCCCAGGTCACACCGATGGACGTCAACCGGTGGCCGGCCGCGACCGCGCCCTCGCGGGTGCCGACGATCGCGGCGACCACCTGGGCGGCCACCTGATCGGCAGCAGCCACCTCAATGTGGTCCTGTTCCACGGTGGCACCGTCGGCGTTCTCGCCCTCGATAAGCAGCAGGCGGAGCGTCGCGGGTGCCATCGATACCCCAAGTACGATGTCCACTTGCTCTCCGAATCCCCCCAAACGCGGATACACCAACGCTACCCGCGTGCGGCCGGACTCGCTGAGGACGCCGCGATCGAGGCGTCAGTAGGAGCCGGACCCGGAGAACGGGTTCTGCGAGTACCCGCCGCCACCCGGATATTGGGGGTATTGGGGGTACTGCGGAGCCGGGTTCGCGGGAGCCTGATTCTTCGGCACCGGAACCGGTATCGGCACCGGCAGTAGCGGGACGTGGATCCACTCCGTCGTCATCGGCACGGTCGTGGTGGTGGTCGGCGGCGGAGGAGGTGTGGTCGTCGTCGCAGACGGCGGCGGCGGAGGCGTCGTGGTCATGGCCGTCGTAGGCGGCGGCGCAGGCGGCGGCGTCCTGGTTACCACCGGCGGTGGAGGCGCGGTGGTTACCACCACCGGCGGCGGCGGTGGTGGCGACGACGGCGGTGGTGGCGGCGGCGGTGGCTCACTGCTGGGGACCGGTGCGACGCTGGGCACCGGCGCGGCCGACGGGGGCGGTGGGACGGGGGTGGGCAGCACGGAGCTGGGCGGCGGCGCCGGCCGGGGCGCGACGGTCGGAACGACGGGTGCCTGGCGGTTTTCTATGCCGGTCAACGTGTAGGCCACGCCGCCGATCGCGGTCATGGCCACCAGGGCACACAGGCCGATGACGAACTGCGACAACCGAAGCCGGCGCCACGCCGGTTCTCTGGGCGGGTCGAGCACGGGCAGGCGCATCGACCAGCCGGCGGCACCGTCTTCGTCGTAGGAGTGGTCGGCGAACCGCGCCGGCACTTGGCCCCATTCGGTCTGCGACCAGGCCAACTCACGATCCGTCATGGCATCGTGGTCGATGACCAGCACGTCGCCGGCCGGCAATTCGATGGCGCCGCTACCGGCGGCCGCCGTGAACAGGCCGATGGACGACCGCGTCCGCATATCCAGCTTTTCACCACGCGAGGCCAGCGCCAACGCGCCGGCCGCCGCCGCGACCGCGGGCTGCGGCACGGTCAGGACCGTTGTCCGGCCGTGTCTTGAAAGGCGTTGAGTGACAAGGGGAATGCTGGCACCGCCGCCGACCGCGACCACCGCCGCAAGATCTGCCCAGGTCTTCTTATTGCGCCTCAGCATGTCGTCGAATGCGTAGATAAAACTGTTCAGCCGGTCCTGTATCAGGTCTTCGAGCTCGTCTCGAGTCACCGCCATGCTGCACCGGCGCCCCCCGAGCTCACCGGCCAATTCGGTTACGGTTTCGGTGGACAACCGTTCTTTGGCGGCACGGCACTGGTCCCTGAGCTGGCCGAGTTGCCCGACCCCGGCGGTGCTGGCCGGGTCGATACTGCTGCCGTGGCCCAGTTCCTCAAAGGCCCGAAGCAGCAACGCGTGGTCGATCTCGTCACCGGAATAGTCCACGCAACGCATTGTGGCGCTGATGGGTTCGAACTCGGCCCCGGTATTCGAAGCCTCCAGCAAGGTGGCGGACGTACCACCGCCGCCGAAGTCGAGCAGCCCGAATACACCGTCGTCGGTGAGGTCCAACTCGGATTCGACCGCCGTCAACGATGCGACCGCGTCCGAGACCAGGCGCGGCGCCATGCCGCTGCGGACGAAGCCCACGTGCGTGCGTAAACCGTTGCGCAGCGCCTGTATCTTCGGCGGCTTCCAGTACGCCGGAACGGCAATCGCCATCTCCGACGAACCCGAATCGGCACCGGCGGCAACCACCATCGCGTCCAGCGCCTCGACCATCAACAGGTCGGGGTCGTGACTGGACCCGTCACTGGACACCAGCGCCACGGAGCCGCCAATGCGCTCGACAAAGCCGCTCATCGGCATTCCGAGCTCGATCAAGCCCGGATCCTCCGCGGGCACACCAACTTTCGGCGCGCAATGCGGATACAGCGTCAGCACAGCCCGGCGAGCTACCGGCGGACTGCCGTCACGAGCCGCGACCAGGTTCGTGGTCCCGATCGACAACCCAAAAGGGTCGTACATAGGGCGAATACCTTCGTCTACAGGGGTCGGTGGCCAGCGTTAACCATAACGGCAGACACGCTGAAAGCCGATGGGTTGCAATACCATTGGTATGTGGCCGATGCGCTTGTGTCACCGAAGCGGTATCAAAAACCCCTTGACAAATACGCGTTGAACGCGTCGGACTCACACCACCGTCAACGGCAGCGAACGCCTCGGCTCGAACTGAAATGTCGCTCCACCGCTGACCTTGGCCACCGATACCTCCGATAATTCGGCTGCCGGGGAATCGGTTTCAACCAGCTCGGCGGTCCATTCGTTGTCCGTGCCGCTGACCCGAACCTCGATGCGCGGGTCCACGGCGGTGGCGATCGCCTGCAGCGGCTGCACCGATTCGGGTGAGCACAGGGTTATCCAGGCGTCGTCGTCGTGGGCCGGCGACCGGTGGACGGTCAGCCGGTGGTCCGCCATTTCGGCCACCACATAGCCGGCGGGATTGAGCAGCGGATGCAACTCGAGGACCCGCATGGCTCCGTCGACTCCGCCGGGCAACCCCAGCGCGCGGTGGATCCGCTCGGTGGCCAGCCCGGCCATGCCGGTCAGTCCGCGAGTGCAGACCGAGACGGCCTCGGCGTCGTCGGCAGCACGCGCGCGCACCGCAATCGCGAACGATAGATACAGCAGGTGCATCTGTAGGCAGACCTCGTCGGCCATCCGGACCAGCGCCGAGTGCGAGTAAGCGTCGAAGTCGAAGTCGGACAGCACCGGACCCGAGTAATCCGCCTTTCCCTCCTCGGATCTATCGATTGGGTCGAGTTCCCATGTCGCGGCACGGGTTTGGCGAACGATGTCCAGCGCCGGAATGCTCTGGGCCTCGGGATAGGACTCGTCGATGATGACGGTCCACGCACAGTGCGGCTGCCTGCCGGCGGGTACTCGCGGCGGTCGGTGAATGGGCCGAACCTGGGCGCGCGGATTGGTCGCCACCGCGGTGGCATCGAAGGTCGGGTCCTCGATGGTGTGGCACATCCCGAAGACGTACTTCTCGCCCATCGGCTCGACGTCGAGCAGCGCGCCGCAGTGGTCGAGATGGAACTCCCCGTGCCAGCGGTCGTGGATGGTGTAACGGAAATCCATGAATTGCGGTGGGGCGCCGATGTCGAGCTGCAGGCCCTTGAAGATGGTGGGCACGTCGTTGCCCTCGAAATTGAGCGCCTGTTGCATGCGCCTGGTGTAGATGGGGCTGGCGCCCGCCCACTCCTCGATGGCGATCTGCACCATTTCCTCGCGACCGAACGAACTGATACACCAGGCCATGGCGGACCGATCGATCATCTGCCCGATCAGCAGCAGTTCGGGCACCAGGACGGCGAGCTCGGAACGGGACAGCCGCACGTATCGGGATTGGGTCACCCGCCAAAAATAAACGCGACTATGTTATAAAGTCAACAATGTCCATTGCTCCCACCCGGCGCACCAGCGCGCCGCGCAAACGCGGCGATGACACTCGGGCGAAGATCATCGACGAGACCGTCCGCTGCATCATGGAGGAAGGATTCGCCGCCGCCACCGCCAAGCACGTGGCCGAACGCGCCGGCGTGACGTGGGGAGTCATCCAGTACCACTTCGGCGACCGCAACGGCCTTTTGATGGCCGTCGTCGACGACGGGGTGGCCAGGCTGGTCGACAGCCTGTCGTCGGCCGACGTCAGCGAACTACCGTTGCGCGAGCGCATCGAGGTCGTCGTCGACATCGCGTGGAGTTGCTATAGCAGCCCGATGTCGATGGCCGCCTTTGAAATCCTGCGGGCCACCCGCGGCGGCCCGGGCGAGTCCTCGCGGCGGCATCTGCTCGAGATGAACTCCGCGATCGGCCAGCTGGGCCGGCTGATAACCGAGGACCCGTCCAATGCTGGTGTGGCGGAGGTGATTTGGGCCACGCTGCGGGGTGTGGTGCTGGTACAGATCATCACCGGGGCCGACATCGATTGGAGCCGGGAACGACGCGCGCTGATCGACATGGTGACCCGTGTGCTCCAATGACGCTCGTACGACATCGCGACACTTAAACCACGCACACGACACGCCGCAGAACATGACCGTGGTTTATATCTCGGCGAAAGCCCAGTCGGGCCGCGCACCATTGGTATCGCGACACTTAAACCACGCACACGACACGCCGCAGAACGTTGAACGTGGTTTATATCTCGGCGAAAGCCCAGTCGTCCGACTGACCGCAGCCCACCTTTCACGGTGTGCTGCAATGACGGGATGACCCCCCAAGACTTAGCCGCCAATCTCGCCGATGTCGAAGCCATCAAGCAGGTCAAGTACCGATACATGCGTGCGCTGGACACCAAGCACTGGGACGAGTACGCCGACACGCTGGCCGAGGACATCAAGGCCGACTACGGTCCGTCGATCGGCAATGAGTTGCACTTCACCAACCGCACCGAGTTGGTGGACTACATGCGCTCGGCGCTCGGCCCGAACGTCATCACCGAACACCGGGTGACCCATCCCGAAATCATTGTGACCGGCGATACCGCATCGGGCACCTGGTACCTGCAGGACCGGGTCATCGTGGCGGAGTTCGACTTCATGCTGATCGGCGCGGCGTTCTACCGCGACCAATACCGGCGCACCGACGACGGCTGGAAGATCAGCGTCACCGGCTACGACAGAACCTACGACGCGACGATGTCGTTGGCGGGCATGGACTTTAAGATCAAGCCCGGCCGCGCCCTGGCTACTTCGTAATCGCGATCACCGCGCCGGGCTGTAGCCAGCGCATGATCTGCACCAGGGTGGCGTCGTCGATCGCCACACACCCCTCGGTGGGCCCGCCGTCGGTGGTGTGAAAGAAGAACGCCGCCCCGCCACCGGGGACCTTGTTCTTGTTGACGCCCATCACCACCGCGTGCTTGTACTGCGGGATATCGAGGTTCTCGCTGGCGGCCGTGCTGAACGGGCACTGCGACTTCTGGCATACCTGCATGCTGTTGAAGGTGGGGCTGTGGTCGTCGCCACTCCACCAATGGTTGGGCCCGACTTGCGTATACGGCAGTCCGGTACCGGGATTCGGCGCGGTGCCGAACGCGGAATCCAGGGTGTAGACACCCATCGGGGTGGCCGGAACCTCACTCTTGGCCTGCGGCGCCATGCCCGCCGAACCGACGTGGGTGGGAATGCCGGTCTTGAGCGTCTGCCAGCCGGCGGTGGTGCGCTGATAGATGTCCATTTGTGCGTTCGATCCGCCGGTGCTGACCACCGAAACCACTTGCGTGGCATTGCCAACCGAGTTTGCGAACCACGGGGCGGCTGCGCCGCTCTCCGGAGCAAGCGCGACCGACGCCCAGCCCAGGGCGACAGCGCACAGCAGAGCTACCAGTCCGCGCATACAACTTATGGTCGGGCGGCGCCAACCCGGGGTCAAGTAAAGCTTTAGACCCGATTAGATCACTGCGCCGTGATGCCCGCGACCATACTGGCCTCATGGCGGTCTTCGTTCGGAAGTTGTTCGGAATCGGCAAGCTTCCCGCCGACCTGCGCACTCAGGTCGAAGCGGAGGGACTCATCTATCTCGCCGAGTACGTCGCTGTCACCCGGCGGTTCAGCGGCGTCATCCCCGGACTGCGCGCCTCGCGCAGTGTCGGCAGCTACGTGGGTTCGCTGGCGTTCACCTCTCAACGGGTACTGGGGACACTGTCGGTGGTCCCCAAATTGGCCGGCCGGGCTATCGACGTGCGCTGGGACCAGGCGCAGGCCGGCGCCGCGACGGCCGAGATCTCGTCGACGGGCCTGCAACTCGAGCTCGACGTCGCCGATGTCGACCCGAAGTTCAGCGGCCAACTGTCGCTGCACTACAAAAACGCCATCCCCGAAGATGTGCTGACACGATTGCCGCGCCGATCACTGGCCTTCGACGTGCCGCCCGAATATGTCTTCCGCGCGGTCGGCGTCACCTATAGCCCGTGAACGTGATCCGCGGCCAGGGCGGCTGGCGGAGCACCGCCAGGCTGCCGATCACCGCCGCCAGCAGGCCGGTGAGCACCCCGACAGCGCTATCCGGTTGGTATCGACGGCCGGTACTCAATACGCGTCATCTCCCTGGACGACGAACACGCCGATCGGCATCCCGGTGAAACCCCGGCCTTCCCTGATCTTGGCGACCGGGATCACGGTGACGCCGTCCGGCGTCACATAGGGCTCCCCGTAAACGCGCCGCACGTTGCGGTCATTGGGCAGTTGGTCGAGTACTTCAGAAAACGTCGGCACGATGTCACGCTAATGGCAACCCAGGCTTTCTACGGGCTTTCTAGAGGCTTTCTAGGATGGCCCTGTGAACGACCACGTCTTCACCGCTCAAGAACGCCGGGCCGTGTATCGGGTGATCTCCGAACGGCGCGACATGCGCCGGTTCGTGCCCGGCGGAGTGGTGCCCGAGGATGTGCTGGCGCGCTTGCTGCAAGCCGCGCACGCCGCTCCCAGCGTCGGTTTGATGCAGCCGTGGCGCTTCATCCGGATCACCGATCAGCGGCTCCGCGAACTCATCCACGCCCTGGTCGATGACGAGCGCGCACTCACCGCACAGGCGCTGGGTCCGCGCGGCGAGGAATTTCTGCGGCTCAAGGTCGAGGGCATTCTTGAATGCGCCGAGCTGCTGGTGGTTGCGCTGTGCGACGACCGCGACCGGCACGTCTTCGGCCGGCGCACGCTACCGCAGATGGACCTCGCGTCGGTGTCCTGCGCGATCCAGAACCTGTGGCTGGCAGCCCGGTCGGAAGGCCTCGGCATGGGCTGGGTGTCCCTGTTCGACCCGCGACGGCTGGCTGCCCTGTTGGCGATGCCGGGCGATGCCGAGCCCATGGCCGTCCTATGTCTGGGCCCGGTACCCGAGTTTCCGGATCGGCCGGCCCTGGAATTGGACGGCTGGGCCTTCGCGCGACCGCTGGCGGAATTCGTCTCCGAGAACCGATGGGGTCAACCGGCGCCCGGCCACCCCGCCGAAGCGGCCGGCGCGGGAATGCCGACCACCATGCCGTCCCAGCCGGTGTAATCCTTCAAACGCTGCGGCCCGGGCCAGTGCGCGGCGACCACGAAGAGGGTCGAACCGTCCGGCCCTCCGAGCATGCACGCGAAGGCGCCGCGATCGAGTCGGACACGGTCCAAGACCTCGCCGCCGTCGGCGACCCGCACGCAGCAGCAATCCCCCACGTCGGCGTACCACGCGGCGCCGTCGCGGTCCAGGCAGATGCCGTCGGGTGAGTGCGAACCTAGGTCCGCCCAGATCCGGCGATTCGACAGTGCGCCATCGGCGCCGATGTCGAAGGCCGTCAGCCGGTGCCGGTACGACTCGGCGACGATAAGCGTGGCGTTGTCCGCGGTGACGGCCATGCCGTTGGGGAACGCCAGATCGTCGGCCACCACCCGGGCGCGTCCCTCGCCGACCCCATCACTCACCAAGGCCACAAATCCCGGCGCCGCGTCGCCGGCAGGGGGCCTCGCAGCGAAGTCGAAATTCACGTTGTTGACGTAGGCGTTGCCGCGGCCGTCGATCACGATGTCGTTGCACCTGTGCGGCGACAGCGGCGACAGGTCGGCATAGCGGCTCAGCGTGCCGTGCCCGGACAACCGGAGCAGCGCTCGCTGCGAACCCGACGTCAGCACCAAACCCTCGTTTGCTGGCAGGTGCGGCAGGAAGTCGAAGCACAGTGGCAACGACTGGTGCTCAACCACGATCTGGACACCACCCGCGGGGTCGATCGCGCGGATCAGTCCGGCCGTCCAATCCGCCACCCACAGCCGCCCGTCGCGCCAACGTGGCGACTCCAGCAGACCCAGTCCGGTGATGATCGTGTCCATACCGCGCACCTCACTGTTCTGTCGACCGATTGTTCCAGCCGCCGGCGTTATCGCAGGCACTGCGCATTCGGCTGCGGTATCGTCGCCGATCGGGATGACCAGATGACGGAGATGGTGTGGCAGCGGTCCGACACGACGACAACAATCTAGAAAATGTGCTGATCGTGCATTGGCACGATCTGGGACGCCAGCTCGGGGCCTACGGTCACCCGGACGTCGTCAGCCCGCAGCTGGACCGGCTTGCCGCCGAGGGCATCCTGTTCACCAGGGCCCATGCCACCGCGCCGCTGTGCTCACCGTCGCGGGGGTCGCTGTTCACCGGCCGCTACCCGCAAAGCAACGGGCTCGTCGGGCTGGCTCACCACGGCTGGGAATACCGCGCCGGAGTACGGACCCTTCCGCACCTGTTGTCCGAAAATGGTTGGTATTCAGCACTTTTCGGTATGCAGCACGAGACGTCCTACCCGAAACGGCTGGGCTACGACGAATTTGACGTGTCCAACGCCTACTGCGAGTACGTGGTGGACGAAGCGCAACGGTGGCTGCGGGAGATGGCCCCGGCTATTTCCGGGCAACCATTCCTGTTGACGGCCGGGTTCTTCGAAGTCCACCGGCCCTACCCGCCGGAACGCTACCAACCTGCGAACAGCGCGGCCGTCGATCTGCCTGACTACCTGCCCGACACTCCCGAGGTGCGCGAGGACTGGGCCGCCTTCTACGGGTCCATCGCCGCGGCGGACGCGGCGGTCGGCCGGCTGCTGGACACGCTCGCCGAGACCGGCCTGGACGCCACCACCTGGGTGGTGTTCCTCACCGATCACGGCCCGGCGTTCCCCCGCGCGAAATCCACGCTCTACGAAGCCGGTACGGGCATCGCCATGCTGCTGCGCCCGCCCACCAACAGGGCGGTGCCACCGCGCGTCTACGACGAACTGTTCAGCGGCGTCGACCTGGTCCCCACGCTGCTGGACCTGCTGGGCATCGACGTGCCGACGGACATCGAGGGCGTGTCACACGCGCACAGCCTGCTGGCGCCGGACACCGATCCGGTGCGCGACCACGTGTACACCGCGAAGACCTATCACGACGCCTTCGATCCCATTCGCGCCATCCGCACGAAGGAATACAGCTACATCGAGAACTATGTGCCCCGCCCGCTGCTGGACCTGCCGTGGGACATCGAGGAGAGCCCGTCCGGCGTGGCCGTCGCGCCGTCAGCCAAGTCGCCGCGCCCGCAGCGGGAGCTCTACGATCTGCGCACCGACCCCACCGAAACCAACAACCTGCTTGCCGGTGACCACAGCCGGGACATTGCTGCGATCGCCGCCGATCTGGCGGCCCGGCTGCAGGACTGGCGCCACCGGACCGGCGACGTGATCCCGTCGGAGTTCACCGGCACCCGCGTCGCGACGCGCTATGCCGAAACGTATCTGCGTATCCATCACACGTCGCCGACGAGCCGATCGGCGCTCGCCGTCGACCGCGGCATCGAGGAGTGAGTTCGCCGGCCAACGGTGATTGTGTGCGCTTGTGTTCAGTGTGAAGGTAATTCATCCGAACCCGACCGGGATGAGTTGCCGTTAGGCTCATCCGGTGCCCTGTCCTGCGACGTCGTACCTGGTAGTCGCCACCCAGCGCAGCGGTAGCACCCTACTGGTGGAGTCGCTGCGCGCGAGCGGATGCGCCGGGGAACCCCAGGAGTTTTTCCAATATCTGCCGGACACCGGGATGGCGCCACAGCCCCGGGAGTGGTTTGCCGGCGTCGACGACGAATCGATCTTGCGGTTGCTCGATCCCCTGGTGAAGCGCGGCACGCCGGACACCGCGACCCCCGTTGCCTGGCGGGAGCACATCCGCAGTTCCGGCCGCACACCCAACGGCGTCTGGGGCGGCAAGCTGATGTGGAACCAGACGGCGCTGTTAGAAGAGCGGGCGTCGCGACTGCCGGACCGCTCCGGCGACGGCCTGCGTACGGCGATCCGCGATGTGATCGGCAGCGAGCCGGTGTACGTGCACATTTACCGGCCGGATGTGGTGTCGCAGGCGGTGTCGTTCTGGCGCGCCGTGCAGACCCAAGTGTGGCGGGGTCATCCGGACCCTGAGCGCGACTCGCGGGCCGTCTACCACGCCGGCGCCATCGCGCACATCGTCAAGAACCTGCGCGATCAGGAAGACAGCTGGCGTGCCTGGTTCGCCGCGGAGTCGATCACGCCGATCGATATCTCGTACCCGGTGTTGTGGCGCAACCTGACCGCGATCGTCGGCCGCGTTCTCGAGGCACTCGGGCAGGATCCGCAGCTGGCGCCGCCACCGGCGCTGCAACGGCAGGCCGATCAACGCTCCGACGAGTGGGTCGTCCGCTACCGTGCGGCGGCGCCGCGGCTGGGGCTACCTACCTGATCGGCTGGTGCCGCCGACTTCGGCGACGACGAACACCCGCCGGAACGGGAAGATCGTCGTGCCGTCGGCCCGGGGCGGGTAGGCGTCGTCCAGCAGCGGGATCAGTTCTTGGCGAAACTGCTCCCAACGTTGATCGTCGAGCCGCTCGCGCACCGGGACCAGCGCGGTCCCGGTGATCCACTCCAGCACCGGGTGCTCGCCGGTCAGCTGGTGCAGGTATGTCGTCTCCCAGACGTCGACGCGGCACCCGGCGTCCAACAGCAGGTTGGCGTATTGCGCCGGCGGATGGACCACCGCTCCGACTCGAAACGGTATGTCGGCCATGATCTTTGCGTACGGTTCGCGACGGGCCAACGCGCGCACCGTGGCGTGTGACGGCGTCTCGAAGTTGCCCGGGAGCTGAACGGCGATCCACGATCCCGGCGCCAGCTCGCTGGCCCACCGGACCAGCAAGTCGGCGTGCTCGGGCACCCAGTGCAACGCCGCATTGCTGATCACCACGTCGGTATCCGGCTTGGGCTTCCAGTCGCGCAAGTCGGCGGTGCTGGCATCGATCCCGCGTTCGCGGGCGGCGGCGACCATCTCCGGCGAGCTGTCCAGCGCCTCGACCACCGCGCCGGGCCAACGCTTGGCCAGGTACTTGGTCAGGTGGCCCGGCCCGCAACCAAGGTCAACCACGCGGCGTGCGCGCTCGGTCGCCACCCGGGACACCAAGTCGTAGAAGGGGCGGCCGCGATGGTCGGCAAACGCCAGGTAGACGTCGGGATCCCACATATCGATCCTCCTGATCAACACCCTCGCTAGTCCGCTGGTACAGACAAACCGTATTACGCCCGGTGATGCGGCCTCAGCGGGATAGGCGGGATACCATCGGGTGTGTCCGACATGCCTGTTCTGGGTGCGCAGGGTGCCCAAGGAGCCCTGGGCGCAGATGTACCGCCCAGCGCCGAGGGACTACCCGGACGCTCGGATCTGTCGCCCCGTCAGCGCGCAGTGGTCGACGTGTCCGCGATCGGCGACCTCGCGTTGCGGACGGCGGCCTCGTCGCTCCTGTCGGCGACGGTGGCGCCGGCCGTTGTCGCCAACGCCATGCGCCACCCCGGCGGCGAGCGCAGCAATCTGGCCTTCTACGCCGAGCTGGCGGCCGAGCGGGATACGGCGAAGTCGTTTCCGGCCCCGACCGAATTACCGGACGTCGAGTCGCGGCCGGCCAGCTTGCTCGCCGAGTGGCTCGCGAACGGGACGGTCGACAACATCTCGTTCCGCAGCAGCTTCACCGCGGTCAACCCCGCGATGCGAAAGCAGTGGAGCGCATTTGCCTCCAATAACGTCGTGCATGCGCAGCACTGGCGCCATGATGACGGACCGCGCCCGACGCTCTGCGTTATTCACGGCTTCATGGGTTCGTCTTACCTGCTCAATGGTTTGTTATTCTCGCTGCCGTGGTATTACCGGTCGGGCTACGACGTGCTGTTGTACACCTTGCCTTTTCACGGCCGGCGGGCCGAAAGGTTCTCGCCTTTCAGCGGTTACGGCTACTTCGCCAGCGGGCTGAGCGGTTTCGCCGAGTCGATGGCCCAGGCCGTGCACGACTTCCGCTCCATCGTGGATTATCTGCGCCACACCGGTGTCCAACGCGTCGCACTGACCGGGATTTCGCTGGGCGGCTACACCTCAGCGCTGCTGGCGACGGTCGAAGACCGGCTCGAGGCCGTGATCCCCAACTGTCCCGTCGTCACCCCGGCGAAGTTGTTCGACGAATGGTTCCCGGCCAACGCACTGGTCGGGCTGGGCCTTCGGCTCGCCAACATCAATCGCGACGAGCTGAACGCCGGGATGTCCTATCACTGCCCACTTAACTATCTACCGGTGATCCCCAAGGACCGCCGGATGATCATCACCGGGCTGGGCGATCGGATGGCTCCGCCGGACCAGGCCGTAAAGCTTTGGGAGCATTGGGATCACTGCGCGCTGCACTGGTTCCCCGGCAGTCACGTGGCGCACGTGAGTCAGCTGGACTACCTGCGGCGGATGACGCCGTTCCTGCACGGGGTCATGTTTTAGTCATGTTCTAACGACTTCGGCCAGCGGTGCCCGATGGGCCCCGGCGAGCGGAGTGGGCCAGTCCAGCCCTGCCAGCAGATCGTCGGGCACACTTGTGTGTCCGTCGAGCCGCCGGGTGGACAACAGATCCAATGCCGCGAGCGCCGGCCGCTGGTTTCCGCGCTGCGGGGTCAGGCCGGGCATCGGCGCCGCTGCCGGTGGCGGCGCATCGGTCAGCAGGGCGCAGGCGACCGCGACCGTGTGGCTTGTTCCCGATCCCCCTGCGCTGGCGATCTCCAGCGCGGTCCACGTCTCGCGCGCCGGCTGCGACAGGATCGCGTCGAGGGTCCCCGGAAGCGCGTCATCCGCGCTGACCCGGTATGCCGCAAGGTAACCCGAGCCGGCCTGCACTGCTCGCCATGCTTCGCGACCTGCCGAGTCGAGCAGCCGGGGAACGACGTCGGGTCCGGATACCGTTGCTTCCCAGCCGATCTCGCGCAGGTGATCGGCTAGCCGGCGCACGGCGACCTGGGTGGTCTCGTGCAACGGGATGCGCGACGAGCGGGCCCGCAGCGCCGCCAGGTTGTCAGCGGCCGATACGGTCAGCGCGATCCAGGTCTGGCAGGCGTCGGATGCGTTGGTGCGGCCGGTGATTCGGATCGTGTCGGCGCGAATGCCGTAGCAGTTCAGATAGCCGGCGATCAGCGGCAGCGGGAGCACGTCCTGGTCACCGGCCGGCGGCCCGAGCCGCAGCAGCGCGGTGGTCCGCGCCGCTGGCTCGGATTCGGGGACCGGACCCCCGCGGCGGCGCATCATCGCCAGCCGGCGGCGCACAATCGTCGTGAAATGCAGTCCGCCCCAACAGCCGAACAACAGGATGACCACGGCGACGGCGATGCCCAGCACCCATTGGTCGCGGGGCGAGCGCCACGGGTACGCCATCACCGCGGGCACCACAGCCAACAGCGCCAGGGTGAGTCTCCCGCTCGTTGGCCAGAGAGGGGTGGGCATAGTTCGGCTCATCGAGTGGGCTCCTTTCGCCGGCGCGCGGCAATCCCGGTAGTCGCCGCCACGGCCGCGACGACCAGGGCCAGCACGGCGGTCCCCACAAACGCCACGGTTCGCGGGGCGTTGTTTTTCGGCGCCGGCGCCGGCGGAAGGGCGACCGTCTTGGCCGGCGGCGCGAGGGTTTCCGGGTTTTCCGGGTTCGCGGGTAGCTCCCAGGTCAGGGCCGCCACCGGGTCTACAATGCCGGCGCCGACGACGTTGGAGGGCGCCCGGGCACCGTTGTGCGCGGTCGCGGTGATCCGGCGCACCACCTGCGTGGCGGTGAGCGCCGGGTACTTGCTGCGGACCAGCGCCGCGACTCCCGACACGTAGCCGGCCGCGTAGCTGGTGCCACTGAGAGCGATCTGTTGGTTGTGGTCGTTGGGCAGGCCGTTGGCCAGGCCGCCGCCGTCGCGGTTGCTCACCGACGCGATGTTTTCGCCGGGCGCGGCGACACCCACCCACGGCCCGGCCATGGTGAATTTCGACGGCTGCCCCTCCGGCGTCAGCGAAGCCGTCGAGAGCACATACGGTTGCCACCACGACGGGCTGGAGATTGACGTGACGCCGGCCCAGTTGCGCGGATCGTCGGGACGAGCCAAATCGGTCAACGGATTTGACGCGCACGACGTTCCGCCGGCCAGTGATCCGGTCGGCCCGGTGTTGCCCGCGGCCGCCACGATCACCGCGTCCTTGTCCACCGCGGCGTACCGGACCGCGGCACCCAGCGCGGCCTGGTCGACGGGCCGATCGGCGGGCAGGCAGGTTACCGCGGAGATGTTGATCACCCGGGCGCCGAGATCGGCCGCATGGACGATGGCCCGGCTCAGGGTGGCCACCTCGAGGGAGGCCTGCGCGAGCTGCGGATCGCCGCCCGGCGTCCGGGGCGCGAACTTGGCCGATGTCACCCGGATGGACAGCACCCGTGCGCCGGGTGCAACGCCCGAGAAGCCGTCATCTGAAGGCTGGCCGGCGATGATCCCGGCTACCAGGGTTCCGTGCCCGTCGCAGTCGGTCAGGCCGTCGGTCGACTCCACAAAGTCACCACCGGGGTCGACATTCGGTAGGCGCGGACTGGGCCGCGACCCGGTGTCGAGGACCGCCACCAGCTGGCCGTCGCCGCGGGAGAACTGCCATGCCGCAGGAAGATTCAGCACCGCCTGGCTGGGTGTCGTTGCGCCGGGATCGGTACCCGGAATGATTCCGGTGACACTGCATGGGCCGCGCTGCTCCATCGGCTGCACGGGCCCCGGTGCTCCGCTCGGCGGCGGCACGCCGGGGTCGACCACCGGCTGGCCGATCGCCCATGCCGAGGGCGCCATGCCCAGACCTGCGGCTAAAACCGCTGTGAGGCGAGCTAACCCGGTTCGCGGTACGGCCCGCATCATCGATTGAGCACCCAGCTGAACAAACCGACCAGATAGGCCATGACGGGGATCAGCGAAGCATCGAGACCGACGGCGACAAAGCCCAGCAGCCGGCGCAGGGGCAGCGAATAGCTCTCTGGCGACGCGATGCGCGGGTTCAGCGCCACCACAAGCCACACCGATACCAGGGCGATGAGCACCAGCGCCGCCCCGAAGGCGGCGATGTAGCGGCCCGTCGAGGCGTAGAGCACCAGCAGGACACCGGCCGCCAGGTAGGGCTGAGCAAGCAGCCACGCCTTGCACGCGGCCGAATCCCACACCCGCGCACGCAGGATCGCCGTGACCGCGGTAGCGGCCACCACATACCAGCCCACCACACTGAGCGCCTCGGGGCGCAACGCGATCGCCACCGACCCCAGGACGCTGAGCAGCACGGCGGCGGCGATGAACCCGTTCTGATGGGCGTCGCCGACGCGCACCCGCCGGGGCAGATCCTCGAGCACCCGCAACGACGGCGCCGACGGGGTGGGGTCACCCGGTGCCGGGATGACGGGCAGCGGGAAGCGTGCCCACAGCGCGGACAGGTGCGCCGCCTCGATGGTGACCAGCAAGGCCGCCACGATAAGCCCGCAGCCGATGGCCAATATCGTTAGCTGCCAGAGCAATTCGGCACCGGCCGCCAACGACACGCCGGCACCGACCACCGCAACCGCGGTGAAGAAGCCGACGACCCGCTCGCGCTCCGGGGCGGGAATGATCAGGACGATCAGCGACCACGCGGTGGCGCCGGCAGCGGCGAGCAGAAGCTGAGCCGGCCCGAACCGCCCGGGCACCTCCAGCGCCAAAACCGCGGCGATCGGCACCAGCGCCGTGATCGACAGCGCTTGGGCGGCGCGCGCCGATCGTGAGCCGATCAGCAGACCCGTCACGCCAACGAGTACCGCGATGGCAGCGACCGCGAGCAGTCCGGTCAGCGCGCCGGTGGCCGCCCGATAGGTGACCGCCAGACCTGTCACCAAGAGGGCCACGACGATCGCCGCGGCCAGCGCCCCGCGCTGGATATGCGCTGTGCCCCAAGGCTTGCGCCGCGACGTCGAGAAGATCATCGCGGCGTCGGCGATGTCCTCGACGATGCCGGGCGCGGCCGGGCCGATGGGCACCGGCCGCAACGCAAGCAGGTCACCGTCGACGACACCGACGGTGTCCAGGCTGGCGTCCAGGCTGAACGGCGCGCCGCCGATGGGCGCCAAGCTCAGCTGGGACGCCGCACCGGCATCGGTGTCAGTGTTTCCGTTGGACGCTGCGGGGCCCGCCAGACGCTGAACCGCGGGCAGTATTTCGCGCAGCGGCAACTCCGCAGGCAGGGCCATCTCCGTCAGCCTGCTGTCGGTGAGGATGGCTATGCGCACGATCGGCATCACGGCGCCGGACGTCACCGGGCGCTCCAATCCTGGGGCATGGTGTTTCTCTTTCTATATTGTTTCTGTTACATCGCTTGGCCAGAAAAGTCTCGGGCCCGCCGCCGGCTCGAGAACCCTTGGCCGTCCGGCAAATTGGCGGTCAGCTGTTCGATCGCGACCGCGATGGAGAAGGGCGTGCCGGGGCTGAACGTCGACACCCACTCGCCGTCGAATGCGCGCGACGGGCTGACCAGCACCCGGCCCGCGGCGGTGTCGACGATGCTCATCCCCACCTCCGTGGTGGCGTGCTGCCCGTCGCGGTGGCAGCCGGCGACGATCTCGACGTAGCTGCGCGGACCGGAGAACACCGACTCCACCACCGGTCGCGCCGACGCCGGGATCCCCAGGTAGTCAAGGACTTCGGAGAGCGGCGTGCCGCCGCGCAGCCGCTCGTCGGCCCGGGCTCCGACGCGCGTAGGCATGCTGAACTCGTCGAACCTCGCCGGCGGCCGCTGCGCCAGCCCGACACAGAGGACGGGAACCAGCGCCCGGGGATCGTCGATATCGATTGCGGTGAACGTGATCAGCTGCGCGCTGCGCAGCGCGACAATCGTTTTGCCGGTCTTGCCGTCCTCGGCGCCACGCTGGGCAACTATGCCGCGCAGCAGCTCGCCGGCGCCAGTGACCGAGCTGGGGCCCAAGTAGCGCAGGTCCAGCCACCGGTCCGGAAAGCACACTGCTTTGATCCAGTCGGCGACCGCCGGGTTGATCCCCCCGTCATCGGACAACAGGCCCATCCGGATCAGGTCGGCCCTTTGACGTTGGAGGAAGGCGTCCCGCTGCGCGGCATCGCAGTAGGGCGGGGTGATCGCCAGCACCCACGGGAAGCTGCCCGCCCCAATGGTTTCGGCGATGAACCACGCGTGATCGACCGTCAGCTCGACGGCGTTGGGTGCCCCGTTCATCTAACGTTCATTTACAGTCGTCTAAGCACGAATTAGCCGCCCCATTTGGCGGCTTCGGCGGCGTCGCGGGCGTACATCGCCAACGTGTTGGCTTCGTGAGTGCTGGACATCGCCTGGTAGGCCCGCACCAGCTGCTCCATAGCCTCGTTCCACTGCGCCTGCCAGACCTGATAGGTCATACCCGTGTCGCCTAGCCAGGCATTAGACAGCGCGGCCTGTTCGCTGGCGATATCGGCGCCCAGCCCTTGCAACGTGCCGGCGTAGCCCGACATGTCCCCGGCGTGGGCGAGCATCGCCGGGTAGTTGTACATAATCTGTGACATCACAAGTCCTTTCGCGGTGTACCGGTCGGGTCAGAATCCGGTGTAGGTCGACGCGGCGGCGGCGTCGGCGGCCACGTAGGTGCCGGCGGCGTCCCCGAGGTTGGCCTGGGCGATATCCAGCAGGGTGTTGATCCTTGCGGCTACCGCAACGAAGCGGGCGTGGGAGGCCTGAAATGCCGCAGACGCCTCGCCGACGTGAAATCCCTGCGCCGACAGTGCCTCCTGTTCGGCCTGGCTGATGGTGCTGCGCATCAACGCCGCCTTGGTGGAAAACGCCGACTGCGCGGCCACCAGTTGCGGGATGTGAGCATCTAGAAGACTCATAATATGTTCTTTCCCTTCGAATTTCGGTCACTCACCAACACGCTGCGAACTGTCTTGTAAACCGTCCGCACCCCCTCTCCCCGGTTCCCAGGTGCGTGGCACCATCGGCATCCGTGGGCCGCCACCGAACTCGTCACCGGCCAGCATGGTCAACCCCGCCGCCTGCCCGACCGCTTCTTTGTGCGCGGTTCCCGCGAAGCCCAGGGAGCCGGCCCCTTGATCGGAAGCCTGCGTGCCGTAATCGGGGACGACGCCGACGTCGGAGTCCATGTCCAGGTATTCGTCGCCATGATCGTGCATCGCGGCCCGCCGGCGCCGCTGCGCCCGCGCCCGCGCACTGGTTGCAATCGCCGAACCGGCGGCCGGGATGGTCGCCGCGGGCGCCTTGACCCCGGTGCGGCCACCGAGCGTCGGGCCCACGCTGGGTCCCCAATCGTCAATGCCGCTAACGACATAGCCGAAACCCGGAGTCGTCGGAGCCGTTAGCGCGGTGCCGGCGGGAGCACCCGCCACCGTCGCCGGGGACCCCGGCGCGGTAGTGGGAGTCGTCGTGGGCGAGCTGAGTGTGACGGCGGGCCAGCCATGGTGCTCGGCACCGGCCGCAACCGGCGCCGCCACGGGAGCGATGTCGGGAAGGACGTCCAGTTGGATGAGACCGAGCAGACCCAGCATCGCAACTCCGACGGTAAGCAACGACGACACCCACAGGGGCGAGCTCAGCAGGACCCCCCACGTGCCCCACCCGACCGGCTCCCAGAACGCCTGATAAGCGAGCGCGGAGAGCAAGGGCCCCCAGGTGACCCAGGCTTGCGCCGGGTTGGTCGAGAAATCAATGATCATCTGCTGAATCTCGGGGATAGGGTTCGTCAGGAAGTTCCAGATCGCGTTTCCGTCGGGCAACGCCTTCACGTAGGACTCCAGCCACTGGACGATGACGTTCGAGCTGTCCAGCGACGAACCCGAATTGGCGGCTGGTGCTGCTGCGCCAGTCTGGGCCGCGTTGGCCGTCGCCGCGGCCTCACCGGCACCGGGTGTCAGCACGACCGGTGCCGCGGTGGTTCGCGGCGCCGACGCCAGCGCCGCACCCGATACCGCCTGATAAAGACCCATGGTCGTGGCGGCCTGCAGCCACATCCGCACATAGTCGGCCTCGTTGAGGGCGATCGGAATGGTATTGATCCCAAAGAAATTCGTCGTCACCAACACCCCGTGGATGACGTGGTTGGCGGCCAGCTCCACCAATGTCGGCATTGCGGCCAGGGCGGCGGTGTACGCCGTTGCCGCGGCCTCGTGCTGAGCCGCCACCCCAGCGCTGTCGGCGCTGGCCTGCTCCAACCACGCCACGTACGGCGCGTGCGCGGCCACATACCGCTCGGCACTCGGTCCTTGCCACGCCCCCGCTTGCACCGTCCCCATGAGGCCACTGAGTTCGGCTGCCGCTGAGGCGTATTCGGCGCTGAGCGAGTTCCAGGAACCGGCGGCCGCAAGCAGCGGCCCCGGTCCCGGACCAGCGCTCAGCAACGCCGAATGCACTTCCGGCGGCGAAGCCATCCAGACGGGAAACGTCATAATCAGCCGGCTGCGATCCCATACGTCGCAGCGGCCGCGGCATCGCCGGCGGAATAGCTGGCACCGGACTCACCCACACCCACGCCCGCACGGCCCAGCTCCTCGACACCCTGGGCCGCCACAGCGGCGTGCTCCTGGCCCTGGGCGCTGAACCCTGCCGCCGTCTGCAGCGACACCGGATCCGCCGCCGGCGGGATCACCGCAGTAATCAGCGGAGCCGCCGCCGCATGCGCGGCGGCCAGCCGTGCCGTCAGCGCCTCCACCGCCGCACTGGTGGCGGCCAGGCCCTCGGGAACCACTCGCAACGTCATGACAACTACCCCTCCTGTTGCGTTTCATTAGCCATCGCCGCCTGATCGGCCAGCGGGTTGACCAACTGCACATACATTGGACTGTCACTGTCGTCCAACAGAACTGCCCGGCCGGCGGGCAACCGGCCGAATCGCTGACCACGGATCTTGCCGCTGTCGGCCCGATTGCCCGACAGCATCAGCGCGGTCGCCTGCAAGTCGCTGAAGCGCCGCAGCAACGTGCTGGTCATCAGCGAATGCCCCGAACCGCTGGCGCGGGCCGTCACGATCACCCGCAGTCCCAGATCGCTTGCCTGTGCCAGTAATCCGATGATCGGCGTCCACGGGCGCTGCCCGATGTACGGGCCGCTCGTCGCCGGGGAATCCGGAATCTGGTCGACGTCGTCGATGATGAGGTAGTGGGTATGGCCCTGGTAGCTCCAGCGGGACAGTTCGGCCGGCGACAATCCCGCCGGTGGCCGCCGCGATTCGATGAGGTTGGCCAGCCCGAGCATCGCCGGCATGATCCGGTCGATGTTGGGGGTGTATTCGTTGTCGGGAAACAGCGGTTCGTCGACGAGGTGCAACCGGCGATCCAGCACGGTGAAGGCCACCCGGTCGGCCGACGAGTTTTCGCGAATGGTGCGGACGATGTGGCGCAGCAGCGTGGTCTTGCCCGACTTGCTGTCGCCGAACACCATCAACAACGGGTTCTCGGCGAAGTCGAGAAGCACCGGCGCCAGGTCCTCTTCGCGCTGGCCGATGACCACCCGGTCCGGGCCCCGATAGAGTGCACCCACCGCGGCGGGCGCGAGGTTGGTGGGCAGCAACCGCACCGGCGGCGCGGTCACGCCGGGGTAGCGGGCGTTGACCGCGGCAATCTGGTCCAGCTCCGGAGCCGCGAACAGGAAATGCTCAGCGGCCATGGTCAATCCGCGGCCCGGCTGGTCGTGCGGGACGGCTTCGGCCGGCCGGCGCAGGGCGCCGATCACCCGCACATTGCTGTCACGCGCGTCGTGCAGTCTGAGCTCGAGTCGTAGCCCCAGGCCGTCGCGCATCGCCAGCGGCACCTCCAGCCAGCTCGGGGTGGTGACGATTACGTGAATGCCATACGCCAGACCGACGTTGACCAGCTCGGTTACCTTGGCCAGCAAGGGATTACGAGTGTTGAACTGGTCGGTGTTGTCGCGGCCGAAGGCGTAGAGATTGTCGATGACCAGGAACACCTCGCCGAAGCCGTCGTCAGCAGCCGCAGTGCGATGGCCGTTGCCCTGACGGTCCGCGGGCCGGTCCCGGAATGTCTCACGCTGCTGGCGGGACAGCAGCAGTTGCTCCAGCTCGCCGAAGGTGCGGCGGATGCGTTCGGGTTCCAGCGCGGACGCGACGCTGCCGACGTGCGCCAGATTCTGAAGCGCCCGCAGCTGCCCACCGCCGTAGTCCAGGCAGTAGAACGTGACGTCGCGCGGCGAGTGCAGGCTGGCCGCCGACAGGATAAATGTTTGCAGCGCGGTCGATTTGCCCGATTTGGCGCCACCGTGGATCACCATGTTCCCGGACGACGACGACGCGTCGAACACCAGCGGATCGCGGCGCATCTCGAATGGCTTGTCGATCTCGCCGAGCGGCCAACGCCAGTGCCGTTGCGGTATCGCCGCCCGGGCCAGCACAGTGGTCAGCGGGATCGGCTCGTCGAGCGGCGGCAGCCATAGCTGCGGGGCTTGCGGCCCGTAGCGCGCCAGCTGTTCTCCGATGGTCGCGATCAGCTTGCGCGGCGGACGGGCCGATTCGTCGTCCGCGCCGTCGGATATGACCGTGGACTGCTCCGACTCCACCGCCGCGGCGGTGAATAGCTTCGGCTCCGGAATAGATTGCACGACAACGGTTTTAGCAATTTGTGGGGGATCGTAGATGCCGTCGACATAGGTGCTACGGAACTTGATCGGCGTCGCGCCGGGGGCGGGCACCAAGAAGCCCGTGCCTTTGTGTTCTTTGCCGGATTCGATGTGGTAGGCATCCTCCACGCCAATGATCTGACGGGAAACGCTGGGGCTGGCCACCTTCAACCCGATCCGGTAGGAGGTGTTCTTGTCGATGTCTTTGATCTTGCCGACATCCAGCGTCTGGGACGCGAACAGGATGTGGATCCGGAACGAGCGGCCCTTGCGTGCCACGTAGTCGAACAGTTCCGCGTATTCCGGGTGATCCGCCAGCATCAGGGTGAACTCGTCGGCGACCACGAACAGCGTCGGGATCGGCGGGAGGTCATGTCCAGCCGCGATCGCGTTCTCGTACTCGGTCACCGAGTTGAAGGCGCTGCCCTGAACCTGGCGGCCGGCCTCCCGGAGCAGCACCTCGCGCCGCGCCACCTCGCCGCGCAACGTGTCGGCGAACCGGTCGGCCAGCGACTTCTTCTCGGCCATGTTCGAGATCACCGCGACGACCTGCGGGAAGTTCCGGAAGCTGTCGGCGCCGGCCTCACCCTTGAAGTCGGCGTAGATGACGATCAGCCGGTCCGCCGAGTGAGTCGTCAACAGCGACAACAGGATCGACATCAGGGTCTGCGACTTCCCGGAACCGGTCATGCCGATCATCAGGCCATGCGGACCCATCCCACCCTCGGCCTCGTCCTTGAGGTCGAACATCAGCGGCTCGCCGGTCGCGGTGACACCGATCGGAACGCGCAATTCGTCGTCGCGGCGACGCGGCGCCCACAGCGCCGGCACGTCCAGTTGCGAGGCGTCCGGGATACCCAGCAGCGTGGGGAAGGTAGCGCCGCGGGTGGCCTCCGAGCGCAGCCCGGCGTGGGTCGGGTTGGAGTCCCATCGCGACAGCCGCCGAGCCAGATGCGCGGCCTCGTCGGCGCCGAGTCGGTCGGCGGCGTCGATGTAGGGCAGCCAGCCGTCCGTCTGCCAGCGTTGGATCGCACCGCGCTCGATCCGTAGGATCGGCTTCTCGGGATCCGAATATTGTTCGCGGTGCGGCGCCGTGGTGGAGCAATGCACGACCGTCACGCCGGCCCGGCCGACCGCCAGGGTGGAGGCATCGATCTCGTAGTCGGGATCGTCGACGACGATCAGCAAGTGCCGCAACGCATCTGCCGGTCCACCGGTGAACGGCGGGCGGTCTTCCAGCGCCGGGCCCAGCAGCGAGACCAGCTCGTCGGGGTCGGTCGTCAGGTAACGGGCCGGGCCGACGCCGTCGAGCTGGCCGGGAATGTCGATGTGCGGCAACCACTTCAGCCACGACCAGTCCCGGCCCTCCAAATCACGGGCGGCCAGCGCCACCCCGAGCACGGTCGGGTCGTGCCAGGTCACCGCCTGCGCGATCCAGGCGCGCACTGCCGCGCGCACCTCATCTGGCTCACCCAGGACCGTGATGCGCGACACCTTGGTCAGGTCGATTCCGGTCGGCACGTCACGGACGGTGCGCTGGGTGTCGAGCAGGCTACGTAATGCGCTGTGCGACACGGGTTCCAGATCGATCTCGTCGGCGGCGTCGTTGACCCGCAACGCGGTGGCCAACGGCACGTAGTGGCGGCCGGCCCGCAGCACCAGGAAGTCCGGATCGTGCGGGTCACGTTCCCACTGGCGGCGGGATCCGGGTACCGATGCCAGCATCGCCGGGTCCGGATGAGACCACTGTGCGGCCACGCGCTGCTCGGCGGCCTGGGTCCGGATGTTGTCCCGGACCACCGACAGGTAGCGCAGGTAGTCGGCCCGTTCGGCGTCGACCTCTTCGGTGCGCATCTTGTTGTCGTTGCCGCGATAGAGAGCGGTTGCCGCCAGCAGCAACACAAACGGGAAGAACAGCGTCTGTGGGGAGATCACCCGCATCCCCGTGGCGACCAACGCGACGATCATGCCGACGATCAGAATCACGATCAGGTAGGGCATCGCACGCCGCAGTAGCGACGGCGGAATGACGCGGGGTAGCTCCGGCGGCGCCTCGATGGTGATGCTGCCCTTGCGCGTGCTTGGTGGCGGCACCCGTCGGCGGGCTTCGAAGATCAGCCGACTCATCGGGCTCCTCCCTCGGCCGATACGGGGCGAGCCGGCCTGGTGTCGGGGGGCAAGCCGTCATGTGCCAGCAGCGCGTCGGCGCGCGACAGCGTCGGGCCGGTGGCGAACAGCGTCAGTATCGACCACGGGATGGGAACCGCAGGCTCCTTCAGGCCAAGGGCCTCAATGGTTTTCCCGTGTCCGTCGGCTTCGGTATCGATGCCGTAGCGCACTCCGGTGTCGGAGACCCAAAACAGCGATCCGGCGGCAGGCGCAGACGCACCGCCGCCCACACTCTGGGTGAAGTAACCGGTGCCGGGCGGCAGCGCGACCCGGGTCGCGCCGTTGGCCGAGCCGACCAGGTCGAGGGCGCGTACCCCCTCGGGCACCGGCAGTGCCGAGCCGGACAGCAGGCTCAGGGTGCTGGTGGCAGCTCCGGCCGGCTTGCTCCAGAACGCGCACGTGACGGGATCGCGGGCCGCATCGACGAGGCCGACCTGCTGGCCGGGGTAACGTGCGGTGTCCAGCAGCCGCGACACCGGCAACTTGGCGACCTCGTCGGCGGCCAGCCGCGGCGGCTGTTGCAAGCCATAGGAATTCGTGTTGCGAAAGATCGCGGCCAGCACCGGTGAGATGGGCTGCAGGCCGTCGGGGAGCACCGCGTAATACCGCACGGTGTCGGATGAGGTCTTGTCCCGCGGCTCCAAGCCGTACGACACCACTACCGCCCCGATCGGAGCGGGAACCGAAAAGCTCGCGGGGGCACCGGCGTTCGGGATCACCGGCGCCGTCAGCGGGGGAGCCTCCGGTATCGCGTTGAACAGGCCCTGCGCGATGGGCCGCGGCGCGGGCGCCTCCGATCCCAGGCCGAGGGCACTGGTCACGGCGTGATCGGCCAGGTCGATCTGGCTGCGCTTGCCGTCCCAGAGCAGCCAGGTGCTGGTGCCCTGCTCAGTTGGGGAGTCGACCAGGATCGCGTGTTCCGAGTCAAGGGCAGCCGCCCGGGCGCCGCGGTTGTCAAGCGGTCCGGCGATCACGGTGACGCCGGTGCTGTGCGCCGCCCGTGAGGTCCCGCTGACGCCATCACAGGCCGTCCAGTCCGCGTCACGCGAAGTGTTCTGCACCATCCGCTCCGGTGCACCCGGAATGCCGATCAGGTTGCCGCGCGGAAATCGGTTCAGCTCACTGCTTTTCACGCTGGTGGGGTTAGCCGGCTGGCCGACGATCAGCCGGGCCGACGTGAGGTTGAGCACCGGATGCAGCTCGTCACCGACCCGCACATATAGCGCAGCGGTCGACCGATCGGCCAGCACCGCGTTGTTGCCCGCCGATCCACTGGGCCGGATGAAGGAGAACACGAAGCAGCCCGCCAAGCCGGTGACCAGGAGGAGCACACCCATCAACACCGCACGCGACTGAGTGCGCAACGGGTCGACCAGCATTCGGGTGTCGTGCAGGGCGATACCGGAGGCGATCCGGCGCATCACGAACCGCCAGCCGGTCACCTGGTGTCGGGTGACAAAGCCGCGCCGATAGACGACCTTGTCGGGGTTGTCGTTGGCGGGGGTACGCGACGCGAACGAGCGTCGTTGGTCCTGCGACTCCGGGCTCGTCATGCCCGCTCCAACAGGCCTTGCAAGAGACCAAGGCCTTGCAGCAGCGGCTCGACCGAGTTGCCGACGTCACCGGCGTTGATCGTCATCAGTTCCTCGTCAGTGAATTCGCCGGTTTCGGCGTGCGCGGAGTGGTCCAGTCTGAATTCGCGTTCCTCTTCCGACTTTTCGACGACGTTGCGGACGAACCGGCCGTTGCCGGCGATATCCAGGCCGCGACGTTCCACCCCGGTCGCGTCGGGCTTCGAAGTACTGGCCAGATGCGCGAACAACGCTTCGAGATCGTGGAGGGCCGCCTGGTCGAAGACGCTGTCGCGCTTGCCGGCCATGAAGTTCGCGATCTCGATCAACTCAGCCGGCTTGTACGACGGGAAGTCGATGCTGCGAGTGAACCGCGACCGCAGACCTTGGTTGGTGTCAAGGAATCGATCCAGGTCGGCGCGGTATCCGGCGATGATGACGACCAGCCGATCCCGGTCGTTTTCCATCCGCGCCAGCAGCGTGTCGATGGCGACCAGTCCGAAGTCGTTTTTGGCGCCGGTGGCAACCAATGCGTAGGCCTCGTCGAGGAACAGCACGCCGTCCAGCGCGCTGTCGATGATCGCGTTGGTCTTGGCCTCGGTCTCCCCGATGTGCTGGCCGATCAGGTCGGCGCGGTGCACCTCCCTAATGTTCTCTTTCTTCAAAAGGCCTAGACCGCAATAGATCTTGGCAATGACGCGGGCGATGGTGGTCTTGCCGGTTCCGGGCGGCCCGGTGAAGACCAGGTGGTGGGTGCGCTGCGCCACCTCCAGTCCGCGCTGCTTTCGCACCAGTTCCATCGCCACCGCGCTCTTCAACCGCGCCACCTGGTCCTTGACCTTGTCCAGGCCGATGAACTCGTCCAGCTCACGTTCGGCTTCTGCCAGCAGTGCGCGCTTGCGCTCTTGGGCTCCGGGGTCGACGAATTCGCCTGGGCTGGGCTCGGTTTCGGGATCCCACGGGTCGGTGCGCGCCGCGATGCGGTCGGCCGTGGTGGTGACCAGCCCGAAGCTGGTATCCGACAGCGCGTGCTCGATCTCCTCGTTTTCGGGGTTGGCCGCGTAGAGATCCTGCAGGACTTCCTCGGCGCTTTCCTCGTCGACGTGCGCGCGCAGGACGAGGGCTTTGGCCAGTGCGCCGTCCACCGCCGCCACCGCGACCGGGCCGTCGGGCTCCTCGAGATACGACAGCGCCGGCGCGAACATGCCCAAGCGAGCCAGCGCGATGCCCAGGGTGATCTTGGCCGCGTGGGTGAAAGCTGCGTCGAGGTCGGGGTCGTTGACGATCGGGGTCAGCAGCTTGACGACGTCCGACCAGCGCTGCGCCCGGTAGTTGACGACGACTGCGATCCACCGGGCTTCGCGCCAGCTCGGGCGGCGCTGCCTGATGCCGGAGACAAGTTGGTCGGCTTTTTCAAATTCTCGGGCATAATCTTCGGCTCCGCCCGTCGAAGCCAGCGCCGCCGCATAGGCGAGGTGGAAGTCGTCCGGGCCGGTCGCCCGAAAGCGCAGGTACAGTCCGGTGTCGTAAAGGAATCCCAACGCCTCGGGCGCCAATTCCACCCGCCGTTGCAACGTGCCCGCCGTGGCCGTAGTGCGCGAAGCCGCTTCCAGCACCGGGGTGGACAGGTCGCCGGCGGCGGCCAGCCCGGTCCACGCGTCGCACTGGTCATGGGCGATGCGGGTGAGTGCGGCGAAACCCGACCGGGCGGCGGCCAAATCGGCGGGACGCTGACGGTCATAGACCACGATGCCTAGCGCACGGCAACAGGTGGCGAATCGGCTGACGACGTCTCCGTCTACCCTGCCGTCAACCCTGGATGCGCGTGGCTGAGCTGCGAGCATGCCGATGTCACCGCGTTCCACAGCTGCATTGTCTCCCGTACATAGCGTCCCCTAACCTAACCCGCTGAAGTTAGCATTGCCTAAGCTAGTTGTCGAGGCGCCTGACCTCGATCTACTCGCGACTCCACAGCCCTCCCGACAGCGCTGACCACGGCAGACTCCACTAAGCAGTGAAGCTTACTGAATATGATTTTCATTAGCAAAGCCGGGTGTTCAGCTTTCCCAGGTGCCGGGAACCATCGGCACCGAGGGTCCCCCGCCGAACCCGTCGCCGGCCAGTGTGGCCAACCCCGCCGCAGAGACGGTCGCGTCCCCTCGCGCCGTTCCGGCAAAGCCCATGGTTCCCGCGCCCTGACCCGAGGCCCGTGTTGACGCGACTGACTCCGTCCCCGCCTCACCCCAGTCCGGATCGACCTGGACATCCATATCCATGAACTCGTGGCCGTGCCCGCGCAGCTTCGCCCGCCGGCGCCGCCGGTCGCGCGCCTGCTCCCCCGCGGCCGCCGTGACCGCCGCGGCGGCCGTATCGGACTCGGGCGCCTTTTTCTTGGCACCGGCACTGGCGCTGGTGCTCATGGACGAGCCCAACCCGGGGGGAAGACCCACTAAGTAGGGGAAGCCAAAACCTCCGGGGCCGACGGGAGGCGGTGGCGCGCCGGCCGCGGGTACGGCGGCCGGAGTTGCCGCCGCAGCCGGAGCGGGAGCGGGAGCAGGAGCTGGGGCAGGCGCCGGGGCAGGGCTCACGACTGAGTTGAGAACGGTTGGCGGGCCGGGCGCGGCTGCCGGGATCGGCGCGGCTGATGCCGCCACCTCGACGGGTTGTTGGATCGCTGCGAGTGCGGCCATCCCCGCGAACCCGCCCAACGGTGCGGGGGTGGCGAGCAGCGTGCCGAGCGCAATCGCGTCGAATTGCAAGGGGAATGCCTGGTAAGCCTCGATCGCGTGGCCGGACTCGTCGAGCGTAAGTTGCACAACATCGGTCAGCAGCTGCACGGTTCCTTGTTGTGGATCTTGGAGAATCTCGCCAAAGTCCCTGCCCAAGGTATCGGTGATTTCCGTGACCCGATTGGTCCACCAGGCCAGCTCGTGTGGGGTGCCGCTGTCATTGTCGATAATTGTTTTGGTACCGGGTGGAAGGCCTACTCCGCCGTGCGAATATTCCCTCGCCAGTTTCACGATGTTCGGCGGCCAGTACGGGCTGCTCTCGGCCTTTGACAGCTCCGTGGCGGCGAGCGCTTCAAAGGCGTTCGCTTCATAGGTGACCATCGTGATGGCAGCCTGGACCCACATCCGCACGTAGTCAGCCTCGTTGAGCGCGATCGGAATGGTGTTGATCCCAAAGAAATTCGTCGCCACCAACACCCCATGGACGGCATGGTTAGCGGCCAACTCAGGCAGCGTGGGCATCGCCGCCAACGCAGCGGTGTAGGCCGCGGCCGCGGTCTCGTGCTGGGCGCCCGCTGTCGCGGCGTTGGCGCTGGCCTGCATCAACCACGCCAAATACGGCACGTGCGCGGCCACATACGACTCCGCGCTCGGCCCCTGCCATGCCCCGGCCTGCACCGCCCCCAGCACTGCGGTGAGTTCCTCTGCGATCGATGCGTATTCGGCGCTCAACAAATTCCACGCGCCAGCCGCAGCCAACAACGACGCTGGTCCCGGACCGCTGCTCAGCAACGTCGAGTGCACCTCCGGCGGCGAGGCCATCCAGATCGGCGCGGTCATTGTCAGGCTTCCTTCGCTGTTGGGCGGTCGAACTCATATCGGACTCAATAAATAGTCGCGGCGCGGCATCGAAAAGTTCCCCCGCGAAGCGCTATCCGTGTGGCGCGAGCGCGCGATAGCCCGGCTCGGCGAAGCGCTGAGCGGCCTGCCGCATCGCGTCGGTCATCGGGCGGCGACACGGGGCGTCGCCGGCAAAGACTTGGGGTGCTGGATCCTTGGCATAGAACCGAGACTCCGCGGTCATGAGTTCGATTGCCGCAGAATCTGCTTCGAGCCCGAAATGCGGGACGACGCGCCCCCACACCGCGGCGGGCAGGTCGGCATGGTCGATGCAGAGGCGCCGAGCCGGATCTCTCGCGGCGGCCTCCAGCATCGCACCGAGCGCGCGGGCCGCGAACTCGGCACGTGTCATGGCCGGGGCCGTGGCCGGACCGACGGCCGGATCGAAGCCGAAAAGCCGCGCCGCCCGAGTGGGCTCGGCCTGCAGCCCGAGCCAGCCGGGCGGCTCGGCAAGCAGCGAGGCCAGGACGCGCGCCGGGTGGCGCTGCACCCAGACCCAGGGCGTTTCGGGAAACGCGGCGGCGAGAACCGCCCGACGGCGGATGTTCCAGCTCGAGCACTTGAGCACCAACCACCGCTCGTCGCCGTGCCGGCATCGGCCGAGCGCCCGGACCAGAAGCCGCACAGCCCCGACCAGCGCGGCCTCGTCGACCCGATCGGAATCGAGTCCGAGGAGCGCGTTGAGCGGCGTCGGCTCGGCGAGCACGACGACGCCGGGAAGTGTGCCCAGCAGCCGGGACACGAGCGTAGATCCGCACCGCGAGAGGTGAAAGATCATGCCCGCGGGCTCGAGCGACGGCTCGCCATCGAGAGCGACGAGCGCTTCGAGCCCAGTCCTGACGAGCGGCCGGGCATGCGGAGCGGACGCCCAGCGCGCGACGGTCTGGTCGAAGAATGGTTCGACGAAGCGCTCCGCCGACAGATCGGCCCAGTCGACCGCCGGCACGCGCCCGGAAAAGTCGAGCCTGACCGGCGTCCAGCGGGCCAGGTCAGCGAGCTGCATCAGAGTCGTCGGGCAGCCGGACAAGGAATCCGGCCACGATCAGCGTTCGCGCCAGCTCCGTCTGTTGTGCCGTATGCAACCCGGGCAGGTCGCGGACCCGGAAGGGCTCGGTACTCGTCGAGAGGAACAGCATCGCGGCTTCGTGGCCGGCATCGCCGTGTATCGACAATTGAGCAAACTGCAACACAACGCCTCCGGCAACCGCGCTTACCCGCGAATAGAGCGGTTGGTACTTCACCACCAGTGTTTGTCCGTCGATTCCAACGGTGTCCGAGATCTGCCCGACCGGTGGGCATCGGCCGCGCCGCACCAGGGCATCCTCCAATGCGTCCAGACTTTCCGCGATGACGCTCGGGTGCTTCCAGGCCCGCACGTATGCCCGGGTCATCGAGATACCGCGGCGGCAGACGGGTGTGGACGCGGTCACCCCGGAGACTCAGCGAATGCAGTGCCCGGATCATCAGCGTGAGCACGGTGGGCGCATGAATTCCGACGGTCAGGTGCAGTGATGCCTCCGAGTCGGTTTCGGCCCCATGAACTCGGCCGCATGGCAGGTACAGCACGTCGCCGGCTTCCAGGCGCAGCTCGATTGGCGACGGAAGCCCCGCCGCATCGACCGCTTCTCGGCGCTCCATCTCGTGAGGCGGTACGTCGACGTCGTACAGATGCCAGGTCTTGGATCCCTGGACCTGAAGGATCAACACGTCGTGCTCGTCGTAATGGGGGACGAAGCCGCGTGATTCGGGTGGCGTGACGTATGCGTTGACCTGTGTCGGGAAGTTCAGCTCAACCTCGATGGAGTGGGACAACGAGCCAATCGTGCGCACACACCGCTCGACGTTGTCCAGAACGATGGTGTACCCGTCGGCAAAGTCGTTGCGGACGCGGACAAGGTCGAGACTGCCATCGGCAAGCCGGTAGGCGTCAGGGTCCTTTTTGTCGTTCCCTCGCACCAGGCGCACCGCCGCCGACGGCTCGCGCCGAAAACACTCCAAGAGTTCCTCAACCGCCGATGGCCCGTTCAGCAGACTGTCGAAGTAGCCCGCGCAGCCTCGCTTGACGTGGTAATGCGTTGCGCCCCATACCGTGTCAAGAAAGCTCTGCACCGCGAGCGGTTGAGGCAACCAGGCTAGGGAGGACTCGACGGTAACCCTCCTCAAAGTTAGTAGGCGGTCATGCCTTGACGGCAGTCACCAGGGTGTTACGGACGACCGACGACCCGAATTCAGATTCGGGTCCGGGTACCGGCCGGCCGACTTCGCGCAGGTAATCGCCCAGTGGAGTACCGACCGCGGTCCAGCCCCGGTTGCCGAACCATTCGGTGGCCGGCGCGTGCCGCTCGTTGTAGACCAACTGGAAGAACGCGCGCTGGCCGGGCGAGGAGCGCTCTTCTTCGAGTCTGGCTTCATATTCGTCCTGCTGGATCGGAGCGCCATCCTCCACGGCGACATGGCTGCCCGGGCAGGACAGCGAGTCAATGCCGGTGAACAGCTGCTCCTGCGCCGCGGCCGGGAGATAGATCAGCAGGCCCTCGGCAATCCATGCTGACGGCTTGGTCGCATCAAAGCCGTTGTCCCGCAACGCCTGTGGCCAGTCCTCCCGCAGATCGACGGCAATCTCACGACGTTCCGCGCGTAGCTGGGCGCCCTGGCCGGCGAGCACCGCACGCTTGAAATTGAGAACCTGCGGACGGTCCAACTCGAAGATCGTCGTTCCGTCCGGCCACGACAACCGGTAGGCGCGGGAGTCCAGTCCGGCCGCCAGTATGACCACCTGCCGCACGCCGGCATCAGCGGCGCGACGGAAATACTCATCGAAATACTTGGTACGCGCGCCCTGGAAGTTGACGAAATGCTGGCCGAAGTCGGCGGTCTTGAGCTCGTGGTCGGGAACCTTGCCGTCGAGGACGTCGGCAGCACGACCGCCAACGGCGCGGCAGAACACCTCCGCATACGGGTCCACTGCCAGCGGGTCGGGTTTTTGCGCCTCCAACGCTCGCGCGGTCGCCACGAATAACGCGGTCGCACCGAGACTCGTTGTGATGTCCCAGGTATCACCTTCACTACGCACCCAGCCGACCCTACGCCGATGAGTGATGGCCCTCGCGCAGTCGTGATGAAAACGGTTATCGTTCTCTGCGTGAGTGTGTTGCGCTCCCGCTTCCAGTGCGCATCCGCCATTACCGCCTTCGCGCTGACGCTCGCTGTGGCGGGCTGTTCGTCAAGCCAGACCAAACCCGATGCATCCCGGGGCGCGGCCACGACGCCAGCATCCACTGGCAGCATCGCCGTAGCGGCTTGCCCGACCGCCCCGGTTGGTGTGGTGGTCAGCGTCGATCAGTGGGGCGACATCGTCTCAGAGCTTGGTGGCGCCTGCGCACGCGTCAAAACCGTGCTCGCCAGCTCGGCCGTGGACCCGCACGACTACGAGCCGGCACCGGCCGATGCGGCCTGGTTCACGGGTGCCAAGCTTGTAGTGGTCAACGGCGCCAACTACGACACCTGGGCGTCCAACCTGGCCGCCACCTCCGCCGCTGGCGTCCCAATGGTCAGCGCCGCCGAAGTCACCAAGACACCGGATGGCGCGAACCCACACCTGTGGTACATGCCATCGGCGGTAGCCGCGGTCGCCGACGCGGTGACCGCAGCGTTGAGCAAGCTCGAACCGCAGGCCGGCAACTACTTCAGCCAGCGCAGATCACAGTTCACCGCTGCGATGGCCCCCTACACCAGCCTGATCGACAAGATCAAGGCCCAGGCGGCGGGCAAGTCCTATGCGGCCACCGAGGCAATTTTCGAGTACCAGGCGCAGGCATTGGGTCTGGTCAACAAAACCCCGCACGGCTACCAGCAGGCGTCGGCCAACGAATCAGAGCCGTCGCCGGGCGACATCAATGCATTCCGCAGCGCGCTGGCCGGCCGGCAGGTCGACGTCCTCATCTATAACACCCAGACCGAGGGGTCGATCCCCGAGCAGATCCGTTCCGCCGCCGAACAGGCCGGGGTGCCGGTCGTCAACGTCACCGAGACCGTACCGCCTGGGCAGACCTCGTTTGAGAGCTGGCAATGCGCCCAGCTCACCGCATTGGCAAAGGCGCTCGGTGTCGCGCTCTGAGCTGCCCGGCACGCCCACCGCGCTCGCGTTCACCGACGTCAGCGCGGTGCGCGGCGGACGACTCATCTGGTCACACGCCAGCTTCACAGTGCCCGCCGGCGGCATCGTCGCCGTCATCGGACCCAACGGCTCGGGCAAGACCACCCTGCTGCACATGGTCCTCGGACTGATCCCGGCGGCCAGTGGCCGGCTCGAGGTGTTCGGCCGCCATCCCGGCCAGGGCAACGACAGCATCGGCTACGTGCCGCAACACTATTCCGCCAGCGCGGGGGAAGCCATCCGCGCCGCCGATGCGGTACTGCTCGGGCTCACCGGGCGCCGGTGGGCGTTCGGGCGCAGCACCCCAGCCCAACGCCGGCAGGTCAGCCAGGCACTGGCCGCCGTCGAGGCCACCGAGATCGCCGACCGGCGGCTGTCGATGCTTTCTGGCGGGCAACGCCAGCGCATCGCGATCGCCACAGCCCTGGTAGCACAACCGCAGTTGCTAATCCTCGACGAACCGTTGGCGTCGTTGGATCTGCGCAGCCAGCACGACATCGTCGCACTTCTGGCCCGACTGCATGCTGAGCTGGCCGTGACCATCCTGGTGGTCGCCCACGACCTCAACCCGCTGCTGCACATCCTCGACAGCGCGATCTACCTGCTCGACGGGCACGCGCACTACGCACTCATGGACGACCTGGTGGACGATGCGCTGCTTAGCCAGCTGTACGGCACTCCGATCCAGGTCGCGCACACACCGCACGGGGAGCCGTATATGAGGAGCGCGCTGTGACCGACCATCTTGTAGCCCTGGGTTATCAGCCCAATTGGTGGCCGATTCTGGCATCCGGGTTCATGGTCAACGCCCTGATCGGCGGCACTATCGTCGCGCTGGCCGCAGGGTTGATCGGCTACTTCGTCGTGGTGCGCCACACTGCCTTCGCCGCTCATGCGTTGGCTCACATCGGGCTGCCTGGCGCGACCGGCGCCGTCCTGCTGGGCGTGCCCGTAGTCGTCGGGCTCGGCGTGTTCTGTGTTGGCGGGGCACTGGTGATCGGGGGTCTGGGCAAGCGCGCCGCCGATCGCGAAGTGGTCACCGGGACGGTCCTGGCCATGGCCACCGGTCTCGGCTTGTTCTTCAACTCGCTGGCCACCAAGAGCTCCAGCACGATGACCAATGTGTTGTTCGGCAACCTGCTGGCCATCTCCCATGAGCAACTGGTCAGCTTCGCGATCCTCCTCGCGGTGCTGGCGTCCAGCGTCGGCATCATCTACCGGCCCCTGCTGTTCAGCTCGGTCAACGCCCTGGTCGCCGAGGCCAAAGGTGTGCCCGTGCGCGCTCTATCGGTCATATTCATGGCGCTGCTCGGGCTCACCGTCACCATGGCGATACAAGCCGTCGGCACGCTGCTGTTGTTCGCCCTGGTCGTCACTCCTGCTGCGACCGCGATCATGCTCACCCCCAGACCGGTACTGGCTATGGTCATCTCCACGGCGATCAGCCTGAGCGCGGTCTGGCTCGGACTGGGCGCATCGGCCATGTTCAACCTGCCGCCAAGTTTCCCCATCGTCACCATCGCCTGTGTCATCTGGTCAGCCGTGCGGGTCGGCAACCGCCGGCGAGCTGCCGTGCAAACGCGGGAAAAAAATTCGGCCGCCGACAGGAGTGTTTCTGGTCTCTTCACCTGAACCCCGGCGGCGACGTTCCACGGCCAAGCAACGGACCGTCTTGGAGGTCCTGCGGGAGCAGGAGAACTTCCGCAGCGCCCAGCAGCTGTATCTGGATATTCGCCAGCGCCGACCGCTGCAGATCGGCCTGACCAGCGTCTACCGCATCTTGCGCGCGCTGGCGGACGACCGGATAGCCGAGACCCAGCGTGCCGAGGACGGCGAGATCCTCTACCGCCTACGTACCGGGGCGGGTCATCGTCACTATCTGCTGTGCCGGCGGTGCGGCAAGGCGGTGGGATTCACCCCCGCCAACATCTAAGAACACACCCGCCGCCTAACCCGCCAACACCACTACACCGACGTCACTCACTACGTCGATCTGTACGGCGTCTGTCCGCAGTGCCGAACCACCATCCCGCCGGCCACGCTCAACCGGTCGTTACGCGTTCTCCCGCGGTAGGTCGGCGGCCGCCGTAGCGCCGGTGGAATTTCTCTACTTGTCCGGCGCTGTCGACGATGCGGCGCCAACCGGTCCAGAACGGGTGTGAATCAGAGGTGACTTCAACGACGACAAGTGGGTAGCTGCGCACCCCGCTGCGGCGTCTGCCACTCGATGGTGCGCGAGCTGGTCAGGGTCGATCGGGTCAGGAACATCGCACCCGTGGTGGCGTCCTGGAAAGCGACGGGGTGGTAATCGGGGTGGATACCGGGTTTCATCAACTGTCTCGGTCCTGGGTGTAGCGGACAGGCGTGTCCTTGGCGTCTTCTGCCATGGCTACACAGGGGTCTTCGTGCCAGTCGCCGAACGGATCGTCGTAGTGGGTCCAGTCCTGCGGGGAAGCAAGCTCGTCGTCGGTGAGCAGCGGTCTCCGCGGTCGTCAACACACCGTCTTGCAGGGTCACCGTCGTTCGGCGCACCACGTGACCGTCGAATCGGTGCTCAACGACCACCGTCCCGTGGGTGCGCAGCAGTGCCCCCACGACCGGGTCGGAGTCCTTCTGGCCGGCGACCAGGATGACGGGCGTCCGCATCAGTCTCCTTATTGATAATCATTTTCATTAGAGCTCCTCATACGGTACCGTCTCCTGCAGGGCTTGTCGAAAATGATTTTCAATAACGCGTGCAGGTCCGCGGAGGGAATCGTGTCTGCTCATTGCCAAGTGACCGGCCGGGCACCGGGTTTCGGTAACGCGGTGTCGCACTCGCATCGCCGGACTCGTCGGCGCTGGTCACCCAACGTCCAACTCAAGACGTACTACCTGCCGTCAGAGGACCGTCGGATTCGCCTGCGGGTCAGCGCAAAGGGCATCAGGGTCATCGACCGCGACGGCATCGAAGCCGTCGTCGCGCGGCTGCGCCGCGAAGGGCAGCGGATCTAGTGGCGCGCAACGAGATCCGCCTCATCGTCAAACTGCGCTCCACGGCGGGCACCGGCTACTGCTACGTCACCCGCAAGAACCGGCGCAACGACCCGGACCGCCTGGTGCTGCGCAAGTACGACCCGGTGATTCGCCGCCACATCGACTTTCGAGAGGAGCGCTGAGCATAGCGAAGAAATCCAAGATCGTCAGGAACGAGCAGCGTCGCGTGATCGTGGCGCGTTACGCCCAACGCCGCGCTGCACTCAAAGAGATCATCCGTTCACCGGCGAGTTCGGGTGAACAACGGGTGGCCGCGCAACGCGAGTTGGCACGCCAGCCCCGTGACGCCGGCGCGGTGCGCTTGCGCAACCGCGACTCCGTTGACGGGCGACCGCGCGGGCATCTGCGCAAATTCGGACTGTCGAGGGTGCGGGTCCGCCAATTGGCGCATAACGGGCAACTTCCCGGCGTGCGTAAGGCGAGCTGGTGATGGCTTGGTGATGGCTTGGTGATGGCTAAGAAACCTCAGCGGGCTCGTCGTGCCGCCCAACCTCTCGTCAGGCCCAAGAAGAACCTTCTCACCAGCCTGCGGGTCAGCGTGGTCGACTACAAGGACACCGCCGCGCTGCGCGTGTTCATTTCTGAACGCGGCAAAATCCGCTCACGTCACGTCACCGGTCTAACCGTCCAACAACAACGAGAGGTCGCCACCGCGATCAAGAACGCGCGCGAAATGGCGCTGCTGCCCTACCCCGGACCGACCACCGGCCAGGGCACGGCACGGTGACTTCCCCGCGCCGCGCTACCGACCGCCCATTCACCGTCATCGTCTGCACCACGTGTGCGGCCGACCAGAAGCTGTCGATGATCGACGAACTAAGTCCCAGCATCCAGCGCTGTCCACACGCCATGCTCGTCGCCGCCCCGTGCATGCTCGGACCACTAGCGTGCGCATCTCGCCCGACGGGATGCGGCGTCATGGCTGTGGTGCAGCCGTGCACGAAAGATCGGGTACCCTGCGGGCCGACACACTGGATCGGCCCCGTCACCGACAACGATGGCGCGGCCGCCCTGCGGGACTGGCTAGAGCTCGGTCAATGGGAAAACACACCGGTGCCAACAGAACTCGGCAGGCATCAGCTCTGGAGTCGCCACTGCAGTCGAAGTAATTGACGATCCTCAACGCGGGTAGTCGTAGGGGTTGGGCGGGGCATCGATGCGGGTCACCGCGGTGGCCTGCAATGTCGGGATCGCCGCCGAGTGCGGCTGCCGGGGTGCGGCCGGGACCTCACCGACCTCGCCCTCAACCCGAAGCCACGTGTTGTCAGCCAGCCCGGCGGCCTGCGCGGCGGCCGGACCCCTCAGATGGATGCGGGCCAGCTGGGCGTCGGCGGCGCAACAGATGATGACGATGCGGCCGAGGTCCACCCCCTGGGCCTCGTTGAGGACAAAGCCGGTCACGGTGATCGTTCGATTCTTCAGCGAGCCAGTGCTGTCTTGAGCCTCCCGCATCAGTATCTCGGGCAGCGACAACTCAGGGGCGCGACCCGGCGGCAGCGGCGGAAATGCCCGATTCAGAACGTCATTGGACACCGCGGTGACAGACGGGGCGGCGGCCGAGGGCCGCAGCGCCGGGGGCGTGACGAAGATCAAGAGCAGGATCGGAACGAGCAGAAACCACACCATGCCGGCCCGGTGGGAGTGTCCCTCGCCGTGATCGCTGTGCTGATCACTAGTCCGGGGTCCGCCGCGGCGGATATCGCCGATGATCGCCGCCAGCGCCAACACGATCAGCAGCACTGCCGACGCCGCCAGCCACGGAAGCAACCCGGGCTTGACGTAGCGGGTGAACGCACCCGTCACAGTGATCATGGCGATGCTGATGCCCACCAGCAGCAGGACGGTGTTCTCGGTTTCGCGGCTCACTTATCGACCACCGAGAACCAAAAGCCCGACGGCGCACGCGCTCGCCACCGCAACCAGCAAGGTGGCGGGGGCGAAGCGCGCTGCGAAAGCCCGACCGAACATGCCCGCCTGCATCGCGAACAGTTTCACATCGACGGCCGGGCCGACAACCAGAAACACGAGGCGGGGCAGCAGCGGCACCATCGTCATGCTGGCCGCCACAAACGCGTCTGCCTCCGAACACAACGCCAACACCACCGCAAGGGCGGCCATCACCGCCACACCCAAAATTAGGTGGGCCGCCAGGTGGTCGAAAACCCACCGCGGCACCACCACGTGCAGTGCCGCCGCCGCGGCGGCACCCAAGACCAGATAGGACGCGGCCTGCAGGAAGTCGTGCCGGGCCGCCTCGGCGAACAGCACCCATCGGGACTCGGTGTCTTCCGAGCCAGGTGGGCCCGAGCGGGGCAGCCGCCGGGTGACCCACTCCGGGCGGCCCCATCGCACCCACACCCAGCCCATGGTTACCGAGGTCAGCAGCGATGCCCCCAGCCGGGCAACGACCATCATCGGCGCACCGGGGAACGCCACCGCCGTGGCGACCAGCACCACCGGGTTGATCGCCGGAGCGGCCAGCATGAACGTCAACGCCGCCGCGCCCGTGGCCCCTCGTTCGCCGAACAATCGCCGCCCCACCGGAACCGACCCGCATTCACAGCCCGGCAACACCGCCCCACCGATCCCCGCCGCCAGCACCGCTACCGCGGGACGACGCGGCAGCCAGCGCGCCAACCGCTCGGGTGACACGAACACCGCGATCAGCCCGCTGACCACTACCCCGAGCGCCAGGAACGGAATCGCCTGAACGAAGACCCCACAGAACACAGTGCCCGCCGTCGAGAACACCGCACTGCCGGAGACCACCTTGCGCAGCATCGTCGCCGATATGGCGCACGCCAGCAGGATGCCCACCAGCAGTTCCATCGACCCGACCCGGATCCGGCGCACGAAACTCAGCGCTGTCACCAAGCCATTGTGTCAGCGCGCGGGCGCCGCACCCTAACTTGCGGGCGGTGTGGATTGCGGCGGCCGGCCAGCGGGATCCCAGGAGCCCGGCAGCATCGGCATCCGCGGGCCGCCGCCGAATTCGTCACCGGCCAGTGTGGTCAGGCCGGCCGCCTCGGCGACCGTTTCCTTGGCTGCCGTGCCGGCGAACCCCAGACTTCCGGCGCCCCGATCCGAGGCCACCGTCGACGCGAGTGGCCCATCACCAGGCGGCCCGTCCCAGTCGGGGTCGACCTCGACATTCATATCCATGAATTCGTCGCCGTACCCACGCTGCTTCGCGCGCCGGCGCCGCCGCGCCCGTGCCGCATCCCGCGCCCCCGCCGCGGTCGCCGCGGCGGCGGCATTCGGCTCCGGCGCCTTCTTCTTCGAGCGCGCGCTGGCGCTGGTGCTCATCCCCGCGCCGGATCCGATGCCGGGAGGAGCGATGACGTAGGGGGGCGCAAAAGCGGGTCCGCCCGCGACCATAGGCGGCGGTGTCGGTGCCGGACCCGCAGGGGCGGGAGGGCTAGGAGGCGTGGGCGCAGGCGCCGGTGGCGCGCCGGCGGTCATCGCCGGCGCGGTGAAAGCCGGGGCCGTGACGACCGGCAATAGTGGGGGCGCAGCCGCGAGGGGTGCCAGCGCCGGCGCGGCGGCCGCCGGAGGCACGGCGGCCAGGCTGGCCAGCGCCCCCAAGCCGCCTGTGGCCGCAATGGGCGAGATGGCGGGGAGCGCCGCGAGAGCCGCCACCGGGTTCTCGACCACATACTCAGCGACTTCTAATATGTGGGTCGGGAAATCGAACAGCTGCCAGCTGATGAACCACTGAATGGCCTCAACCGGATTTGACCTGAAGTCCACGCCGAAGTTTTGAGAATCCTCAATGAGTTCGAGGGTTCGAGCGAGCCAAAACGACGACTGACCGGGGTTCGCATAATCGTCGTATTCCAATCCGTTGATCGTGCCGTGTGCCGGATCCCAGTTGATGCCGAAGCGCTGCAGCTGACTCGCAAGGAAGTTATCGATCGCATTGTCGACCGTCGGGTCGTGTGCGACCTGGCTATTCGATATGCCGAACTTCTGCAGGAGGTTTATGAACCCCTGCGGGAGCCCATACGGGTTGTCGCCGTTGATGTGTTCTTGCATGATCTGAATGATCTGCTGCCGGAGCCCCAACGGGTTTTGCAGGAACTGCTCGATGTTCTGCAGGATCCCCTGCAACGGGTTGGAGCTCGAGGCGGGCTCGGCCGACGCATTGGATTTCAGGATTTGCGGCGCCGGGGTGGTCTGCGGTGTCGATGCCATCGCCGTGCTGGACACCGCTTGATAGATGCCCATGGTCGCGGCGGCCTGAATCCACATCCGCACATAGTCGGCCTCGTTGAGCGCGATCGGGATGGTGTTGATCCCAAAGAAATTGGTCGCCAACAAGACCCCGTGGACGACATGGTTGGCGGCCAATTCCGGCAGCGTCGGCATGGCCGCCAACGCGGCGGTGTAGGCCGCGGCCATCGTCTCATGACTGGCCGCCATTCCCGTGCTGTTGGCGCTGGCCTGCGTCAGCCAGGCCAGATAGGGGGCATGCGCGGCCACGTACGACTCGACGCTCGGCCCCTGCCACGCCCCGGCCTGCACGGCGGCCAGCAACGCGGCGAGTTCGTCTGCCAGCTCGGCGTATTCGGTGCTGAGCAAGCCCCACGCCCCGGCCGCCGCCAGCAGAGAACCCGGCCCCGGACCGCTGCTGAGCAGCGCCGAGTGCACCTCCGGCGGCGATGCCATCCAGATCGGCGCGGTCATAAGAACTCCTCGGGCTGGGAGGACGAACCCGAGTGAGCTTAATGAATATGATTGTCGTTATCAACCGGACACGCGATCCGCCCACCCCGCGCATTAGACCAAGGGGCACCCCGTCCTGATGCGGCGGTCCAGATCCCAGAGCATTGCGTTGAACGGAAACTGCCGGACAAATCGCGGCAGGATACGGTTCACCGTGCGCAGCACAGCCATCAGCCGGTCGAAGCGCCGTTGCCTGACGGCATCCCACGGCAACCGCATCTCGTCGCGAAACCGTTGCGGCAGAAAGCCGGTGGTGATCAGTAAGGCGATGCTTTCCGGCAGCCGCCGTAGCCAGCGTGGCAGCGCCAGCCCGCGCATACGCGACACGGCAATCGGATACAGATAGTCGCGGACGGCGTCGTCGATGTGGATCTTGGCCAGCGACTCCTGCCAGTAGCGGTCGAACGCCGCCCGGTCGGCCGGCCACATCTCCGGCGGCACCTGCAATGTGGTGGCCAGCGTCTTGGCCTCGCGATAGTGGCGCTCGGCGTCCTGGTCGTTCAGTTCGCCGACGAAGATGCGGTGGACGTCGATCCCACCCTTGTACAGACATGCCGCCACCCACAGCTGCAGGTCCGGGTCGAACGCGTTGTACTGCACCGGACTCTCGGGTGTGGAGTACACCTGAGCGTGCGCCCGGTTCACCGCGCGACGGAACACCTCCTTCTGGGCGTCGCTGCCGGCGACGGCCACCGCGAGATAGGTGAAGGTGGTGCGGGCCCGCTTGATCGGATGCAGGTCCACCCGGCCACTCTCGACGCGGCTTTCCAGCACGCCGTAGCCGACGGCGGGTCGCGCCAACTGCATGATCACGTTGGCCGGGCCGGCCAGCAGCGTTATGCCCATCAAACCGTCCGCGAAGGTGGAACCCTGGCGCTCGGGCAACCCCGAGGGACGGGGAGAGTCGGCGACCGCGCGCTCGACGTGCCCGATGGGCTCGCGCACCGTCTTGGAATCTGTCACCTACCGCACCCGTCCGCTAATTGTGAGAACACCTGTTTCCTGATGTTGTCTGCGTCTGGCGCCGGTGTCAAGATGGATATCATGGCGGAGACCCCGAGCACTCGGCCGTACCGCGGCGTCGAGGCCGGCGAGCGACTGGCCACGCGCCGTCGCCTGCTTTTGGCCGCCGGCCTGGACCTGTTGGGATCCGGCCGGCAGGACATCTCCGGGTTGACCGTCCGTGAGGTTTGCCGACGGGCCGGCCTGGCTTCCCGCTATTTCTACGAAAGCTTTGCCGACAAGGACGAGTTCATCAGCGGCGTATTCGATTGGGTCGTTGCGGAAGTGGCCGCCACCACCCAGGCCGCGGTGGCCGCGGTGCCGGCGCACGAGCAGTCCCGTGCGGGGATGGCCAACATCGTGCGGACCATCGCCGACGATGCGCGCATCGGGCGCCTGCTGTTCAGCACGCAACTGGCCAATTCGGTGATCGCGCGCAAGCGCGCCGAATCAGCAGCGCTGTTCGCAATGCTGTCCGGCCAATATGCCGGCGATGCGCTGCGCATGCCGGCAAACGACCGCATCAAAGCGGGTGCGCACTTCGCGGTCGGCGGCGTCACGCAAACCTTGAGCGCCTGGCTCGGCGGCGACGTCCGGCTCGAGCCCGACCAACTCGTCGATCAGCTGGCCTCGCTGCTCGACCAACTCACCGACCCAGCCATATACAGACTCACGGAAACAACGGCAGATGCCAAAGCCGCATCCCGGGATCCATCCGCCACAAGCGCATCATCGTGAGTCGCAAAATCCGCTGCGCGCCGGTGATCATGAAGATCGCCAACGGCACCTCGATCAGCAGCGCCGTAACCAGAGACAACCACAGGTCCGTGGGTCCGGCGGTCGTCAGGTCGAACCACGCGTCGCAGATCAGTAACACCCCTGAAGTGAACGCCGACAGCATCAGCAGCTGGCGGCGCAGGTAGCCCAGCACGGCGGTCGCCAGCATGAAAGCGACCAACAGAAGGTCGAAGCCTACCCAGGTGATGGGCCAGTTATGGGCGACATAATTTTCCGGCAACGTCACGGAGAGATACGCCAGCCAGGGAATCATCGCGATCGAGCCACCGATCATCAGACCCAGCCGGATTCGCCGAATCCGACCGAGGTACTCCGTGTCGATCAGCTCGCTCAGGGGTTGCTCCAGGCGGGTGATCAGCTCGCGCCGCTGCTCGGGCGTGAGGGCGGCGATCTGCTCGTCGGTCAAAATGCCGTCGGTCGTCATGGGAATCCCCCGGCTCGGGCACGGTTTTGCCGATTAGCGTACGGCCTGCACAGCGGGTCGCCGATCGGCCGCCGTCTTCGGGGTGGCCTGGTTGTCACTTGTGGTGAATTCCCTTACCCAGCAAGCGAACTCCAATGTGATGCCGTCGGGGTCCTGGAAGTAGAACGAGCGCACATAAACCCCGGGATGCACGGTCGCGGACACCTGCCTTTCGCTCTCGTCGTGGTTGAGGACCGGGCCGACCCGCACGCCCTTGTCCTTGAGCCGCCGCCGGTACTCGTCGAACTTCTCGGCCGGCACGTGAAACGCAAGATGGTTCATGGTGCTCACCGCGCTGGTGATGTCACCGATGCCCGGGATGGCACCCGGCGACGAGATACCCGGCACCCGATCAGGCGCGTCGGCGAACCAGAAGAACGCGACACAGTCGCCGTTGCCGGCGTCGAAGAAGAAGTGCTGCCCCTGACCGCGCGGCAAATCGAGCGATTTGATTAGTGGCATTCCGAGGATGTTGCTGTAAAAGTCCACCGTGCGCGCCATGTCCGAACACACCAGGGCGACATGGTTGATCCCGCCGAGCTCGAACTCGCTGTTGGTGTTGTGTGGCTTGATCATCGTGCGACTCCCATCGGTATCCGGGGGCACAGCCCTGATCAAGAATAAATCTGAATCGAACATCAGATTCACATAGTCATCTAACATCAGATTCACATATTCGACAGGGTGCGACAGGGGAGGTGCGCCAGTTGTCGACCGCTTCGGAGCCGGCGCGCCATCCTCCAGAGATTCGGGCCTTCCCCACGCGCCGCGGCCGCCGGACACAGGCCGCGATTGACACCGCCGCCCGAACGGTCATCGCGCGCAAGGGCATTCTGGCGACGACCATCGCCGACATCGCCGGCGAAGCGGGCCGCTCGGCGGCATCGTTTTACAACTACTACGACTCCAAAGAGGCGATGGTCCGTCAGTGGGCGGTGCGCTTCCGCGACGAGGCCAACCAGCGGGCGCTCTCGGTGACCCGCCACGGACTGTCCCCCCGCGAGCGCTCTCACGAGGCCACTTCCGCCCACTGGCACACCTCCCGCAACCGGCTCGCGGAGGTGATCAGCGCGTCGCAGTTGGCCATGATCAACGACGACTTCGCGCAGTTCTGGGCCGAGATATGCGCGGTACCGATCTCCTTCATCGCCGAGTCGGTCCGGCGTGCACAGGCCGAGGGCTACTGCCCCGGCGATGACCCGCAGCTGATCGCCGAGGCAATTGTGGCGATGTTCAACCAGTTCTGCTATCTCCAGCTCAGCCGGGCCGGCAAGCCCGACGACCAGGCCTGCATCCAGACCCTCGCCAACATCTACTACCGCGCGATCTACGGCAAGGAGGCGTGAATGACTCGCAATGGCGGCACGCCGGGGGTTATCCACGAGTTCGTCGGGCTGCCGTCGCGCACCGCTGCGCGCGCCGGGGCCGGCGGTCATCCTTGCCAGGGCCTGTACCACCGCGGTGTAGGGCGCAAGCCGAAAGTGGCGATGATTGCCACGCACTATCAGATCGACTTCTCCGAGCATTATCTCGCCGACTACATGGCCACCCGCGGCATCGGATTTCTGGGCTGGAACACTCGCTATCGCGGCTTCGAAAGCAGCTTTGCGCTCGACCACGCACTGGTCGACATAGGCGTCGGGGTGCGCTGGCTGCGGGAAGTTCAGGGCGTGGAAGCCGTTGTCTTGCTGGGCAATTCGGGCGGCGGTTCGTTGATGGCGGCCTACCAGTCACAGGCGGTCGACCCGAACGTGACTCCGCTGGACGGCATGCGGCCGGCGGCCGGATTGACGGAGTTGCTTCCCGCCGACGGTTACGTTGCCACCGCCGCCCATCCCGGGCGCCCGGACGTGCTGACCGCCTGGATGGACGCCGCCGTCGTCGACGAAAACGACCCGGTGGCCACCGATCTCGACCTCGACTTGTTCAGCCAGCGCAACGGTCCGCCGTACTCGCCGGAGTTTCTCAGCCGCTACCGCTCGGCGCAGGCCACGCGCAACCACGCCATCACCGATTGGGCCGAGGATGAGCTCAAACGTGTTCGCGCCGCGGGGTTTTCCGATCGGCCGTTCACCGTGATGCGGACCTGGGCCGACCCGCGCATGGTCGATCCCAGCATCGAGCCCACCAGCCGTCAGCCCAACCTCTGCTACATGGGCGTGCCGGCCAAGGCGAACCGATCCGCCAACGGCATCGCCGCGGCCTGCACGCTGCGCAATTGGCTGGGCATGTGGAGCCTGCGGGTGGCGCAAACCCGGGCGGAGCCACACCTGGCCCGCATCACCTGCCCGGCCCTGGTGATCAACGCCCTGGCCGACACCGGGGTTTTTCCCTCTGATGCCCAACGCGTCTACGACGCGCTCGCCGGCACCGACAAGACGCAGGCTTCGATCGACACCGACCACTACTTCACCACCCCGGGGGCGCGCAGCGAGCAGGCCGACACCATCGCCAAGTGGATTCACAAACGGTGGCGCTGAGAATCTCGTGAAAGTCCTGGCCCACTTCGTCCCTGGCGACAAGGTGCTCGATTTCCTTGCGCCCGAGTCAGATTGGCTTGACATCCGATGGTGCGCCGATGACGATGACACCAGCTTCTACCGGGAATTGCCTGAGGCAGAGGTGATTTGGCATGTACTGCGACCGCTTTCGGGTGCCGACCTGCGGCGTGGTCCGCGGTTGCGGCTGGTGCACAAACTCGGCGCAGGGGTCAACACCATCGATGTGCAGACCGCCACTGAGCTCGGTATCGCGGTCGCCAATATGCCAGGTGCCAATGCGCAGTCGGTGGCCGAGGGCACGGTGCTGCTGATGCTGGCCGCGTTGCGCCGGCTGACATCGCTGGACCGCGACATCCGCCACGGGCGCGGCTGGCCGGCGAATCCGCAGCTGGGCGAGACGGTGCGCGATATCGGCAGCTGCACCGTCGGGCTGGTCGGCTACGGCAACATCGCCAAGCGGGTGGGCGACATCGTCGCAGCGATGGGTGCCACAATCCTGCACACCAGCACCCGGGACGACGGGCGGCCCGGCTGGCGGCAGCTGCCGGAACTGCTGGCCGCCAGCGACATCGTCTCGCTGCACCTGCCATTGACCACCGACACGCATCACCTGCTGGGCTCCGACGCAATGGCCTCGATGAAACCGACTGCGGTGCTGGTGAATACGTCTCGCGGCGCCGTCGTCGACGAGGACGCGCTCGTCGCCGCGCTGCGTGGCGGGCGGCTGGCCGCCGCGGGGCTCGATGTTTTCGAGGTCGAGCCGGTGGCGCCGGACAATCCGCTGCTCGGTCTGGACAACGTGGTACTGACACCGCACATCACCTGGTACACCGCCGACACCGTGCGGCGCTACCTGACCGAGGCCGTTGCGAACTGCCGCCGACTGCACGAAGGGCAGCCGCTGGCCCACCTAGTGACCCCTGTGGTCAACCAACCGACTGGTTGTTAGCTTGGAGGTGCTTGGGCGAGGCAGGGCCCGAAAGCACCCCAAAGCAGTGGAAGGCGACCAATGCCGATCGCAATAACTCCTGAGCATCAAGACCTGGCCGATTCAGTGCGGTCCCTCGTGGCGCGGGTAGCGCCGTCCGAGGTGCTGCATGCCGCTATGGAGACGCCCCTGGAAAAACTGGAGAACCCGCCGCCGTACTGGCAGGCCGCGGCCGAACAGGGCCTGCACGGTCTGCATTTGGCCGAATCGGTCGGCGGACAGGGTTTCGGCATCCTCGAGCTGGCGGTCGCGCTGGCGGAGTTCGGCTACGGGGCGGTGCCCGGCCCGTTCGTGCCGTCGGCGATCGCCAGCGCGTTGATCTCCGCGCATGACCCGGACGCCAAAGTGCTGGCCGAGCTGGCGTCGGGCGCGGCTATCGGCGCCTATGCGCTGGATTCCGGGCTGACCGCAACCCCACAGGGCCCGGATGAGGCAACGCTGGTGATTCGCGGCGAAGTCCGCGCCGTTCCCGCAGCGGCCCAGGCCTCCGTGCTGGTGCTCCCAGTAGCGATCGCCAGCGGCGACGAATGGGTCGTGCTGCGCGCCGATCAGCTGGAGATCCAGCCGGTCAAAAGCATTGACCCGCTGCGTCCGATCGCGCATGTGCGGGTGGATGCCGTCGAGATCGGCGAGGACGCGGTGTTGAGCAGACTGAGCATGACGACCGCGTACGCGCTGATGTCCACACTGCTATCCGCCGAGGCCGTCGGTGTGGCGCGCTGGGCGACCGACACGGCTGCGCAATACGCCAAGATCCGCGAGCAGTTCGGCAGGCCGATCGGCCAGTTCCAGGCCATCAAACACAAGTGTGCCGAGATGATCGCCGACACCGAACGGGCCACCGCCGCGGTGTGGGACGCCGCACGCGCCTTGGACGAGGCACGCGAGGCCGGCCAAAACGACTGGGACACAACCGGTTCGAAGGTCGAATTCGCCGCGGCGGTGGCTGCTACGTTGGCCCCGGCCGCCGCCCAGCGGTGCACGCAGGATTGCATCCAAGTACACGGCGGCATCGGCTTCACCTGGGAGCACGACACGAACGTCTACTACCGCCGGGCGTTGATGCTGTCCGCGTGCTTCGGCCGCAGCTCGGAGTACCCGCAAAGGGTGGTGGACACCGCGACGGACGCGGGTCTGCGTGCGGTGGACATCGACTTGGATCCCGACACCGAAAAGCTGCGGGCCGAGATCCGGGCCGAGGTGGAGGGGCTCAAGGCGATGGAGCGCGACCCACGCAAGGTCGCGATCGCCGAGGGCGGGTGGGTGCTGCCCTACCTTCCCAGGCCGTGGGGACGCGCCGCCAGCCCGATCGAGCAGATCATCATCGCGCAGGAGTTCAGCACCGGGCGGGTCAAGCGTCCGCAGGTGGGCATCGCGGCGTGGATCATCCCGTCGATCGTCGCGTTCGGGACCGAGGAGCAAAAGCAGCGGTTCCTGCCGCCGACCTTCCGCGGTGAAATGATCTGGTGCCAGCTGTTTTCCGAGCCCGGCGCAGGGTCTGACCTGGCGGGGCTCTCGACCAAGGCAACGCGGGTGGAAGGCGGCTGGCGCATCAGTGGCCAGAAGATCTGGACCACGGCCGCGCAGTTCTCGCAGTGGGGCGCGCTACTAGCCCGGACGGATCCGTCGGCGCCGAAACACAACGGCATCACCTACTTCCTGCTGGACATGAAGAGCGAAGGCGTCACCGTCAAGCCGCTGCGTGAGCTCACGGGCGCCGAGTTTTTCAATACGGTCTACATCGACGACGTGTTCGTGCCCGACGAGTACGTGCTCGGCGAAGTCAACCGGGGCTGGGAGGTCAGCCGGAACACTCTGACGGCGGAGCGGGTATCGCTCGGCACCAGCGATAACAATTTGCTGGCGACACTTCCCGAGTTCGTCGAGTTCGTTCGCGACGGGCAGTTCGACCAGGTCGCGCAACACCGCGCCGGCCAACTGATCGCCGAGGGCCAGGCCGCCAAGGTGCTGAACCTGCGCTCCACGCTGTTGACGCTGGCCGGCGGTGACGCCATGCCGTCGGCGGCGATCTCGAAGTTGTTGTCGATGCGCACCGGCCAGGGCTACGCCGAATTCGCGGTGTCCTCCTTCGGCACCGATGCCGCGATCGGCGACCCCGACGAATTAGCGGGCAAGTGGGGCGAATACCTGCTAGCCAGCCGCGCCACCACGATCTACGGCGGCACGTCGGAGGTACAACTCAACATCATCGCCGAACGGCTGCTGGGCCTTCCCCGCGACCCCTAAACAGAAACCGTGTCGACCTGACGGTTGTCAGGTCGACACGGTTCTCCCCCTTAGCGTGGGGCGGCCAGCCTAGGAATTGCCGGCCAGACCAGGCTGGTCAGCGCCCACGCGCTTCAGTGGCTCATCACCACCAGCTCCACGACTCACGGTTCCCGAAGACGCCGCGATGGCTAAAGCCGCCGCCACGGTCCCAACCGCGGCCCACGCCGCGTCCCCAACCGCCAGGGCCCCAGCCGCCCCGGCCAAAGCCGGGGCCGTGGCCCCATCCGCCGGGGCCGTGGCCCCAACCGCCGCCGCGGCCCCAGCCGCCGACGTGGCCGCCGTCGCCGTGGCCCCAACCGCCGCCGGGGCGCTCGGGACTGATCCCGGGGCCGCCCGGTCCGCCGTGCGGCCCGAAAGTCGCGAAGCTTGTCGCTGGAGTCGGTGTTGCGGGGGCTGCTTGCGCCATCGGGGCGCCACCGAACAGCATCGTTCCGGCCAGCGCACCGGCGCCGACTGCACCGGCGGCCGCGTTGCGGACCGATCGCAGTGAAATCAACATGAGGGGCTCCTTCCAAGACCTTTGTGCTGACACGTTCAATATTACCCAAGAAATGGCTAAGCAAACAATAGAAATAAATTTTTAGAATGCTGTGGATGAGTGCCTGTGATCTCTGAATATTATTTTTATATTTACGAAATTCCGGACTTCTTCAGGTACTGAAATCAGTATGTGCGTTCCTCACAAAGTAGCTGCTCAAAGGCATTTTACTGACTTACTGAGATACGTATTCACGGGGTTCATTAGTTCAGTATCTGTACGTCGAATGGCGAGATTAAAGGAATAGATCTGAAGTTGACTCCCCGCGCGGGCGCAATAGCCGAGGTAATTACGTGCAGCTACTGCATTAATTGCTCTGAAGAATCCGCTGACAGGGCTACCCGACACGCCACGCCGGATGGCGTCCGCTGCGGGATCCCGCATCCACTCCTAGACTGAAGTACTGACTTACTGATTTGGCTCCGGGGGAGGCCAGGGAGGAGAGCCGCAGCGGTGGTGATCAACCCAGGGCACATCGAACCGGGCGCCGGAGCGTTCCGCACGCACATGTCGGCGGGCACACCACCCGGCGACGCGGCGCCCACGGAGCGCCTCAACAAGAACCTCCGACAGACGCCCGCCCAGCAGGTGTTCGGCCAAGCCAGCCAGCCCAGCCAACCCACGGCCGACTACCGGACACGCGATCAGTCGGGACGCAGCCAACGGACCCGGCGAACCGTCGACCTCCCAGCCAGCACACACCGGGCCCTCGACATCTGGCAACGCGAAGCCGCCGACCGCCTGGGAGTCGCCCGGGTGACCGGGCAAGAGGTCCTCACCGCCCTCATCGACCAACTGCTAGTCGACCCCAAACTCACCGCCCAGATCACGCGCGCCATCGAGTCTCGACGCTGATCCCGGGACTGCGCGAGCAGACGGAGCTAGTCGATCTCCATCTCGCGCAGCTCGCGCTTGAGGATCTTGCCGGTGGGGTTGCGCGGCAACTCGTCGAGGAAGACCACCTCGCGCGGCACCTTGTAGCGGGCCAGATGGTCGCGCACGTAGTGCTTGATGCCGTCCTCGTCGACGCCCGCGCCGTCCTTCTTGACCACGAACGCGCGCAGCCGGTGGCCCCACTCCTTGTCGTCCACGCCGATCGCGGTGGCCTCCACCACGTCGGGATGACCGCTGATCAGGTCCTCGACCTCGGCCGGGAACACGTTCTCGCCGCCGGAGACGATCATCTCGTCGTCGCGGCCGCTCACGTAGAGCAGGCCGTGTTCGTCGAAGTAGCCGACGTCGCCCGACGACATGAGGCCATCGATGATCTGCTTGTGACCGCCGCCGGTGTAGCCCTCGAACGGGAAGGCGTTGCCGACGAAGATCCGCCCGACGTCACCCTGCGGCAGCTCGTTGCCGTTGTCGTCGAGGATCTTGACCTTCACACCCTTGACGACCGGTCCGACCGTCGCGGCGTTGAGTTCCAGATCCTTTGGCCCGGCGATGGTGGCGAACGCGATCTCGGTCGAGCCGTACATGTTGTAGATGACCGGGCCGAAGTCTTTGAGGGCACGGCTGGCCAGCTCGGCGCCCAACTGGGATCCCGACACGAAGATGATCTTCAGGCTGGACAGGTCGGGCTTCTTGTCCATCTTCTCGATCGCATCGAGGAGGCGCGACAGCATCACCGGCACCACGACCATGGCGGTCACCTTGTGCTTCTCGATGTCTTCGAGCACCAGCGGCGGCTTGAACTTGCGGCGCAGCACGAGCGTGGACCCGAGGAACATCGCCAGGGTGCCGTGCAGGTAGCCCAGCGCGTGGAACATCGGCGCGGGCAGCGAGGTCACCTCGTTCGCCTTGAACGGAACATGCGACAGGATGCCGCCCACCGGCGCCAGCGTCGGCGGGGTGCTGCGATTGGCCCCCTTCGGCGTGCCGGTCGTGCCGCTGGTCAGGATGATGATCGATGCGTGCTTGCTGGCCTTGGGCGCGGGGTCTTTGCTGCTGCGCTCGATCAGATCGGCCAGCGTCTCGTCGTCGCTACCCGAGGGCTCGTCCGAGTCGGGGTTGGTGCCCAGTGCGCGCAGCTTGCCCAGCTCGGGCTCCGCCCTGCTGACCGCCTTGGTGTATTCGTCGTCGTAGATGATCACCTTGGCGCCTTCGCGCTCCGACACCTCTTTGATCTGCGGGCCGGAGAATTCGCTGTTCAGCAGGATGATGCGGGCCCCCGCCCGGGCGGCGCCGTAGTTGGCGATGAGAAACCAGCGGTGGTTGCGCGCCAGGATCGCCACACCGTCGCCGCCGCGCACGCCCTTCTCACGCAGCCCGTTGGCCACCGCATGGGCGGCCTCGTCGAGCTCCCGGTAACTGAACTCGCCGTCTTCATCGATGCACGCTGCGCGGTCAGGATGACGTCTCGCGTTGAGCGACGGCAGCATCCCGAACTCGCCCCATTTGTAGATGTCGGTTGCCATGGCGGCGATGTTCTGCGGCGGCTCCAGCCGGAACGCGCCGGCCTCGAAGATTTTGCGCACGTAGTGCAGTTCGGCCGAGCCGCGTTCGATGTACTGCTGAAGCTTGTTGACAGCCTGGCCCGGCAGTCCGATGTGGTTAGCCATAACTTCACCCTATGTGACCATTTGTGACCCAGGTCGCACTCCGGCCAGAAAATTTCCCGGACTTACCATGAAGCCCATGATCGGTCCGGCGTCACTGGAAGTGGCCGGACGTCGGGTCACCATCACCCATCCGGACAAGGTGGTCTTCCCCGCCCATGCCGATTCCGGCCCGTACACCAAGCTCGATCTGGTGCGTTATTACCTGGCCATCGCCGATGGGGCGCTGCGCGGCGTGGCGGGCCGGCCGATGATTCTGAAACGCTTCGTCAAGGGCATCTCCGAAGAGGCCGTGTTCCAGAAGCGGGCGCCCGCGAAACGGCCGGACTGGGTGGATGTCGCCGAGCTGCGCTACGCGTCGGGCACCTCCGCCGCCGAAGCGGTCATCCATGACGCCGCCGGGCTGGCGTGGGCGATCAACCTGGGCTGCGTCGACCTCAATCCGCACCCGGTGCTGGCCGGCGACCTCGACCATCCCGACGAGCTGCGGGTCGACTTGGACCCGATGCCTGGGGTCACCTGGCGGCGGATCGTCGACGTCGCGCTGGTGGCTCGCGAAGTGCTGGAGGACTACGGCCTGGTCGCGTGGCCGAAAACGTCCGGGTCGCGGGGCTTTCACATCTACGCCCGCATCGCGCCGCGCTGGCGGTTCACCCAGGTCCGGCTGGCCGCCCAGACCGTCGCGCGCGAGGTCGAGCGGCGCATCCCCGATGCGGCAACCAGCCGCTGGTGGAAGGAAGAACGCGAGGGGGTGTTCGTCGACTTCAACCAGAACGCCAAAGACCGCACGGTCGCCTCGGCCTATTCGGTACGGGCTACTCCCGACGCGCGGGTGTCCACGCCGCTGCACTGGGACGAGGTCGCCGACTGCACGCCTGAGGCCTTCACCATGGCCACCGTGCCCAGCCGGTTCGCCGAAATCGGTGACCCCTGGGCGGGTATGAACCCCTCCAACCAAGCAGCGGTCGGCGAGCTCGACCGGCTGCTCATGCTGGCCGAAGAACTGGGCCCCCCGGAAAAGGCGCCGAAGGCGCCGAAGGGGTCCGAAAAGCGTGCCGACGGCAGGCGCGTCTCATCGAAGCCGCTCATCGAAATCGCCCGCACCAAGACCAAGGACGAGGCGCTGGCCGCGCTGGACACCTGGCGCGGCCGCTACCCCGCCGCGGCCGAGCGGCTGCAGCCGGCCGACGTCCTGGTCGACGGCATGCGCGGGCCGAGTTCGATCTGGTATCGGATCCGGATCAACCTGCAGCATGTGCCCGTCGAGCAGCGCCCGCCGCAGGAAGAGCTCATCACCGATTACAGCCCTTGGCGTGGCGCTTAAGGCCAGCACGGTGGCTCCTCAGCCTAATAAGGGGGCGGGCAGCGTCCGCCTCTGTAAACCTAGATAGCTCTCACGTTGCCCTGCCCGGCTGCCGCGGATCCGTTGGCAGCGAACAGCCGGTGTGTGGAGCTTGCCGGTACTGTTAGCGACCGTGGCAGGCGGCGAACAGCGCCCTAACCCACTCGGTGGAGCGCGGGCCCAGGAGTTCGAAGGCCCGAGCACTCGGCTGGTATGTCTGATTCGTCCGGCATTGGAGGGGATGCGGCACGCGACGGCCGCCCTATTTGGTCCTGGTCATCCCGCGGCCGACGACATTGGTGCAGCCTATGAGTCGTTGTTAACGCTCCGTCACGAGCTCGAGGACCAGGCGGCGGCACATATGGCTGCTCGCGCCCGTTCGACGGTTGCGGAGCTTCCGGCGACCGTCGCCACGGTGCACATCCACGCCGAAGCCGAGCGCATGGGCCAACTCGCGCGCGAGGTGGCCGATATCGCCCGTACCCGACGTGCGTGGGCGTCCATACCGGCCCCACTGTTGGACGTACTTCGCGAGCTGAGCGAGGTGTGCCTCGACGTGGCCGTCAAAGCAACCAATGTCGTGGAGTCACACGGGAAAGTCGGCGTGGCGGAGGTTGATCGCGGCGACGAAGTGGATCGATTAGAGCAGTCGCTGTTTCAACAGCTGCTCTCCTGGTCGGCCGGGATCGACGTCCACGCGGCGATCGACCTCACCCTGGCCGCCCGCGCCTACGAACGATATGCCGAGCACGCTGTGGCGGTCGCACATCGCGCTGCCCTGCTTGCGGTGGACGCACCGAGGAACTAATGCTCGGTGAGCCGTTGGCCGGCCGAAGCTGTTTCATTCCCCACTCGCCGATAGAGTTGGAGAGCCGTGAAAGGGAGTCCGGGTGGCTGGTGCGGGGTGGCAATTCTGGGTCGACCGGGGCGGCACGTTCACTGACATCGTGGCGCGCCGGCCGGACGGACGCTTGCTGACCCACAAGCTGCTTTCGGACAACCCTGCGCGCTACCGCGACGCAGCGGTGTCCGGAATCCGTGCGCTACTCGGGATCACCGAGGACTTGCCCATTCCGGTCGCGCGAGTCGACGCGGTGCGGATGGGCACCACCGTCGCGACCAATGCGTTGCTGGAGCGCAAGGGGGAGCGCACGGTGCTGGTGATCACCCACGGTTTCGGTGACGCGCTGCGCATTGCCTACCAGAATCGTCCGCGCATCTTCGACCGGCACATCGTGCTGCCAGAGATGCTGTATGAGCGGGTCGTCGAGGTCGATGAGCGCGTCACGGCCGACGGCACGGTGCTGCGGGGACCCAACCTCGAGCTGTTGGAATCCGAACTGCGGCAAGCCCATGCCGATGGGATCCGCGCGGTCGCGGTGGTGTGCCTGCACAGTTACCTGCACCCGGCACACGAGCGCGAGATCGGCAAGCTGGCCGAGCACATCGGCTTTGCTCACATTTCGCTGTCGTCCGAGGTCAGCCCGCTGATGAAACTTGTCCCGCGCGGGGACACCACCGTGGTCGACGCCTACTTGTCCCCGGTGCTGCGCCGCTACGTCAGGCAGGTGGCAGACCAGATGCGTGCCGTGCGACTGATGTTCATGCAGTCCAACGGAGGCCTCGCCGACGCCGGGCACTTTCGCGGCAAGGACGCGATCCTGTCTGGCCCGGCCGGGGGCATCGTCGGCATGGTGCGGATGTCGGCATTGGCCGGTTTCGACCATGTCATCGGCTTCGACATGGGCGGCACCTCCACCGACGTGTCGCACTATGCCGGCGAGTACGAGCGCGTCTTCATGAACCAGGTGGCCGGGGTCCGGCTGCGCGCGCCGATGCTGGACATCCACACGGTGGCCGCCGGTGGCGGGTCGATCCTGCATTTCGACGGCAGCCGCTACCGGGTCGGCCCCGACTCGGCCGGAGCGGAGCCCGGCCCGGTCTGCTACCGCGGTGGAGGTCCGCTCACCGTCACCGATGCCAACGTGATGCTCGGTCGCATCCAGCCCGCGCACTTCCCGGCCATGTTCGGTCCCGGCGGCGACCAGCCGCTCGATGACGAGACCGTGCGGCGCAGCTTCACCGACCTGGCCGCCGATATCCGGACCCGGACCGGTGACGACCGCTCGCCCGAGCAGGTCGCCGAGGGGTTTCTTCAGGTAGCGGTGGCGAACATGGCCAACGCGGTCAAGAAGATCTCCGTCCAAAAGGGACACGACGTGCGGCGGTATGTGCTGACGACATTCGGCGGCGCAGGCGGGCAGCACGCATGCGCGGTGGCGGACGCGCTCGGCATCAGCACGGTGCTCGTCCCGCCGATGGCCGGCGTGCTCTCCGCACTGGGGATCGGCCTGGCCGACACCACCTCGATGCGGGAGCAGACCGTGGAAATCCGGCTCGAGACCGCCGCCTTGGAGCAGTTGGGCAGCGTCGCGGACGCCCTCGAGCAGACCGCCCGCGCCGAGCTGCTCGACGAGGGCGTCCCACCAGGGCGGATCCGGGTGGTTCGCCGGGTGCATCTGCGCTACGAGGGAACCGATAACGCGGTCCCTGTCGAACTGGCCGAGCTCGAGGCGATGACCGTCGCGTTCGAGGCCAGCCACCGCGCGATGTATTCGTTCCTGATGGACCGTCCGTTGATCGCGGAAGCGGTCTCGGTCGAGGCGATCGGCCTCACCGACCAGACCGACCTGTCCCACCTGGGCGATCAGGTCACCGACACCACTGGACCGGCCGAAACCGCCCGGATCTACTCGAACGGATCGTGGCACGACGCCCCCCTACGTCACCGCGAGCGGATGCGGCTGGGGGACATGGTGACCGGCCCGGCGATCATCGCCGAGCCCAACGCCACCACCGTCATCGACGACGGCTGGCAGGCGACGATAACGGGATCCGGGCACCTGTTCGCCGAACGGCTGGTCGCCCTCTCGCAGCCCAATGCGGGTACCGAGGCCGATCCGGTGTTGCTGGAGATCTTCAACAACCTGTTCATGGCGATCGCCGAGCAGATGGGCGCCCGGCTGGAAGCCACCGCACAGTCGGTGAACATCCGTGAACGGCTGGACTTTTCGTGCGCGCTGTTCGACCCGGACGGCAATCTCGTCGCCAACGCACCGCACATCCCGGTGCACCTCGGCTCGATGGGCACCAGCGTTAAGGAAGTGATTCACCGCCGCGCCGGGGGGATGAAGCCCGGTGACGTGTACGCGGTCAACGATCCCTACCACGGCGGCACCCACCTGCCGGACATCACCGTCGTGACCCCGGTCTTCGACAGCATTGGCGAGCGCGTCCTGTTCTTCGTCGCCTCCCGCGGGCACCACGCCGAAATCGGCGGTATCACCCCCGGCTCCATGCCGGCCGACAGCCGCGAGATCCACGAAGAAGGCGTGCTGTTCGACAATTGGCTACTCGCGGAAAACGGACAGTTCCGCGAAGTCGAAACCCGGCGCCTGCTCACGGACGCGCCCTTCGGTTCGCGCAATCCCGACACCAACCTCGCCGACCTCCGCGCGCAGATCGCCGCCAACCAAAAAGGCGTCGATGAGGTCCGCCAGATGATCGACCAGTTCGGCCTGGATGTCGTCGAGGCCTACATGCGACATGTCCAGGACAACGCAGAGGAGGCGGTCCGTCGCGTCATCGACAAGCTCGACGACGGCGAATACCGCTACCGCATGGATTCCGGCGCGACAATCGCCGTCCGCATCACCGTCGACCGCGCCACCCGCAGCGCAACCATCGACTTCACCGGAACCTCTCCCCAGCTGGACACGAACTTCAACGCGCCATCCTCGGTGGCGATTGCGGCCGTGCTCTACACGTTCCGGACCCTGGTCGCCGACGAGATCCCGCTCAATGACGGTTGCCTGCGCCCGCTGCACGTCGTCGTACCGGAGGGGTCGATGCTCGCGCCGGCCTACCCAGCCCCCGTCGTCGCCGGCAACGTCGAAACCTCACAGGCGATCACCGGCGCACTGTTCGCCGCGCTACGTGTACAGGCCGAAGGAGCCGGGACGATGAACAACGTCACATTCGGTAACGAGCGGCACCAGTACTACGAAACCCTCGGATCCGGCTCCGGGGCCGGTGACGGTTTCGACGGGGCGTCGGTTGTGCAGACGCACATGACGAACTCCCGGCTCACCGATCCCGAAGTGCTCGAATGGCGTTTCCCGGTGCTGCTGCGGGAGTTCGCCATTCGGCGCGGCAGCGGTGGCGCTGGTCGCTGGCATGGCGGTGATGGCGCCGTCCGTCGCATCGAGTTTACCGAGCCGATGACGGTCAGCACGTTGTCCGGTCATCGGCGGGTTCCGCCCTATGGGATGGCCGGCGGCTCACCCGGGGAGCTGGGGCGTAACCGAGTGGAGCGCGCCGACGGCAGCACCGTCGAGTTGGCCGGTTGCGACTCGACGGAAGTCGAGCCCGGCGACACGCTGGTGATCGAAACCCCCGGCGGCGGCGGATACGGCACGCCCACTTGACGTCCTGGAACGCACCGCGCTCGAGGTGCGCCAGAATTGCTCCATGCTGTCGGATAATCATGCCCTCGGTCTACGGGAGCGCAAGAAGATCAAGACGCGCCAGGCCATCCGGCGTGAGGCATTCCGCCTGATCGAGGCGAACGGCTACGCCGCTACCACCGTCGAACAGATCGCTGATGCCGCCGACGTGTCGCCCAGCACCTTCTTCCGATATTTCCCGTCCAAGGAATCGCTGCTGCTGGCCGACGACCTGGACCCGCTGGTATTGGCGGCCTTCGAGGCGCAGCCGCCCGACCTGTCGCCAACCCAGGCGATCCGGCGGGCCTACGCGGCCGTCATGGCGCGCCTTCCAGCCGAGCAGTTGGAGTTCGAAAACACCCGGCAGCGGCTGATGTTCTCGATACCCGAGCTCAAGGCCGCCATGTACGACGAGTACTACCGCACCGTCAACGTCATGGCCGAGTTGATCGGCCGCCGAATCGGTCGCCCCGCAAGCGATTTCGAAGTCCGGGTATTTGTCGGCGCGCTGACCGGCGCCATGATGGCCGCCTTCGACACTGCACCGCAGACCGCCGACACGATCTATCGGGCGCTGGACTTCGTGGACGCCGGTATGCCGCTGAGCTGAATTGAGTCGGGCACGCGATACTCTCACGCGGTGCGACAAGGGCGACACGGATGGAATCGGCGGGGATTCTTGCAGCTCGCCGGGGCCACGGGACTGCTCGGCGCTGGGGTCACCGCGGTCGCCGAGGTCGCTGGGGCGTTAGCGGGGTGTTCGTCACCCAAACCTGCCCCCGGTGCCCCCGCCGGAGCGGTGACCATCACCCACCTTTTCGGGCAGACGGTCGTCAAGGAGCCGCCGAAGCGCGTCGTCAGTGCCGGCTATACCGAGCAGGACGACCTGCTGGCGGTGGGGGTGGTGCCCATCGCGGTGACCAACTGGTGGGGCGATCAGCCCTTCGCGGTGTGGCCATGGGCCCAGCCCAAGCTCGGCGGGGCGCAGCCGGTGGTGTTGAACCTGGACAACGGGATTCCCGTCGACCAGATCGCCGGTCTCAAACCCGACCTGATCGTGGCGATCAATGCCGGTGTGGACGCCGACACCTACTCCAAGCTGTCCGCGATTGCCCCGACCGTCCCGCAGGGTGGCGGCGATGCGTTCTTCGAGCCGTGGAAAGACCAGGCCGCCACGATCGGCCAGGCGGTGTTCCAGGCCGACCAGATGAAGTCACTGATCGACGGCGTCGGCCAGAAGTTCGCCGCCGTGGCGCAAAAGAATCCGGGCTGGCTGGGCAAGAAGGCGTTGCTGATGAAGGGCACGCTGTGGCAAGGCACCGTCGTGGCTACGGTGGCGGGCTGGCGGACCGACTTTCTGAACCAGATGGGGCTGGTCATCGACGACAGCATCAAACCTTTCGGCGTCGATCACCGGGCCGTCATCCCGCGCGATCAGATCAAAGCGGTGCTCGATTCCGCCGACGTGGTGATCTGGACGACCGAAAGTCCGGATGACCAAAAGGCCCTGCTGGCCGACCCCGACGTGGCGGCTTCGCAGGCGACCGCCCAGAACCGCCACATCTTCACCACCAAGGAACAGGCGGGCGCGATCGCGTTTTCGTCGATACTCAGCTACCCGATGCTCGCCGACCAACTGCCGCCGCTGATCGGCAAAATCCTGGGTTAGATCCCCGCTGTTTGAGCGTTTGTTAAGGCACCTCTGGCAGTGCTCGAAAATCCCTGGCCGACACCCGATTGCGGGGTTACCGTCGAGTAATGAGCGTGACGGACCTCACCAGCGACCTTTCCAAGGACCTGCCGACAGAACTGGTCGGCAACACGGTTCTGGACTACGGCGACCAAGCGCTGATGCTGCAATGTGGCAGCACCGCTGAGGTATTGGCATGGACGGCTGTGTTGCGCGTTGCGGCACTGCCCAGTGTGGTCGATATCGTCCCGGCCGCCCGCACGGTGCTGGTGAAGCTCGACGGTCCCCGCTACCAAGGAGTCATCCGTCAGCGTCTACGCAAGATGCGGGTCACCGCTGATGAGGCCGCCCCGCCGGATCGCAGCGTCGATGTGGTGATCGACGTCGTCTACGACGGCCCAGATCTCGCCGAGGTCGCCAGCCACACCGGGCTGACCACCGCACAGGTCATCAACGCCCACATCGCCACCCCCTGGCGAGTGGGTTTCGCCGGGTCCGTTCCGGGTTTCGCGTACCTCGTGGACGGCGACCCACGCCTGCGGGTGCCGCGCCGGTCCGATCCGCGGACCGCCGTGCCGGCCGGTTCGGTTGCCCTCGCCGGCGAATTCAGCGCGATATACCCGCGGCGGTCACCAGGCGGCTGGCAGCTCATCGGCCACACCGACGCGGTCCTGTGGGACATCGAGCGGCCCGATCCCGCGTTGCTGACGCAGGGCATGTGGGTTCAGTTCCGGGCAGTGTGAAGAACCGGAAGGAGCAAGCCGTGACAGATCCGGAAATCAGGCTGGAAATCCTGCGCACCGGGCCGCTGGCCGTCGTCCAGGACCTGGGCCGGGCCGGGCTGGCCCACCTCGGCGTCGGGCGGTCTGGAGCCGCCGACCGCCGCTCGCACACGCTGGCCAACCGACTGGTCGCCAATCCCGACGACCGCGCCACCGTGGAGGTCACGTTCGGCGGTTTCTCGGCCCGGGTCCGCGGAGGCGACGTCGACGTCGCGGTGACGGGCGCTGACACCAACCCCGCCGTCAACGGAAAAGTCTTCGGCACCAATAGTATTCGTCACGTCCGCGACGGCCAGGTGATCTCTCTGGGCGCCCCGCGCGCCGGACTGCGCAGCTATTTGGCGGTACGCGGTGGCTTCTGCGTGCGGCCGGTGCTGGGCTCGCGCAGCTACGACATGATGTCGGCGATCGGCCCGTCGCCGCTACAGACCGGAGACGAGCTGCCGGTCGGCGAGCACACCAACGACTATCCCGAACTCGACCAGGCCCCAGTCGCGGCGATCTCCGCGCAACTGGTGGAACTTCAGGTGATGCCCGGACCGCGCGACGACTGGTTCGTCGATCCCGACGCCTTGGTGCACACGATTTGGATGGCCTCCGACCGCAGCGACCGGGTCGGAATGCGGCTGGAGGGCCGCCCTCTGCGGTACTGCTACCCCGACCGGCAACTGCCCAGCGAGGGCACCACCCGCGGCGCGATTCAAGTGCCGCCCAACGGGTTACCGGTTATCTTGGGGCCCGATCACCCGGTCACCGGCGGCTACCCGGTCGTGGGCGTCGTGGTCGACGAGGACATCGACAAGGTCGCCCAGGTGCGGCCCGGTCAGCACGTGCGGCTGCACTGGGCACGGCCCCGCTCTCCGTTTACGGCTGAAAGAGCGGACCTGGCTCACGGGGTGTAAACAGATAGGGTGCACACCCAGGTACACACCGCCCGCCTGGTCCACACCGCCGATCTCGACAGCGACACCCGTGCGCGCATGTGCCAGATGGTCACCGAAGCATTCGCCGGTGACTTCACCGACACCGACTGGGAGCATGCGCTGGGCGGGATGCACGCGCTGATCTGGCGTCATGGCGCGATCATCGCGCACGCATCGGTGGTCCAGCGGCGACTGATCTACCGGGGTAGCGCGCTGCGCTGCGGTTACGTCGAGGGGGTCGCGGTACGGGAGGACTGCCGTGGCCAAGGGCTGGTGCACGCGCTGCTCGACGGCGTCGAGCAGGTGATGCGCGGCGCCTACCAGCTCGGGGCCCTCAGTTCTTCGCTGCGGGCCGGCGGTCTGTTCGCGTCGCGCGGCTGGTTACCTTGGCGCGGCCCGACGTCGGTGCTGGCGCCGACCGGTCCGACCCGCACGCCCGACGACGACGGAACGGTGTTCGTGTTGCCGGTGGGGATCAGCCTGGATACCTCGGCCGACTTGATGTGCGATTGGCGCGAGGGAGACGTTTGGTAATATCGCGCTCCAGTTGCCTTGTATCGTAACGATATTCGGCATACTTGACTGACCCTCACACCGGCGCCGCGGTGACAGTGATCGGAAATTCACGCCGGGGTCATCGCCCGCAGCGCCGGGGCAATAAAAAATTCATAGCGTGCGGCCATGGGAATCTCGCTGGCTCGTTCGCATCTCCTCCCGGACTGGGACCCGGAAGACACCGCGGCATGGGAAGCCGGCAACAAAAAGATTGCCCGCCGCAACCTGATCTGGTCGGTGGCCGCCGAGCACATCGGGTTCTCGGTCTGGTCCATCTGGTCGGTGATGGTGCTGTTCATGCCGACATCGGTGTACGGCTTCGGCGGCGGCAACTTCGCCTCGTCGATGACGAACATCCAACGCGTTTTATCCGCAACGGCTCAAGGGCTGGGCACTGACGCTCAACGCTGGCGGCGGCAACCTCGGGGTGCCGATAGTCCAGTTGGTCGGCTTGCTGGTAATCGCAACCGTTGGCAACCGGCAGCCGTACTGGGTGTGTGCGGTGTACCTGGTGCTGCTGGCGGTCGCGGCGATCGGTGCGGCGCTGTTCATGGATAACCTGCAGCATTACCAAATCCAGCTGAGCACCATGCGGGCGGTGCTCTCCGAGCGCCACACCTGGGTGATCGCTCTGCTCTACATCGGCACCTTCGGCTCATTCATCGGTTTCTCGTTCGCGTTTGGACAGGTGCTGCAGATCAATTTCATTGCCAGCGGCCAAACTACGGCGCAGGCGTCGCTGCATGCCGCCCAGATCGCCTTTGTGGGACCGCTATTGGGGTCGGTGTCGCGGGTATACGACGGCAGGCTGGCCGACCGTATCGGTGGCGGCCGCGTCACCCTCGGCGTTTTCTGCTTCATGATCCTGGCGGCCGGAATCCTGGTCAGTCTAAGCACTTTCGGCGGGCGTCATGCGCCGGGCCGGCACCCGCGGCAACGATGATCGGGCATGTGGCCGGCTTCATCGCACTGTTTATCTTGTCCGGCATCGGCAATGGCTCGGTGTACAAAATGATTCCGACCATCTTCGAGGTACGTAGCCACTCGTTGCAAGTCAGCGAAACCGAGCGCCGGCAGTGGTCGCGCTCCATGGCCGGCGCACTGATCGGCCTCACCGGGGCGATCGGAGCGCTCGGCGGCGTCGGCGTTAATCTCGCCCTGCGACAGTCCTATTTGAGCAACGGCACCGCGACAGCGGCATTTTGGGCCTTCGCCCTGTTCTACATCGCCGCCTCGGTACTGACCTGGGCGATATACGTGCGCCGGCCACTACGGGCCACCACCGTTGCCGCGCCCGAGCCTGCTTCGCAAGCCGGTTTGGCTTATGTATAAAGCACTTTTAAAGCATGAGATGTATTCCAGCTCACAAAAAGCGCACCTGTCAGGGATCTACCAGATAACTCGGATTCAACTTTCAGGGGATTACGGCCACATCGAGTTGACGGAGTTTCGTACATAATGTGAGCATCGAAAGAGACGGCAGCGCATACGTCTTCGTATTTTTCGGGTGCGCCCCTCCACGAAAGGTCAAGACCGCATGGGCCGCAGCCATCGTATGACGGATTGGAATCCCGAAGACATCGACGCCTGGGAAGGCGGCAACAACAAGATCGCCCGCCGCAATCTGCTCTGCACAGTGGCCGGCGACCACGTCGCGTTTTCGATCTGGAGCCTATGGTCTGTCATGGCGCTGTTCATGCCCGCGTCGGTCTATGGGTTCTCCGCCGGCGACAAGCTGTTACTGGGCGCCGTTGCCACGCTGGTCGGTGGTTGCGCACGCATCCCCTACACCTTCGGCATCGCCGTGTTCGGAGGCCGTAACTGGACAACGTTCTCCGCGTTCGTGTTGCTGATCCCGACCGTCGGGACCATGGTGCTGCTGGCCAATCCCGGCCTGCCGCTGTGGCCATATGTGGTGTGCGCCGCGCTGACCGGGCTGGGCGGTGGCAACTACGCGGCATCGTTGGCCAACGTCAACGCCTTCTACCCGCAACGCCTCAAGGGCGCGGCGCTGGCGATCAACGCCGGCGTCGGCAACCTCGGGGTCGCGGTGATCCAACTGGTCGGGCTGCTCGTGCTGGCGACCGCGGGGCACCAAGCGCCGTATTGGGTCTGCGCGGTCTACCTGGTGTTGTTGGCGATCGTCGGCATCGCCGCGGCAATGTTCATGGACAACCTCGACCACGGCATCGAGGTGAACCACATGCGGTCGATCCTGTTCGAGCGCGACACGTATGTGATCTCGCTGCTGTACATCTGCACGTTCGGGTCCTGGATCGGCTTCGCGTTCGCATTCGGACAGGTGTTGCAGGTCAACTTCTTGGCCAATGGCGAAACCGCCAGGCACGCGTCGCTGCACGCCGCACAGATCGCCTTCGTGGGACCGCTATTGGGGTCGCTGGCCCGGATCTACGGCGGGAGGCTGGCCGATCGCCTCGGCGGTAGTCGCGTCACCCTGGGGGTCCTCGGCGGCATGATCCTGGCCGCCGGGCTGCTGGTCGGTATCAGCAGCGTCGATCACGGCGCAGGCACGCGCTCGAGCGCACTGGTCGGCCCACTGACCTTCCAAGTGGTCGCCTTCATGGTTCTGTTCATCCTGTCCGGGATGGGCAATGGGTCTGTGTTCAAACTGATTCCGTCGGTCTTCGAAGCACGCAGCCGCTCGCTGGACATCAGCGAAGCTGAGCGCCGACGTTGGTCGCGCGCGATGTCGGGATCGCTGATCGGCTTCTGTGCCGCGGTCGGCGCTCTCGGCGGCGTGGGAATCAACCTGGCGCTGGCGAGTCCTACCTCACCAGCGGCACGGAGACCTCGGCGTACTGGATGTTTTTGGGCTCGTACGTCGTCGCGGCGATCACGACTTGGATGGTGTATGTCCGCGGCCGGATTTCGCATACCGGCCTGCCGGAGACGGAAACCGAATCCGAGCTCGCCGCGGTGTGATCGGAGCCTCAGTGGTGGGCAATGCGTCAGCAATTGCGGAGTAACGCAGCGAAAATCTGCCAGGCATAGACAGGTGATATGACCCAGCCAGAATCTGCACCGCTGACCGGGTACCGGATCGCGGTGACGTCTGCGCGCCGCGCCGAGGAGCTCTGCGCATTGCTGAGCCGCCAGGGCGCCGAGGTCTGCAGCGCCCCCGCGATCAACATGATCGCGTTGCCCGAGGATGATGAACTGCACGCCAACACCAAGGCGTTGATCGCCGAGCCGCCAGATGTTTTGTTGGCGCACAACGGTATCGGCTTCCGCGGCTGGGTAGCCGCTGCCGAGGGGTGGGGGCTGTCTAACCAGCTTATCGCGGCGTTGTCGTCGGCCCGGATCGTCGCCCGCGGACCGAAGGCGACCGGCTCGCTGCGCGCCGCCGACCTGCGCGAGGAGTGGTCCCCACAATCCGAATCCTCACACGATGTGCTGAAGTATCTCCTCGAGTCAGGCGTATCGGGTAAGCGTGTGGCCATCCAACTGCACGGCGCGGCCGATGCGTGGGACCCGTTCCCGGAATTTGTCGGCGGATTGCGTTCCGCCGGTGCCGAAGTCGTGCCCATCCGCGTGTACCGGTGGAAGTCGACAGCACTGGGCGGCGAGTTCGACCAGCTGGTCACCGAGATTGCCCGACGACAATTCGATGCGATCAGCTTCACGTCGGCGCCCGCAGCGGCGGCGGTGCTGGAACGCAGCCGCGACCTGGGCATCGAGGACCAGCTCTTGGAAGCACTGCGCACCGATGTCCATGCGATGTGCGTGGGCCCGGTAACCTCCCAGCCGTTGAAGCGAAAGGGCGTCCCGACGTCATCGCCCGAGCGAATGCGGTTGGGAGCCTTGGCCCGCCATATTACCGAACAGCTACCGCTGCTGGGCTCGTTCACCGTGGTGGCCGCCGGCCACGTGGTCGACATCCGCGGAACCTGCGTACTGGTGGATGGTTCGATCAAGTTGCTGTCGCCGTCCGGCATGGCGATACTGCGCGCGCTGGCGAAACGTCCCGGCGACGTCGTCTCGCGCCACGACCTGCTGCGCGTACTGCCCGGCAACAGCAACGACCCGCACGCCGTCGACACGGCCGTGCTGCGGCTCCGAACGGCATTGGACGACAAGAACATTGTCGCAACGGTGGTCAAGCGCGGCTACCGGCTTGCGGTCGGTGTCCCGGCAGGTGTCGGATGAGTCTGCTCCTCGTCGCGCACGGCACCCGCAGACCTGGGGGTGTCGAGATGATCGGCGACCTCGCGGCCCGGGTGAGCACGCTCATCGGCCGCAGGGTGCAGGTTGCGTTCGTCGACGTGTTGGGACCGACACCCAGCGAGATGCTGTCGTGTGCCGACGGGCCCGCGATCGTGGTGCCCGCGTTTTTGTCCCGCGGCTACCACGTGCGCACCGATCTGCCCGCCCACGTCGCCGCCAGCGGGCACCCCGACGTCACCGTGACCCCGGCCCTGGGGCCGAGCCGGGGGGTCGTGCGGATAGTGGCCGAGCAGCTGGTGAAATCCGGTTGGCGTCGAGGTGATTCGGTCATTCTGGCGGCGGCGGGCACGTCGGATCAACGAGCGCACGCCGACTTGCGCACCACCGCCGCGCTGCTGTCCATGCTGCTCGGATCCCCCGTGGACCTGGGATTTGTGGCCGCCGGTGAGCCGCGTCTGAACGAGGCCGTGGCTAAGGCCCGACGCGGCGGTCGGCGCGTCGCGGTCGCCTCCTACCTACTCGCCAACGGCCTGTTTCAGGAACGGTTGCGCGCCTGCGACGCCGATGTCGTCAGCCCGGCACTCGGCAACCATCCCGGGCTGGCGCGGCTTGTCGCGAGCCGGTTCCGCGAGGCGGTGCTACTTCCCCGCGAAGCGATGCCCGCGGGGCGCGCCCGTTGCTAAAAATGTCGACAATGCTTGATCTTTGATCGGCTACGGGTGATCCTGGCACCATGGCCCGTCGCGAAGAGCCATATCGAGGGATCCTTGACCCGGTAGCGAAGATGCTGCGTTTGCCATTTGGCACACCGGAGTTCATCGACCGTATCTTCACCGGAAGCGTCAACACCGTAGGCCGCCGCACGCTGCACCTGCTGATCACCACTTGGGACGCGGCGGGGGGCGGCCCGTTTGCCGCCAGCGCGATCGCGTCGACCGGCCTGGCCAAAACCGCCGAAATCGTGCAGTCCATGTTCGTCGGCCCGATCTTCAACCCGCTGCTCAAGATGCTGGGGGCAGACAAGATCGCCGTCCGGGCGTCGTTGTGCGCCACTCAGCTCGTCGGACTGGGCATCCTGCGCTACGGAATACGCTCCGAGCCAATCCATTCGATGACGGTAGACCAGCTCGTCGACGCCATCGGCCCGACGATGCAGCGCTACCTCGTCGGTGATATCGGCAGGTGAGCTACCCGGCCAGCCGTGCGATCTGGATCTGGCCTGCGGGCAGGACGCGGACCTGGTAGACCGGCACCGACACTCGCGGGTCATCGAGGCAGCAACCGTCGTCCAGCGCGAAAGCCTCTTTCAAGATGGGCGATTGGACCGTCGCGCGACCCCCGCGATCGCCGACGATGCCGCGGGACAGGACCGCCGCGCCGGAGAACGGGTCGACGTTACCCAGCGCGTGCAGCGACCCGTCGTCCAGCCGGAACAACGCCGCCTGGCTGCCGTCGTCGAGCAGCACACCGACGCCACGGCCGGTAATCAGGTGGTCGTACGCGCAGGCGGTTGTCCACACCTGAATGTCGTTGAGAAGTGTCACAGTTCCTCCTTAGACGAGCGGATCCGCGGGATACCAATGGGGACAGTGACTTTGCGTCCGGCATGCTCGGTGAACGACACGGTCGAGTCAACGGCGTCCGGCGCGTTGACGAAGGAGACGAACCGCGACAGCTTGTCCGGATCCTCCAGCACGCCTTTCCATTCGCACGCGTAGTTCTGCACGTGCCGCTCGATCGCGGCCTCGAATTCGGCGGCCAGGCCCAGCGAGTCTTCGCACACGACCTCGCGGACGTGATCCAGCCCGCCGACAAGCGATTCGACCCACGGCGCGGTGCGTTGCAGGCGGTCGGCCGTGCGGATGTAGTACATCAAGAACCGGTCGACGTAGCGGACCAGCGTCTCGGTGTCGAGGTCGGCCGCCAGCAGTTGGGCATGTTTGGGAGTCATGCCGCCGTTGCCGCCGACATAGAGGTTCCAGCCCTTCTCGGTGGCGATGACGCCGACGTCCTTGCTGCGCGCCTCGGCGCATTCACGCGCACATCCGGAGACGCCGAGCTTGATCTTGTGCGGCGCTCGCAGCCCGCGGTAGCGCAGCTCCAGGTCGATGGCCAGCTGCACCGAATCCTGCTGGCCGTAGCGGCACCAGTCGCTGCCCACGCAGCTCTTCACCGTGCGCAACGCCTTGCCGTAGGCGTGGCCGGATTCCATGCCGCCGTCGACCAGTCGTTTCCAGATCTGCGGCAGCTGGTCCACCCGCGCGCCGAACATGTCGATCCGCTGGCCGCCGGTGATCTTGGTGTACAGCCCGAAGTCCTGCGCAATCTGGCCGATCAGGATCAGATGCTCGGGCTTGATGTCGCCGCCGGGGACCCGCGGCACCACCGAGTAACTGCCGTTCTTCTGGATATTGGCCAGGAAGTGGTCGTTGGAATCCTGCAGCGAGGCCTGCTCGCCTTCCAGAATGTGTTCGGAGCCGGTGGAGGCCAGGATGGAAGCGACCACGGGTTTGCAAATGTCGCAACCCTTTCCGTGGCCGAAGCGCTCCAGCAGCCCGGAGAACGTGCGGATCTCGGTGGCGGAGATGATTTCGAACAGCTCTGCGCGCGACTGACCGAAGTGCTCGCACAGCGCCTTGGACTGTTCCACGCCCTCGGCTTCCAGCAGCTGTTTAAGCAGCGGTACGCACGACCCACACGACGTGCCGGCCGCCGTGCACGCCTTGAGCGCGGGAACGTCGCCGCAGCCGTCGGCGATCGCGCACTTCAAGTCGCCCTTGGTGACGTTGTTGCATGAGCAGATCTGCGCCGAGTCCGGCAGCGCGCCGACTCCCAAAGCCGAAGCGCCGCAACCCGACTGGGCCGGTGCGACCAGCGCCAAAGGGTCCCCGGGCAGCTCGCTGCCGACCATGGGCCGCAAAACCCCATAGGACGAAGCGTCACCCACCAGCACCCCGCCGAGCAGGGTCTTGGCATCGTCGGTGAGCACGAGTTTGGCGTATGTGCGGTTCACCGCGTCGTTGATGGCGACCTCGAGACAATTCGAGCCTGTGCCCATCGCGTCGCCGAAGCTGGCGACGTCGACACCCAGCAGCTTGAGCTTTGTCGACAGGTCCGCCTCGGGGAACTCGGCGGTGCCGTCCAGCAGTCGGTCGGCCACCACCTCGGCGGAGGTATAGCCGGGCCCGACCAGGCCGTAACACCGCCCCTCGATTGCGGCCACCTCGCCGACCGCGTAGATGTCGGGATCGCTTGTCCGGCAGGATAAATCAGTGAGCACACCGCCACGCTCGGCGAGGTTCAACCCCGCCACTTTGGCCAGTTCGTCGCGCGGCCGGATGCCGGCGGCGAAGATCACCACGCCGGCGTCGATGACTTCCCCGTTGCTCAGGCGCAACCGCACGTCGGAATGCTCAACGGACTCAATCGAGTCGGTACCCGTCCCGACATGCACCGCGATTCCGAGGTCGGTGATCATCCGCGACAGCAGCGCGCCCCCGCCCTCGTCGATCTGCTGGGCCATCAGGCGCGGCATCATCTCGACAACGTGTGTCTGTAACCCGAACTGGCTCAGTGCATTAGCTGCTTCGAGGCCCAGCAGCCCGCCGCCGATCACCACGCCCGCTCCGGTGCGGCCGGCCTCCCCCGCGCGGAGGGCGGCGGCTCGGATGTCGTCGAGGTCGTCGAGCGTGCGGTACACGTGGCACGCGGGCAGGTCGTGGCCGGGCACCGGCGGGACGAAGGCGTAGGACCCGGTGGCCAGCACCAGGGTGTCGTAGCTGTGTCGCCGGCCGTCGGCGGTGACCACTGACTTTGTGGCGCGGTCGATTTCGGCGACGCGGGTATTCAGCAGCAGACGCACCCGCTCGTCACCGGCGTAGTCGTTACCGGGCAGGGCCAGCAGGGCGCGGTCCCAGCTTTCGGTGTAGGAGGTCAGCCCGACGCGGTCGTAGGCAGCGTCGGCTTCCTCGGCCAGCACGGTGATCCGCAGCGACCCGGTGGTGTCGCGAGCACGCAGCGCCTCGACCAGCCGGTGGCCGACCATGCCGTGCCCGACCACGATGATGTGACGGGCCGCACAGTGCGCACGCGGAAATCCAGCAGGGGCCATGCCATGAGGTTATGGGCGGGAAATTACCGGACAAATCACGAAATGTGACGCACCTATCACGTCGTGCTCACAGCTGAAAACCTGCTGTGTGCGATGCGTTCGCTCCGGGCGAACGCCGAGGTGGAACTTAAGCGTGGACGACTCAAGTTGGTAGTGATAGCCGGCCGACAAGGCGCCGGCCACAGCAAACTCACAACATAGTTCAAGGAATCAGAAGGAGAAGCCATGAGCAACCTTGCATTGTGGTCGCGCCCGGCCTGGGACACCGACCGGTGGTTACGCGACTTTTTCGGCCCCGCTGCCGCAGCGGACTGGAACGGGCCTGTGAGCAGCGGATTCCGTCCGGCCGCAGACATCGTCAAGGACGGTGACGACGCGGTGGTCCGCCTGGAGCTGCCCGGCGTCGACGTAGAGAAGGACGTGAACGTCGAGGTGGACAAGGGTCGCCTGGTTATCCACGGCGAACACCGCGACGAGCACTCCGAGGAGAACCAGGGCAGCACCCTGCGGGAGATCCGCTACGGATCGTTCAGCCGGTCGTTCCAGCTGCCCGCCCACGTCACCAGCGAGGCCATCACGGCTTCCTACGACGCCGGCGTGCTGACGGTAAGGGTCACCGGCGCGTATGCCGGAACTCAGGCGCAAAAGATCGCGATCACCAAGTAACTCGCGGCGAAAAATCGATCCGGCGGGGTTCATCGGCCCCGCCGGACTTTTCGCGGCTCAGGCCCCGAAAGCCTGATCGGCGTCAACTCCGATGACCCGCAACAGGTTTGCCACTTTGCGGTCCAGGCTTTCGCCCACCTTGGTGACCTCCGCGATGCCAAGACTGCCGAACGCGGCACTGACGGGGTACGACGATTCAGCGACTTCCACAGTCACCTGGGCATTCCCAAAGCGGTGCTGGCCGACCGGCTGGCGTTCCTGGTGGAACAGAGCGTGCTGACAAAGGACGCGGGCGAGTATCAATTGACCGGCAAGGGCAAGCAGCTGTGGCCGCTGATCTGGTCGATGATCAACTGGGGCAACGAGAACTATCTGGAGAAAGCCACCAGACGGACCTACCGGCACGCGGAGTGCGACGGCCTCGTCGGGCACGATCGCGTCTGTCAGCGGTGCGGGCAGGTCCCCGACGTCTCCGATCTCGTTGCGCACCCGCCGCGCCGTCCCCGCGATCCAAGCGATCCGGGTCGCGACGATCCCGTCAGCCGCCCGCTCCGAGGGCCACATCGGATGCTGGATCCGGTCTAGCTCAGCTCCAGCGGGCCAGGATTTCCTTGGCACGCAAGGCCAACGCGGCTTGGAAAAAGGGACCGAAGCTGATCCGGCCGACGCCCAACGCGCCAAACGATGCCGGGTCGTCCTGGCCGGGCAGCGCGATCGCGTTGACCGGCAGCGGCAACTCGCTGGCCAAGCGGCGCAATGTTTCCGGGTCGTGGCGGCCCACCGGATAGAGCACGTCGGCGCCGGCCGCGGCGGCCTCGGTCAGCCGTGCCACGACCCGATCGATCCGGTCGGATTCGTCACCATCGGAGCGCAGGAAGAGATCCGTGCGGGCGTTGACCACCACATGGACCCCGGCCGCATCGGCGGCCGACCGCAGCGCTCCCACCAGTTCCGCGTGTTCACCGGCAGACCGCAGCCGCTTGCCGTCGCAATGCACGGTGTCCTCGATGTTGAGCCCGACAGCGCCCACGCTGAGCAAGCCCTCGATCAGCCGGGCCGCCGGCAGCCCGTAGCCCGATTCGATGTCCACCGATACCGGGACGTCTACCGCGGCGGTGATCTGGGCGACCCGGGCGAGCACGTCGTCGAACGACATGCCCTCGCCGTCGGGTTTACCGATCGAATCCGCCAGCGGATGGCTACCCACGGTGAGAGCAGCAAAGCCGGCATCCGTGGCAAGGCGTGCCGACCACGCGTCCCACACGGTCGGCAAGATCACCGGATTGCCCGGCTGATGCAGTTCCAGCAGCGTCAAAGCTCGCTGCGCCGTGGTTCGACCCGACCCAGCTGGCATAAGGGATCCGCTTCCTATGGTTCCTAATGGCGATCCGGTCTAGCGCACATCAAGTCCGCGCAGTGGATAGTATCGGGGCGTACTGTGATCCATGCCACCGTCCCCGAGGAGATCGAAGTTGTCAGCCCCCGCTACTGAACTGACCGAACTGCACGATCTCATCGGCGGCCTGCGGCGGTGTGTGGCCGCGCTGAAGGCACGCTACGGCGACAGCCCGGCGATGCGGCGCATCGTCATCGACGCCGATCGGATCCTCAGCGACATCGAATTGCTCGATACCGACGTTTCCGAATTGGATTTGGATCGCGCCACCGTGCAGCAGCAGGGCGAAAAGATCACCATTCCCGACGCCGACTACGACCGCGACTTCTGGCGCGATGTCGACGACGAGGGTGTCGGAGGTCACAGCAGGTACTGACAACCTGCTGACAACCCCAGCCCCCCGAGAAATTGGGGGTTCTCTCTGTGTACCCTTCGTCCAGACAGCCCGTTCGAAGAGGAACACTAGATGAGCGCACCCACGGCGAGCCGTGCTGACTCCGGCGTCTTTTCACCCACCCGCGCACGAATAGCGCGAAATACGCTTCGCACCGACCGGTGGTGGATGTCGCCGTTGAGGGTCGACCTGGGCTTCGCCGCATTCCTTATCTATGCGACGGCGCGCGGGTTGCAGCAGGGTTACTTCTTCGTCCCGAAGTACCACTACCTGACGCCGTTCTACTCGCCGTGCGTCAGCAAGGCTTGCGGTCAGGCCAGCGACTTCTGGCCGCAGATCCTGCCGGATGTGTGGTGGCTGCCCTACGCGGCTCTGTCGCTGCCGTTTCTGCTGCTGTTCCGGCTGACCTGTTACTACTACCGCGGCGCCTACTACCGCACGGTGTGGCAGTCGCCCACCGCCTGCGCGGTGGCCGAGCCCCGCGTCCACTACACCGGCGAGACTAGGTTCCCGCTGATCATCCAGAACAGCCACCGTTACTTCTTCTACATCGCTGGCATCATCTCGGTGATCAATACCTACGATGCGATCGTCGCGTTCCATTCCGAGGACGGACCGGGCGGATTCGGCTTCGGGTTGGGCAACGTGATCCTGGTCGGCAACGTCATCATGCTGTGGGTCTACACGCTGTCCTGCCATTCATGCCGGCACGTGACCGGCGGGCGGCTCAAGCATTTCTCCAAACACCCTGTGCGGTATTGGATCTGGACCCAGGTCAGCAAGATCAACACGCGGCACAAGCTGTTCGCGTGGATCACACTCGGCACGCTGATGCTCACCGACTTCTACATCGCGCTGGTGGCCAGTGGTGCCATCCCGGACCTGAGATTTGTTGGCTGATACGCCCTTCACGGATTACCAGGAATAGCTTAGCGAGGTTTTAATGACTGAGGTCGAACGGCACTCCTACGACGTCGTCGTCATCGGTGCCGGCGGCGCGGGGTTGCGTGCGGTCATCGAGGCCCGCGAACGCGGCCTCAAGGTCGCGGTGGTGTGCAAATCCCTGTTCGGCAAGGCCCACACGGTGATGGCCGAGGGTGGCTGTGCGGCGTCGATGGGCAACACCAACCCGAAAGACAACTGGCAGACCCACTTCGGCGATACGATGCGCGGTGGGAAGTTCCTGAACAACTGGCGGATGGCCGAGTTGCACGCCAAGGAGGCACCGGACCGGGTCTGGGAGCTGGAGACCTACGGTGCGCTCTTCGACCGCACCAAGGACGGCAAGATAAGCCAGCGCAACTTCGGCGGGCACACCTACCCGCGGCTGGCGCACGTCGGTGACCGCACCGGCCTGGAGTTGATCCGCACCATGCAGCAGAAGATCGTGTCGCTGCAGCAGGAGGATTACGCCGAAGTCGGTGACTATGAGGCGCGGATCAAGGTGTACGCCGAATGCACGATCACCGAGCTGCTCAAAGAGCAGGGCGCGATTGCCGGAGCCTTCGGCTACTGGCGCGAGAGCGGCCGGTTCATTGTGTTCGAGGCCCCCGCGGTGGTGCTGGCCACCGGCGGGATCGGCAAGTCGTTCAAGGTGACCTCGAATTCGTGGGAGTACACCGGCGACGGGCACGCGCTCGCGCTGCGGGCCGGCGCGACGCTGATCAACATGGAGTTCGTCCAGTTCCACCCGACGGGCATGGTGTGGCCGCCGAGTGTGAAAGGGATCCTGGTCACCGAAGGTGTCCGCGGTGACGGCGGAGTGCTGAAGAACTCCGATGGCACGCGGTTCATGTTCGGCTACATCCCGCCGGTGTTCAAAGGCCAGTACGCCGAGACCGAGCAAGAGGCGGACCAGTGGCTCAAGGACAATGACTCGGCCCGTCGCACCCCGGACCTGCTGCCCCGCGATGAGGTGGCGCGCGCGATCAACTCGGAGGTCAAGGCCGGCCGCGGCACCCCGCACGGCGGCGTCTACCTCGACATCGCGTCGCGGTTGACCCCCGAGGAGATCAAGCGACGGCTGCCGTCGATGTACCACCAGTTCATGGAGCTGGCGGAGGTCGACATCACCAAGCAGCCAATGGAAGTCGGGCCCACCTGCCACTACGTGATGGGCGGCGTCGAGGTCGACGCCGACACCGGCGCGGCCACGGTCCCCGGGCTGTTCGCCGCCGGCGAGTGTTCCGGCGGCATGCACGGCTCCAACCGGCTGGGCGGCAACTCGCTGTCGGACCTGTTGGTGTTCGGCCGGAGGGCCGGCCTGGGAGCCGCGGACTACGTGCGGGCGCTGGGCAGCCGGCCGGCGGTCTCGGCCGAGGCCGTCGACGCGGCGGCAAAGGTGGCACTCAAGCCGTTCGACGGGCCGACAGACGGCTCGGCCCCAGAAAATCCGTACACACTGCACATCGACTTGCAGCAGGCGATGAACGACCTGGTCGGCATCATCCGCAAAGAGGACGAGATCACCAAGGCGTTGGCCCACTTGGACGGCCTCTGGAAGCGCTACCAGAACGTGCAGGTCGAGGGCCATCGCCAATACAACCCGGGCTGGAACCTGGCCATCGACCTGCGCAACATGCTGCTGGTCAGCGAGTGCGTGGCCAAGGCCGCGCTGGAACGCACCGAAAGCCGCGGCGGTCACACCCGCGACGACCATCCCGGCATGGACGCCAATTGGCGCAACACCTTGCTGGTGTGCCGTGTCGGGTACGGCGACACCAGCGATTCCCGCATCATCGTCACCCGCCAGCCACAGATACCGATGCGGGCCGACTTGCTGGAGCTCTTCGAGATCTCCGAGCTGGAGAAGTACTACACCGACGAAGAGCTGGCCGACCACCCAGGACGGACCCCAAGGACGGAGAGCTAATGGGCTACAACGCAAGCTTGCGGGTGTGGCGCGGCGACGACACCAGCGGTGCGCTGCAGGACTTCACCGTCGAGGTCAACGAGGGTGAGGTGGTGCTCGACGTCATTCACCGTCTGCAGCAGACCCAGACGCCCGACCTCGCGGTGCGGTGGAACTGCAAAGCGGGCAAGTGCGGATCCTGCTCGGCAGAGATCAACGGCAAGCCGCGGCTGATGTGCATGACCCGGATGTCGACGTTCGCCGAGGACGAGGTCGTCACGGTCACGCCGCTGCGGACGTTCCCGGTGATTCGCGACCTGGTCACCGACGTCTCGTTCAACTACGAGAAGGCGCGCGAGATCCCGTCTTTCGCACCACCCAAGGATCTGCAGCCTGGGGAATACCGGATGGCGCAGGTCGACGTTGCGCGCTCCCAGGAGTTCCGCAAGTGCATCGAGTGCTTCCTGTGCCAAAACGTCTGTCACGTGGTCCGCGACCACGAGGAAAACAAGAAGGCGTTCGCCGGGCCACGATTCCTGATGCGGGTCGCCGAACTGGAAATGCACCCACTCGACACGCGCGACCGGCGCAACCAGGCGCAGGAAGAGTTCGGGCTGGGCTACTGCAACATCACCAAATGCTGCACCGAGGTATGCCCGGAGAACATCAAGATCACCGACAACGCGCTGATCCCGATGAAAGAGCGGGTTGCCGACCGCAAATACGATCCAGTCGTGTGGCTGGGTAACAAGCTGTTCCGGCGTTAAGCCCGTTAGGCCGGGGTCGCACCGGGTACCCGATGCTGATGCGAGAAACAACCAGCATCAACGACATCGAACCGCGATCCGAGAGTTGTCCGTCCGCGCCGAACTCGCGCAGCGCATCCAGGGCTATCGGGACGAACTCAGCAACCGCCGTTGACGAGCCGGCGGAACTCGCTGCGGTGGAACACGATGGGCACTATCGCGGCGTCCACGGTCACCTCGCTGACCCTCAGGACCACGATGGTGTGATCGCCGGCCGGAATAAGTTGCTCGATCGCGCTTTCCAGCCACAGGCCGGTGCCCTTGACGAAGACCGCGCCGCTCTCGCGCGACACCGTCTCCAAACCGGCGAACCGGTCCCCGGTCTTGGCGGCCAGGGTGCGCGCGGCCTCGTCATGCGCCTCGCCCAGCACGCTGATGCCGAGCATCGGCAGGCCCTTGAGCTTGGGCCACGTCGTCGAAACGTTCTGGACGCAAAACGACACCAGCGGAGGGTCCAGCGAGACGGGCACGAAGGTGCTGGCCGCCAGGCCTTCACGCACGCCATTGACCTCGGCCGCGATGGCCACCACCCCGGACGGGAAGTGGCCAAAGGCCTCACGCAGTGACGTCGGCGTCAGGTTGCTGTTCGAGTTCACCGGACTTCATTCCCCTCAGGCCGGGAACGGAATTCTCGCGGACGAGCCTACCGGGCGCGTACCCGTGAGCCGCCGCGACATCCGGGTGAGCGCGCAACCGGCTCTTCCAGGCGTTGCGGCCGTAGACAGAGTAGATCGGATCCGACGGATCCGGACGCAATTCGGCGCGGGCAGCCAGCTCGGCCGGCAGCGACAGCATCGGTACCTGCGCGTCAAGCCGCGGGTTGAAGAAGTACGCGATCGAGATGCGCTCGGCCCCCGCGGACCCAGCGCACCCAGTGGACCGCAGGTTCACCCGGTGCTCGGTGGCGCGCAGGTAACCGCTCGTCGCGACTTCGAGCAGTTCACCGATGTTGACGACGAACCTCCCGTCCCGTGCCGGGACATCCACCCATTCCCGGGAGCCGGGGCGCCGCACCTGCAGGCCCCGAGCGCCGGGCTCGGCCAGCAGCAGGGTGAGCACCCCGGAATCTTTGTGCGCGCCCACGCCTTGTGCGGTGGCCGCGCGGGAAGGGTAGCGGATCACCTTGATCAGCGTGGCGGGTGTTCCGGCGAAGGCGGAGTCGAAGACCTCGGGCGGGCTGCCCAAGGAGGCTGCCCAGTGCCGGAGCAGGGTGCGGGCCACCCGGGACAGCGCGGCGTCCCATTCGTCGATGATCCCGGGCAACTCCGGCAGCGCGGCCGGCCATTGGTTGGGGCCCTGCAGCCACAGGTAATCGGGCTTGCCGGGCCCGCCGATCGGCGGGCGCTGCGGTCCGATGTCGATCTGCTCGCGCCAGTCCACCTCGCCGCGGGTCAGCTCACCACCCAACCGGGTGTATCCACGGAAATGCGGACTGCGCACCATCGCGATGGCGTCCTTGTCCGCCGGGGGTAGCGCGAAGAGCCCACGCGCCGCCTCGAGCACCCGGCCGGACAGCGCCGCCGGGACCCCATGACCAGCCAGATAGAAGAAGCCCATCCCGTGGGCCGCCTCGCGAAGGTTGTCGCGCAATTGGCCCGCCGGTGCCCGCAGGTCCACCACCGGGAGTGCCGTGACGTCGCCCACACTCATCATTGAACCATCATCGTCGCAGGTGAAGCGGGCTGCCCGCGCCGGGAAAACCCCAGGCCAACCGGTTGGTTAGTTAGCTAATGGAATTTAGCTCACATTGTGTTGCGTTCAAGTTTCTGGTGGGTATAGGTTAAGCCTGTTACTGGTGGGTAACTTAGCCCTAGTACCCAACCACAAGTGGCATTCTCGACGAGGAGGAATGTAGTGAGCCACTACAAGAGCAACGTTCGCGACCAGGTATTCAACCTGTTTGAGGTGTTGGGCGTTGACAAAGCATTAGGCCAAGGCGAGTACAGCGACCTGGACGTCGACACCGCCCACGAAATGCTGACGGAGATGAGCCGGCTGGCCGAAGGACCGGTCGCCGAGTCGTTCGTCGACGGCGACCGCAACCCACCGGTGTTCGACCCGAAGACCCACTCGGTGACGCTGCCGGAGTCGTTCAAGAAATCGGTCCACGCATTGACCGAGGCCGGCTGGGACAAGGCCGGCGTCGACGAGGCGCTGGGCGGCATACCGATGCCCAAGGCGCTGCAGTGGGCGCTGCACGAGCACGTCCTCGGCGCCAACCCCGCAGCGTGGATGTACGCGGGCGGCGCAGGCTTCGCCAACGTCATCTACCACCTCGGTACCGAGGAGCAGAAGAAGTGGGCCGTGCTGTGCGCTGAGCGCGGTTGGGGCGCGACGATGGTGCTGACCGAGCCGGACGCCGGCTCCGACGTCGGCGCCGGCCGCACCAAGGCGGTCCAGCAGGACGACGGCTCCTGGAACATTGACGGCGTCAAGCGGTTCATCACCTCCGGCGACTCCGGCGACCTGTTCGAGAACATCGTCCACCTGGTGCTGGCCCGCCCCGAGGGTGCCGGCCCCGGTACCAAGGGACTTTCGCTGTTCATCGTGCCCAAGTTCTTGTTCGACTTCGAAACCGGCGAGCCCGGCGAGCGTAACGGCGTCTTCGTGACCAACGTCGAGCACAAGATGGGCCTGAAGGTCTCGGCCACGTGTGAACTGTCGTTGGGCCAGCACGGCGTGCCTGCCAAGGGCTGGCTGGTCGGCGAGGTGCACAATGGCATCGCGCAGATGTTCGAGGTCATCGAGATGGCCCGCATGATGGTCGGCACCAAGGCGATCGCCACGCTGTCGACCGGCTACCTGAACGCCCTGGAATACGCCAAGTCCCGGGTACAGGGCGCCGACCTGACCCAGATGACCGACAAGACCGCACCCCGGGTGACCATCACGCACCACCCCGACGTGCGCCGCTCGCTGATGACCCAGAAGGCTTACGCCGAGGGTCTGCGCGCCCTGTACCTCTACACCGCAACCTTCCAGGACGCGGCGGTTGCCGAGGCACTGCACGGCGTCGACGCCGACCTGGCCGTCAGGATCAACGACCTGATGCTGCCGGTGGTCAAGGGCGCGGGCTCCGAGCAGGCCTACGCGAAGCTCACCGAGAGCCTGCAGACGTTCGGCGGCTCGGGCTTCCTGCAGGACTACCCGATCGAGCAGTACATCCGGGACGCCAAGATCGACTCGCTCTACGAAGGCACCACCGCCATCCAGGCGCAGGACTTCTTCTTCCGCAAGATCGTCCGCGACAAGGGACAGGCGCTGGCCTACGTGTCGGGCGAGATCCAGAAGTTCGTCGACAGCGAGTCCGGCAACGGCCGGCTCAAGACCGAACGCGAGCAGCTGGGCAAGGCGCTGGCCGACGTGCAGGCGATGGCGGCCACGATGACCGGCTACCTCATGGACGCACAGCAGACTGTCACCAGCCTCTACAAGGCGGGCCTGGGTTCGGTGCGCTTCCTGATGAGCGTCGGTGACCTGATCATCGGCTGGTTGTTGCAGCAACAGGCCGCGGTGGCCGTGGCCGCGCTCGATGCCGGCGCCACCGGTGACGACCGGTCGTTCTACGAGGGCAAGGTCGCGGTCGCGTCCTTCTTCGCGAAGAACTTCCTGCCGCTGTTGGCCAGCACCCGCGAGGTGATCGAGACGCTGGACAACGACATCATGGAGCTCGACGAAGCTGCTTTCTAAGCCGCTTTCTAGAAGATCGCAAACAAGATCCCCCGCCTCGAGGCGGGGGATCTTGTGTCTGCACAGAAAAGACCGCCGCTGGATCCCCTCACTCCAGCGGCGGCCCATTTCGCACGCCCGTCTGCGCTGACCGGCGCTCGCTTGTAGGGATGCCCCGTATTGTCGTCGGGGTCGGGGGTCAGACCACAACACGGGGCTATCCGTCAAATACCCACTTGCCCGGGCCACAAACCACGCGGCGGAAAAAATCTGGAGCATCACGTTTCCAGAATCGCGGCGACACCCTGCCCGCCCGCGGCACAGATCGAAATCAGCGCGCGAACCGGCGCGTTCTTCTCCGCCTTCTTCTCGGCGAGCTGCTTGGCGGCCTGCGCGAGGATCCGCCCGCCGGTGGCCGCGAAGGGGTGGCCGGCGGCTAATGACGAACCGTTGACGTTGAGCCTGGACCGATCGATCGGCCCCAGCGCGGCGTCCAGGCCCAGCCGCCCCTTGCAGTACTCGTCTGACTCCCAGGCCTGCAGATGCGCCAGCACCACCGAGGCGAACGCCTCGTGGATTTCATAGAAGTCGAAGTCCTGCAGGCTCAACCCATTTCGGGCCAGCAGCCGGGGTACCGCGTAGGTGGGGGCCATCAGCAGGCCGTCGTTGCCGTTGACGTAGTCCACGGCCGCGGTTTCGGCATCCACGAAGTAGGCCAGCGGGGCCAGTGCGTGTTCGGATGCCCACTGCTCGGTGGCCAGCAAAGCGACCGACGCGCCGTCGGTCAGCGGAGTCGAATTGCCCGCCGTCATCGTCGCGTCGCCGGCCTTCACCCCGAAAACCGGACGCAGCCCGGCCAGCTTTTCGACGCTGGCATCGGGCCGCAGGTTGTCATCGCGGTACAGCCCTAGAAAAGGTGTGACCAAATCGTCAAAAAAGCCCCGATCGTAGGCGTCGGCCATGTTGCGGTGGCTGGCGACGGCCAGTTCGTCCTGATCGACGCGCCTGATTCCCATCTGCTTGGCGGTGATGGCGGCGTGCTCGCCCATCGATAGGCCGGTGCGCGGCTCGCTGTTGGCCGGGATCGCGATGCCGAGGTTGGCGGGCAGCGTCCCCACCAGCTTGAGCCGTTCCACGTTGGACTTGGATCGCCGCAGTTTCAGCAGGTTGCGGCGCAGGTCGTCGCCCAGGCCGATCGGCGCATCCGAGGTGGTGTCCACGCCGCCGGCGGCCGCCACCTCGTAGCGCCCGGCGCCGATACCGTCGGCCGCGGCGATCGCGGCATGCAGGCCGGTGCCGCAGGCCTGCTGCAGGTCGAACGCCGGTGTATAGGGGGATAGCTGCGACCCCAGCACGCATTCGCGCATCAGGTTGAAGTCGCGGCTGTGCTTGAGCACCGCGCCGCCGACCACCACACCCAATTGTTCGCCGGCCAGCCCGAACCGGTCTATGAGCCCGCCCAGCGCCGCGGTGAACATGTCCTGATTGGACGCCTCGGCATAGGCGCGGTCTGATCGTGCGAAAGGAATGCGATTGCCGCCTAGGACGGCGACGCGTCGCTTCTCGGTTGTCGAGGCCACCATGTGTCTCCGTGTATCTCTGTGTCTTTATGCGTCGGTGCTAGCAGTTTGGGTATCGGCCCTCGGGGCCATACTACTCACTGTTCTTACTCTCAAGTAAGTTCGTCTGGGTTCGTCCGAGATACGGTTGGCCCTATACCGCCCCCATACGGCAAGCCCGACACGGAAGGTAGCGCAGTGGCTCCCAAAGGCTCGTCCGACCTGTTCTCGCAGGTCGTCAACTCCGGCCCCGGTTCGTTTGTGGCCAAGCAACTCGGTGTTCCGCAACCGGAGCCCCTCCGCCGTTATCGGCCGGGTGACCGGCCGCTGGCGGGATCGTTGTTGATCGGCGGGGAGGGCCGGGTGGTCGAGCCGCTGCGGGCGGCGCTCGACACGGACTACGACGTGGTGGGCAACAACCTGGGCGGCCGGTGGGCCGACTCGTTCGGCGGGCTGGTCTTCGACGCGACGGGTATCACGACGCCGGCCGGGCTGAAGCAGCTGTACGAGTTCTTCAGACCCGTGCTGCGCAACCTCGGCCACTGCGCGCGCGTGGTGGTCGTCGGCACCACCCCGGAAGCCGCGGCCGGCACCGACGAGCGGATCGCTCAGCGCGCGCTCGAGGGTTTCACCCGCTCGCTGGGCAAGGAGCTGCGCCGCGGCGCCACGGTGGCGCTGGTGTACCTGGCGCCGGACGCCAAACCGGCCGCGACGGGCCTGGAATCCACCCTGCGGTTCATCCTGTCGGCCAAGTCGGCCTACGTCGACGGCCAGGTTTTCTTTGTGGGGGCAGCCGACTCCACGCCCCCGGCCGACTGGGACCGCCCGTTGGACGCCAAGGTCGCCATCGTGACCGGCGCGGCCCGCGGTATCGGCGCGACGATCGCCGAGGTGTTTGCCCGCGACGGGGCCCGCGTCGTCGCGATCGACGTGGAATCCGCCGCCGAGTCCCTGGCCGAGACCGCCAGCCGCGTCGGTGGCACCGCGCTGTGGCTCGACGTCACCGCCGGCGATGCCGTCGACAAGATCACCGAGCATCTGCGCGACCATTACGCCGGGCACGCCGACATCCTGGTCAACAACGCGGGTATCACCAGGGACAAGCTGTTGGCCAATATGGACGACGCCCGCTGGGACGCCGTGTTGGCCGTCAATCTCCTTGCCCCCCTTCGGCTTACCGAGGGGCTGATCAGCAACGGCAGCATCGGCGAGGGTGGCCGGGTAATCGGGCTGTCGTCGATGGCCGGCATCGCGGGCAACCGCGGGCAGACCAACTACGCCACCACCAAGGCCGGGATGATCGGCCTCACCCAGGCGCTGGCACCGCAACTGGCCGAAAAAGGCGTCACGATCAACGCCGTCGCCCCGGGGTTCATCGAAACCCAGATGACGGCCGCGATCCCGCTGGCCACCCGCGAAGTGGGCCGACGACTCAACTCGCTGTTGCAGGGCGGTCAGCCCGTAGACGTCGCCGAGACCATCGCGTACTTCGCCAGCCCGGCGTCAAACGCGGTGACCGGCAACGTCATTCGCGTCTGCGGCCAGGCCATGCTGGGGGCGTAAGATGAACCAGCCAAGCGGCCTGAGAAACATGCTGCGCGCCGCTGCCGGGGCGTTGCCGGTCGTGCCCCGCGGAAACCAGTTGCCCACCCGCACGGTGCGCGTCGAGGAATTGCCGATCGACCACGCCAACGTCGCCGCGTACGCGGCGGTCACCGGTCTGCGTTACGGCAACAACGTGCCGCTGACCTACCCGTTTGCGCTGACCTTTCCCACGATGATGTCCCTGGTGACCGGGTTCGACTTTCCTTTCGCCGCAATGGGATCCGTGCACACCGAGAACCACATCACGCAGTACCGGCCGATCGCGGCCACCGACACGGTCGGCGTGCGGGTGCATGCGGAAAACCTGCGTGAACACCGCAAGGGCCTACTGGTCGACCTGGTGACCGACGTCAGTGTCGGCAACGACGTCGCGTGGCACCAGGTGACGACCTTCCTGCATCAGCAACGCACCAGCCTGTCCGACGAGCCCAAGCCGCCGCCACAGAAGCAGCCCAAGCTTCCCCCGCCCAGCGCGGTGCTGCGGATCACGCCCAGCCGAATCCGCCGCTACGCCGCCGTCGGCGGCGACCACAACCCGATCCACACCAATCCCGTCGCCGCCAAGCTTTTCGGGTTCCCCACCGTCATCGCGCACGGGATGTTCAGTGCCGCAGCGGTGTTGGCCAACATCGAGGCGAAAATTCCGGATGCCGTGCAATATTCGGTGCGTTTCGCCAAGCCGGTGGTGTTGCCCGCCACCGCGGGGCTTTACGTCGACGAGGGTGCTGACGGCTGGGAACTCGCGTTGCGCAACATCGCCAAGGGTTACCCGCACCTGACCGGCACGGTGCGCGCGCTATGAAGATCGTTTTTTCTGCGGCGGGTTTCGAGGATCAGGCGGCAGCAGGACCCACAGCTCTTCGGCCGTGCCCACTGGGTGTTCATCCGGCGGGAAGAGATCAGTGAACAACACAAGCGTTTCACCCAGTTTGGTAGCCGCAGGGGCCATCAGGCCATGGAATTCGAGCTGGTGAGCTGCCGCGGAGACGCTCTGGCAGGCTGCGTAAGCAGCTTTGTCGGACGTATCGGATTGCAGTTGCTTCAAGGTCAACCCGCTGAGCGCAAGGGTGGCCGCTGAACGGAGGTCGAGGATGTTTGTTACCGACACTTCGCAGGTGATCAAGACTCTCGGCCTGATGGGCGGTACCGCGCCGCCGCTGGCGACGACGGGATCAATCAGGTGACGGTAGGCCTCGACGACAACCGAGTCGGTGGGCTTGCCGAGGTAGAGGACGGGATAGCCGCCCGCGGTACCCCACCTGCCCACTGCTGACCGTCCCTGTAGAGCGGTTCCCGCAAAACGCGCGGGTAGGTGGCGTTGCCAGGTGCCGACGACTTTGACAGGTGAGGCTCGGGACAATCGTGCCGGCAGAGAGTCCATCGAGCTACATGCCGCCGGCGACCCACTTGGCCTCGTCAATTACCTTGTCGATCTCACCGCCGACAATCAGGTCGATCGGTCGCTGCATGTCGAGGTTGCGGTTGCGTGAGTGAAGCCAGATATCGATGCCCTCGTCGGTATAGGAGTCGCTGAGCAACGTGATCACGGTGCGGACATCGAGTAGGCGCTTAACGGCCTCACCGCGTGGGGCGTTGTGTCCACTGGCCCAGTTCTGCACGGCACGTGGCCCGGACCCAACAGCTCGTGCCAACTCGACTTGCGTGATCCCCGCCCTCGTCACGTCGTCGACAACACGCACGAAGGTGAGCGAAGCGCCGTCATCTGCGTGCCGGGCCGGTCGCTGCTTTTTGGCGCGTGCGGTTCGGGCATGGGTCATGCGCGCATCTTTCTGGTCACCTACTCATTATGCTACATAGCTAGTGCTTAATAAGTTGCGCCTAATGCTGCGTATTGGATGCTAACCCGGTGAGTACCTTCAGGCCGTGCGCTCCGGTCGCGGTGACCAGGAAAACTCCGAACAGCCAAAACGGCGGATGGGCCAGCTCCCAGACGAAGATTGCGGCCCAGATCGGTGAACCCTGGGTGACCGCGAGCACTCCGGCCGCACCGGCCAACGAGGTTGCCGGTAGCTGAAAGTTTGTCCCGGCCGCCCAGTTTATGGTCAGCACGAGCAGCGAACCGGCCGCAGCACCGGTGGCCAACGACGGCGTGAGCATCCCCCCTGCGCCGCCGGCGCGCAGGAAGAGCGCGGTGAGCAGCGGCTTCAATGCCAGAATCGCGGCCGCCGACGACAACGTCATTCCCATTTTTTCGGAGGCGAGGGCGACCGTCAGGATGCTCCTGCCGTTGCCGGGCAGCTCGGGCCACCAGTGCGAGCAAACACCCATCACCAGCCCCGCGCCGGCAAGCGCGGGAACGAGCACCCAGGACCTCATCGTGCGGGCGGGGCGCGCCGCCCCCATGAGCCGGTTGAACGCCAGGCCGACCACCAGCGTCAGCGGCGCCAACACCACTGCCCGCCCGGTCAATTGAAACGACGAATGCGCACTGGGCCAGTCCAGGCTCGAATGGTCGTGGGTGATCGCCGAGCCGATCGCGACGGCCAGGCTGGAGCTGATCAGCGCCGCGCCCAGTGCGCGCGGATGCCAGGTTTTCAGGATGATGCGCACCGAGAAGAGGGCGCCCGCGAGCGGAACGGCGTAGACCGCGCCGAGCCCGGCTCCGGCCGCGCATGCCAGCAGGATCTGGCGGTCCCGGGGTGACAGCCGCCTCAGCCATCCGATGCATAAATCGCTTAGGGCTGCGGCAAATTGACGAGGGGCACCTTCCCGACCGAGGGATGCACCGGAGCCGACGAGCAGCACCTGTAGCACCGCATCGATGCTCCACGACAGCCGAGGTACCCGGTCACCTCGGGTGATGGTCCCCTCGAGCGGCCGCACCTCGGCTCTGCGCCGCAGGATCCACCATCCGAGCCCGGCCAACGCGCCCCCGACCATCGGTCCCAGGGCGCGGCGTACCGGACTGCTGCCGGTGATCCCTTGCAGCAGCGTGCCGAAGGTGTAGTGATACGTGACGTGCTGAACGAAGCGCAGCACGAACGTTGTCGATAATCCGGCGACCCCGGCCAGCACTCCGACGATGACGACCGCGCAAAAGAAGTCCAGATTCGGGCGCGGCCGGGACCAGGGCACCCGACAAATCTAGCCCGCTACGACGTTCTGGCCGAGATCCCGATCCGCCGGCGAGCCTTTCAGGCCGCGCCAGAACAGGTCGATCATCAGTTCGGCCGCCTCGTCGACTTCGGTGTCGCCGGTGGACAGCCGGTTGGCTATCGCCTCGCCCGCACCCACCAGGGCCACGGCCGTCGTCTCGATCTCGGCGTCGGCTCGCGGGTTGCGGGTGCCGGACCGCAGCAGCCCGGCCACCAGGTCGATGATCTGCTCGCGTCCCTCACGCACCTTGTGGGCGAACGCCTGCGAGCTGGTGGCCTGGGTGTACATCACGATCCACGACGCCCGGTTGGTGTCGATGTAGCGCAAGAACGACCCGATGGTGTTGCGCAGCAAGTCCTTTGGGCTCCGGTTGAAGTCGATGTCGGCGCGCACCGCTTCGATGAACCGGCTCATCTCACGGTCCAGGCAGGCGCCGAACAGATCCTCCTTGGAGCCGTAATACAGGTACAGCATCGGCTTGGAGATCTGCGCTTCGGCGGCGATGGCGTCCATCGAGGTCTCGTGGTAGCCGTTGACCGAGAACATCTGCACGGCGGCATCCAGCATCTGCTGCTCACGGACAGCACGCGGCAGTCGCTTGGTACCACCTGCCATTTCGCCTACCCCTCTATGACCCCTCTATCTCTACCTAAGAGTAAGCACTAGGGCCCGCACTTCGGGCTGTGGCCCTTCATCGCGGCCACTCGCTTCACCGAAGCGTCGATATCCGGCATCTTCAATTCGCCTGCTGCCAGCGCCTTTTCCAGCCGGTCCAGGACCGCGGGCACCTCGTCGGTGGTGACCCACAGGGCGACGTCGGTACCGGCCTGCAAGGCGCGCAGCACCGCGTCGGATACGCCGTATTTGCTCGAGATCGCGACCATGCTGGACAGGTCGTCGCTGAACACGGGGCCGTCGAAGGGTGGGCCGCCGTAGCCGATGCCGTCGCGCAGCAGGTCCACCGCGGCCTTGCTCAGGCTGGCCGGGTCGTCACCGGTCAAACCGGGAACCTGCAGGTGACCCACCATCACGCCGACCGGGGTTTGCGTGACCAACGTCCGGTAGGGCACCAGGTCGTTGCCCTGCAGCTGGCTCAGCGGCGGCGCGGTCACCCGACCGGTGTGTGAATCGCCGGAGCCATGGCCGTGGCCGGGGAAATGCTTGAGCACCGGCAGCACCCCGGCGTCGCGCAGGCCTTGGGCGAACGCCCCGGCGTAGGCGGTGACCGTCTGTGGATCAGAGCTGAACGACCGGTTGCCGATCACGGTGTCGTCCGGGGCGTCCGTGACGTCGACCACCGGGGCGAAGTCGATGGTGATGCCCAGCTTTTTCATCGCCTGACCGCGCTGCAGCGCCAGGTCGTGGACCTGCTCGACGGGGGTTTGGCTCTGGACCAGCTGCCGGGGCGACGGCGCCGTGCCGATCCTCGACTTCAACCGCGAGACCCGTCCGCCTTCTTCGTCGACGCTGACCGCCAGAGGCAACGGTCCGGGGTTGGCCGCGATGTCGGCCAGCGGGCCGTCGAAAATCGACATGTCGGTCCAGCTCCCGATGAAGATACCGCCGACGTGATGGTTGGCGACGACGGCTCGGGCGTCGTCGGCGTTCTTTATGCCGACCATCAGCAGTTGAGCCAGTTTGTCGCGCGGCGGCAACGTGGTCGGGTCACCGCAGTTCGGCGTCGGAGGCGCGGCCGTCGGCGTGGTGACCTTGCTTGACGGTGTGGCCGAAGGCTTCGGGCCGGTGTGGCTGCAGGCCATCAGCAGCGCCGACACGGCGGCAAGCACAGCCAGGGTACGCGGAAAAGCCATCGGGCCATGGTGTCACGGCCCGATCCCGGCTTGCGGATCCGGGGCCGCCCCGCTAAGAGCTCCGGCCATAGCCGGGCCTGCTAGGTTGGCTGTTGCGACCGCAAGCCCCGAGGAGCCGATCGATGAACCGGATCATTGCGCCCGCCGCCGCGAGCGTGGTGGTTGGGCTGCTGCTGGGCGCGGCCGCCATCTTCGGGATCACGCTGATGGTGCAGCAGGACACCAAGCCGCCCCTTCCGGGCGGCGATCCGCAGTCGTCGGTGCTCAACAGGGTTGAGTACGGGAACCGTAGCTAGCCCGGCGGCCAGGACGGCTCGGGCGGCTCGGGCAGCGCAGGCTAAGCCTGCGGAACCGGACTCGCCGGCCGTGCCGCTGTCCCGCAGGTGGCTGCTGTTGGTCGGAGCGGTCGCGCTGGCGTTGACGTTCGCGCAATCCCCGGGACAGATCTCCCCCGACACCAAACTCGACCTCACCGCGAACCCGCTGCGCTTCCTGGCGCGGGCGACCAACCTGTGGAACAGCGAGCTGCCGTTCGGCCAGGCGCAGAATCAGGCCTACGGCTACCTGTTTCCGCACGGCGCGTTCTTTTTGATCGGCCACCTGCTGGGAGTGCCCGGGTGGATCACCCAGCGGTTGTGGTGGGCGCTGCTGTTGACGGTTGGCTTCTGGGGTCTGCTGCGGGTCGCCGAGGCGCTGGGCATCGGCAGCCCGTCGTCGCGCGTGATCGGCGCGGCGGCGTTCGCGCTGTCGCCCCGGGTGCTGACCACGCTCGGCTCGATCTCGTCGGAAACCTTGCCGATGATGCTGGCGCCGTGGGTGCTGCTGCCCACGATCCTTGCCCTGCGCGGTACTGCTGGCCGATCGGTGCGCGTCCTCGCCGCGCAGGCCGGGCTGGCGGTCGCGCTGATGGGCGCGGTCAACGCCATCGCGACGCTGGCCGGTTGCCTGCCCGCCGTGATCTGGTGGGCCTGCCACCGGCCGAACCGGTCGTGGTGGCGCTACACGGCGTGGTCGCTGCTGACCGTCGCCCTGGCGATCCTGTGGTGGGTGGTGGCGCTGGTTCTGCTGCGCAACGTCAGCCCCCCCTTCTTGGACTTCATCGAATCCTCCGGTGTGACGACGCAGTGGTCGTCGCTGGTCGAGATGCTGCGCGGCACCGACAGCTGGACCCCGTTCGTGGCACCGACCGCCACCGCGGGCGCTCCGCTGGTCACCGGATCGGTCGCCATTCTGGCCACCTGCCTGGTCGCGGCGGCCGGACTGGCCGGCCTGGCCAGTCGCGATATGCCGGCGCGGGGGCGGCTGGTGACGATGCTGCTTATCGGGGTGGTCTTGATGGCCGCCGGCTACAGTGGCGGGCTGGGCTCGCCGCTGGCCCACCAGATACAGGCGTTCCTGGACGCCGGCGGCGCACCCCTGCGCAACGTGCACAAGCTGGGATCGGTGATCCGGATCCCGCTGGTACTCGGCTTGGCGCAAGTGCTGGGCCGGATACCGCTTCCCGGTAGTGCGCCGGTGCAGTTGTGGCTCGGCGTTTTCGCGCATCCCGAACGCGACAGGCGGATGGCGGCCGGAATTGTCGTGCTGACCGCGCTGATGGTCAGCACCTCGTTGGCCTGGACGGGCCGGCTCACCCCGCCGGGCGCGTTCGGCGCGATACCTCAGTACTGGCACGAGGCCGCCGACTGGCTCAGCGAGCACAATGCCGCTAAGACCGGAACACCCACTGGCGAACGCGTCCTGGTGGTCCCGGGCGCGCCGTTCGCCACCCAGGTGTGGGGCACCAGCCACGACGAGCCGCTGCAGGTGCTCGGCAGCAGCCCGTGGGGAGTCCGCGACTCCATCCCACTGACACCGCCGCAGACGATCCGCGCGCTGGATTCGGTGCAACGCCTGTTCGCGGCCGGGCGCCCTTCGGTTGGCCTGGCCGATACCCTTGCCCGCCAAGGCATTTCGTACGTGGTGCTGCGCAACGACCTAGACCCCGAGACATCGCGGTCGGCGCGCCCGATCCTGGTGCACCGCGCCATCGCGGGGTCACCAGGGCTGCAGCAGGTGGCGCAGTTCGGTGCGCCGGTGGGCCCCGGCACCCTGGCGGGCTTCGTCGCCGACAGCGGGCTGCGCCCGCGCTATCCCGCCGTGGAGATCTACCGAGTCACAGTTGCCAGCGATCCCGGTGCGCCTTACTTCGCCGATATCGACGGGTTGCCGCGTATCGACGGCGGGCCCGAAGTACTGCTGCGCCTCGACGAGCGACGCCGGCTACTGGGCCAGCCGGCGTTGGGTCCGGTGTTGATGAACGCCGATGCCCGGAGCGCCGGGCTGCCGATGCCCAGTGGGACCGGGGTCACCGTCACCGACACCCCGGTGGCGCGCGAGACGGACTACGGCCGGGTGGACCAACACTCGTCGGCGATCCGGGCGGCCGGAGACGCCCGGCGTACCTACAACCGGGTGCCGGATTACCCGGTCGGAGGCACCGACACGGTTTTCGGCGGGTGGACCGGCGGCCGCATCACGGTGTCGAGCTCATCGTCGGATGCCACCGCCATGCCCGACGTCGCGCCGGCCACCTCCCCCACCGCCGCGATCGACGGCGACCCGGCAACCGCGTGGGTGTCCAACGCGCTGCAGGCCGCCGTCGGGCAGTGGCTGCAGGTGGATTTCGACCACCCGGTGAGCAACGCCGTCATGACGGTCACGCCCAGTGCGACCGCCGTCGGCGCCCAGGTCCGCCGCATCGAGATCGAGACCGCCACCGGCAGCACCACCCTGCGCTTCGACGAGGCCGGCAAGCCGCTCACCGTGGCGCTGCCCTACGGGGAAACCCCGTGGGTGCGACTCACCGCCGCGGCCACCGACGACGGGTCGGCCGGCGTGCAGTTCGGCATCACCGACCTGACGATCACTCAGTACGACGCGTCCGGATTCGCCCACCCGCTCACTCTGCGGCACACCGTCCGGGTTCCCGGGCCACCACCTGGCTCGGCGGTCGGAGGTTGGGACCTGGGGTCGGAGCTGCTCGGCAGGCCGGGCTGCGCCCCGGCACCCGACGGCATGCGCTGCGCGGCGTCGATGGCGCTCGCGCCCGAAGAGCCGGTCAATTTCAGCCGCACGCTGACCGTTCCGAGTCCGATGTCGGTGACCCCGACGCTGTGGGTGCGACCGCGGCAGGGTCCCAAGCTGGCCGACCTGATCGCCGAGCCGGATACCACTCAGGCCCACGGCGATTCCGACGGGATCGACATCCTCGGCTCGGCATATGCGGCCACCGACGGCGACCCGGCCACCGCATGGACGGCACCGCAGCGGGTGGTGCAACACAAGACCCCGCCGACGCTCACCCTCACCCTGCCGCGGCCGACCGAGGTCGCCGGGCTGCGCCTGCTCCCCAGCCGGTCGAGCTTGCCCACGCACCCGACGCTGGTGGCCGTCAACCTCGGCGACGGCCCGCAGGTTCGGAAATTGGATGTGGGCCAGCCACAAACGCTGTCGCTGCAACCCCGGGTCACCGACACCGTCACCCTCAGCCTGCTCGACTGGCAAGACGTCATCGACCGCAACGCGCTGGGATTTGACCAGCTCAAGCCGCCGGGGCTGGCCGATGTCGCGGCGCTTGGCGCCGACGGCAGGCCGATTGCACCCGCCGACGCCGCCCGCAACCGGTCGCGCGAGATCGTCGTCGACTGCGACCACGGCCCGGTGATCGCGGTGGCCGGCCGGTTTGTGCACACCTCGATCCAAACGACGGCAGGCGCGCTGCTGGACGGCGGACCGGTTCGCGCCGTCGCCTGCGACCGCGACCCGATCGCGCTGCCGACCGGGCAGCAGGAGTTGCTCATCAGCCCCGGCGAGGTGTTCGTCGTGGACGGAGCCCAGCTGTCGACCGCGGGCGGCGCCGCCGCCGGTAGCCCCTCGGTGGCTCCGGCGGCCACGGGGGCATGGGACGCGAGCCGCCGAGAGATACGTGCCTACGCATCGGCCACCCCCCGGGTGCTGGTCATTCCCGAAAGCATCAACCCCGGCTGGGTGGCGCGCACCAGCACTGGGGCGCGGTTGACGCCCGTGGCCGTCAACGGCTGGCAGCAGGGCTGGGTGGTGCCCGCGGGCAACCCCGGCACCATCACCCTGACCTTCGCGTCCAACTCGCTGTACCGGGCGGGTCTGGCGCTGGGCCTGGCGCTGCTGCCGCTGTTGGCCTTGCTGGCTTTCTGGCGTATCCGGCGCACACGCGCCGACGAGGCACCGGCACACCCCTGGGCGCCCGGGGCCGTGGCCGCGGTCGCGGTATTGGCCGCCGGGGCGGTGATCGCCGGCGCGGCCGGGGCCGTGGTGGCGGGCGCCGCCCTCGGTCTGCGGTACGGGCTGCGCCGCCGGGAGCGATTGCGCGACCGCGCCACCGTGTGGCTGAGCGCCAGCGGGCTGATCTTGGCCGGAGCCGCACTGTCCCGGCACCCCTGGCGATCCGTCGACGGTTACGCTGGCCACTCCGCGAATGTGCAACTGCTGGCCCTGATTTCGCTCGCCGCGGTGGCCGCGTCGGTGGTGAGCATGCCTTGCTGCGAGCCGCTGGCTCGTGACTAGTAGTTGGCTACGGGTTTACCGGCTGGTTGACTGGATACGCGCGTTGGTGTGTTCGCCGGCGCCCGAGGAGTTACGGCCATGGGATGGTTTTCGGCACCCGAGTACTGGCTGGGCAGGCTGGTGCTCGAGCGTGGCGCGGCAGCCCTCTACCTGATCGCCTTCGTCGCCGCCGCGCGGCAGTTCCGGGCACTCATCGGCGAAGACGGGATGCTGCCGGTACCACGGTATTTGGCCAGACAGTCCTTCTGGCGCAGCCCAAGCCTGTTTCATCTGCGCTATTCCGATCGGCTGTTCGCCACCGTGTCCTGGTCGGGGGCGGCGCTGTCGGCGGCGGTCGTGGCCGGGGCGGCTGACCTGGTTCCGTTGTGGGCCGCGATGTTGATGTGGCTCACGTTGTGGGTGCTGTATCTGTCGATCGTCAACGTCGGGCAGACCTGGTATGGGTTCGGCTGGGAGTCGCTGCTACTGGAGACGGGATTTTTGGCGATCTTCCTCGGCAATGACCGCACTGCTCCCCCGGTGCTGACCTTGTGGCTGGCGCGATGGCTGCTGTTCCGGGTCGAGTTCGGTGCCGGGCTGATCAAGATGCGCGGCGACCCGTGCTGGCGCAATCTGACGTGCCTGTTCTACCACCATGAAACCCAGCCGATGCCGGGGCCGTTCAGTTGGTTCTTCCATCACCTGCCCAAGCCCCTACACCGAATTGAGGTGGCGGGCAACCACTTTGCCCAGCTCGTCGTGCCGTTCGGGTTGTTCGCTCCGCAGCCGGTGGCGAGCGTGGCCGCAGCGATCATCGTCGTCACCCAGCTGTGGCTGGTGATCTCGGGCAACTTCGCGTGGCTCAATTGGGTCACGATCATCCTGGCGTGCAGCGCGATCGACGACAGGTCGGTGGCGGCGCTGCTGCCGATCCGTGCGCTGCCAGCGCTGCCGGGACCGCCATCGTGGTTTACCGCGCTGGTGATCGCGTTCACGGCCGCGATGGTGTTCCTGAGCTACTGGCCGGCGCGCAACATGCTTTCCTCTCATCAGCGGATGAACATGTCCTTCAACCCCTTTCACCTGGCGAATACTTACGGAGCATTCGGCAGCATCGGTCGCATCCGCAGGGAGGTGGTGATCGAGGGCACCGACGAGCCGGAGATCACCAAGCAGACGCTGTGGAAGGAATACGAATTCAAGGGCAAGCCGGGTGCGGTGCGGCGGCTACCGAGACAATGGGCGCCCTATCACCTGCGGCTGGATTGGCTGATGTGGTTCGCGGCGATCTCGCCGGCCTACGCGCAGCCCTGGCTGACACCGTTTTTGCAGCGGCTGCTGCGCAATGATCCGCCGACGCTGCGGCTGTTGGCGCACAATCCCTTTCCGGAATCGCCGGCCCGGTATGTGCGCGCGCAACTCTATGTGTACCGCTTCACCACCCCGGCCGAGCTGCGGCGTGACCGGGCATGGTGGCGTCGCACGCTGGTAGGCGGTTACGTCCGGCCCATGACGCTGCATAACGCGACGAAATATCAAGGCCGCTAACGTAATTAGCCTGGGCTTGGAGGAGAGATGTCGAGCAGGCGATTCCTCTGCTCGATGAATTGCTCGTCGCTGATCAGGCCCTCGTCGCGCAGTCGGGCGAATTCACGTATCTCGGCCGCGACTCCCGTCACCACAGTGCGCGGGTCGCTCTGCGCGGGTGCGCCCTCACCGGTAACCGGTGCGCCTTCCGCCCTCATTGCCTGCCGCCCAGCCGCAGCCGCCTTGCCCGGCTCACAACCGCGGGCGCCAAACGTGTCGCCCACGGCCCACGCGGCGGTGCTGGCCAGCGCGATGTCGCCAAAGGTGCCTCCGAAACCGGTTGCCATCGCGTCGTCGGCGCCGATGCTGGCAGCCGGCAACGCCAACGCGATCGGGCGGGGTTGGCGACGCAAGCTGGTGGTCAACTTGTCGGCGGGGATCATGTCGACGGTCGTGGTGGGGATCTTCGTGGTGGCCAAGTTCACCGAAGGCGCGTGGCTGATTGTTGTCGTCTTTCCGGTGCTGGTGCTGATCTTGATGCGGCTCAACCAGAAATACCGCGCCGAGGCTTCCGTGCTGGAAATGGCGCAGACCGAACATCTCGACCTGGCTCGGCATCCGCGACTACGGGTGCTGGTGTTCGTGGATTCGATTGACCTCGCCGAGATCGAGGCCCTGCGTCATGGCGATGGGATGCATGCCGACGAGCTCACCGCGGTGCACTTTGTCATCGACGTTGACCATGCCATGGCGCTGCGGGAGCGCTGGGACCGCTTCGAACACGACACCCCGTTGCAGGTGATCAACTGCCCGGATCGTCACCTGAGTAAGGCCGCACACGATTTCGTCTGGCGCGAGCTCAGCAATCATCCGAACACCATGGTCACCGTGCTTTTGCCGCGTCGAACCTATTCGCCGCTGCTGGGCCGGCTACTGCACGACCGCACCGCGGACAAGATGGCCCGCGCCGTCAGCCGCATCCGGGGTGCGACCGCCATCATCGTGCCCTACGACATCGAGTCGCGGATCGCACGAATTGCCCCAGTCGGCCATGAGCCTCGGAACGGGAAAGTCGTTGGCAACACGGAGGCACCGATCACCAGCCTCGTGGGCGACTGAACTACAGCGTCTCGTCCAGCTCACCGAGCCGGTCGGTGAGCCGCAGATTCTCGGAGTAGTCGACCGGGCAGCAGATCAGCGACACGCCGTCGTCGTCGAGTGCGGCCTGCAAAGTTGGCAATAACTCCGCGGCGCTGGTGATCCGATAGCCCTTGGCGCCAAAGCTTTCCGCATAAGTCACCACGTCGGGGTTGCCGAACCGTACGTAGTAATGCGCTCCGAGCTCGAGGTCCATCTTCCATTCGATCAGGCCGTATCCGCCGTCATCCCAGATCAGCACCACCAGCGGTATGCGCTCCCGGACAGCGGTCTCGATCTCCTGCGAGTTCATCAAGAACGCGCCGTCACCCACCACGGCGAGCACCTTCGACTCGGGCCTGGCCAGCTTGACACCGAGCGCCCCCGGCAGCGCGAAGCCCATGGTGGACAAGCCGTTTGAGATCAGGCAGGTGTTGCGTTCGTAGGTCGGATACAGCCGCGCCATCCACATCTTGGTAGCGCCGGTGTCCACCAGCACCACGTCGTCGCGGCCCATTGCCGCGCGGGTATCGGCGACCACCCGCTGCGGCGCCAGCGGGTAGCGCGAATCTTCTTGCCCCCTGGCGAATTCCTCGGCCAGCAGGCCGGAGCCGGGGATCTCCGGATCGGCCTCGTAGCCGTGGCCGGCGAGCGCGTCCGTCAGCGCGTCGAGCGAGGCGCTGATGTCGCCGATGATCCCGACGCCGACCGAGTAGTGGGCGTCGACCTCGGCCGGGAACCGGTGGATGTGGATGATCTGCTTGTCGGCCTGCGGGTTGATCCGGACCGGGTCGAACTCCTGCAGTTCGTAGCCGACCGCGATGACAACGTCGGCGTTGTCGAACCCGAAGTTGACGTAGTCGTGCCGCATGAAGCCGATGGTCCCGATGCTGTTGGGGTGGTCGTCGGGCATCACCCCCTTGCCGTGAAAGGTGTTCGCCACCGGGATGGCGAATTCCTCGGAGAACCGCACCAGCGCCTTGGTCGCGTCGGCGCGGGCGGCGCCGTGCCCGGCCAGCACCACCGGCCGCTCCGCCGTGCGCAGGATGTCAACGGCGCGTTCCACCTGACCGGGCGCCGGGGCCTCGGCACGAACGACGTTGCGCGGCAACGGCGTCAGGTCGTAATCGTCCTCGTCTGCATCGATGTGCTCGGGCACCGCCAAGTAGACCGCGGCCGGGCGTTCGGTCTCGGCGACCTTGAACGCCTTGCGGAACATCTCCGGTATGGCGCGCGCGGTGGGGACGCCGGCGGCCCAGCGGGTGATCGGAGCGAACATCGACACCAGGTCGACGTACTGGTGTGACTCCTTGTACTCGCGATCCTGGCCGACCTGCGCGGAGATCGCCACCATCGGGGTGCTGTTGGTGGTGGCGTCGGCGACGCCGAGCTGCATGTTGATCGCGCCCGGGCCCAGGGTCGCGGAAACCACCGCCGCGCGGCCGGTGACTCGCCCATACATTTCCGCCATGAACGCCGCACCCTGCTCGTGCCGGGTCAGCACGTACCGGATGCTCTTCGAAGAGGCCAACGCCTGAATGAAGCGGATGTTCTCCTCGCCGGGTATCCCGAAGACGACAGACACGCCCTCGTTTTCCAGGCACCTGACCATCAGCTGAGCGGCTTTACTCATCCGACACCTCCCTCTGGGAACGATAGTGGCACGCTAGGTGTTGGACCTTTTTGCAATGGACCCCAACGAACCCCATAAAGGAGGGTCAGCGTGCCCATCGCCAGCGTCAACCCGGCCACCGGCGAGACAGTCAAGACCTTCACCCCTGCAACGGACGACGAAGTCGACGCCGCGATAGCGCGCGCCCACGAGCGCTTCCTCGACTATCGTCATTCCACCACCTTCGCCCAGCGCGCCGAATGGGCCAACGCCACCGCCGACCTGCTGGAGCAGGAAGCCGACGACGTCGCCGCCATGATGACCCTCGAGATGGGCAAGACCCTGAAGTCGGCCAAAGCCGAAGCGCTGAAGTGTGCCAAGGGTTTTCGCTACTACGCGGAGAACGCCGAGAAGCTGCTCGCCGACGGGCCGGCGGACGCGGGCAAGGTCGGCGCCAAAAAGGCCTACATCCGCTACCAGCCGCTCGGAGTGGTGCTGGCCGTGATGCCGTGGAACTTTCCGCTCTGGCAGGCCGTCCGGTTCGCCGCGCCCGCGCTGATGGCGGGCAACGTCGGCCTGCTCAAGCACGCCTCCAATGTGCCGCAGTCTGCGCTGTATCTCTCCGACGTCATCACCCGCGGCGGCTTCCCGGAGGGCTGCTTCCAGACGCTGCTCGTTTCGTCCAGCGCCGTCGAGCGCATCCTGCGTGACCCCAGGGTCAAGGCGGCCACCCTCACCGGCAGCGAACCGGCCGGCCAATCGGTCGCCGCCATCTGTGGCGATGAGATCAAACCCACCGTGATGGAGCTCGGTGGCAGCGACCCGTTCATCGTCATGCCGTCCGTAGACCTCGACGAGGCCGTCAAGACCGCGGTCACCGCCCGGGTACAGAACAACGGCCAGTCCTGCATCGCCGCCAAGCGCTTTATCGTGCACACCGACATCTACGACGCGTTCGTCGACAAGTTCGTCGAGCGGATGGAGGCGCTGAAGGTCGGCGACCCGACCGACCCGGACACCGATGTGGGCCCGCTGGCCACCGAGTCGGGCCGCGACGAGATCGCACAGCAGGTCGACGACGCCGTCGCGGCCGGGGCGAAGATCCGCTGCGGCGGCATGCGTCTCGACCAGCCGGGGTGGTTCTACCCGCCCACGGTGGTCACCGAGATCACCAAGGACATGGCGCTGTACACCGAGGAGGTGTTCGGCCCGGTCGCATCGATGTACCGCGCTTCGGGCATCGACGAGGCCATCGCGATCGCCAACGCCACGACCTTCGGGCTGGGGTCCAACGCCTGGACCAACGACGAAGCTGAGCAGCAGCGCTTCGTCGACGACATCGAGGCCGGCCTGGTCTTCATTAACGGGATGACGGTGTCATACCCGGAGCTGGGTTTCGGTGGCGTCAAGCGGTCGGGCTACGGTCGCGAGCTCGCGGGGCTCGGGATCCGCGCGTTCTGCAACGCCAAAACCGTCTGGGTCGGCTAGCCCCGATACGCCTAGGCCGTTGCGGCCAAGGCCTTCTCATCCTCGTCGGCGAAGGTGTCCTCGAGCTGCACCGGCGAGTAGTCGAGGTCGATCTCTTCGACCGGCCGGCCGCGGGCACTGGAGATCGTGCCGAACCGTCGCATCCCCTTGTCGGAGGAGTACTGCACGAACTCCTCCACCGACAGGTTGAACGGGATGGGGTCGTAGAGGGCGAAACTCTGCTCGGTGGCTTGCAACGCCAACGGGATGAGCTCGTTCATCCGCGTTTCGAAGACCGTCCAGTTGGCGTCGTCGGCGGCCACGTGGCGCCGGCAGGTGAAGGTGCCCCAGGCCATGTGGCGCCGCTCGTCGTCCCCGATGCGTCGGACCAGCTCCTGCATGCCGGGCAGGATGCCGCGGTCCACGCAGATCTTGTGCCAGGCAAAGTAACCGGTCAGGGCCAGCATGCCCTCGACGACGTGGTTGTAGGTCACGGCAGCGCGGATTTGGGCGGCCGGTGAAGGATCTGTTGTCAAGGCGTTGAGGCATTCCGGGAGTTCCTGGTAGAAGATCTGCCGGTATGCCGGGAGCTCATCGAGGTAGCAGTGCAGGTCCTCGGTGATCCCGACGGCATCCAGCCACAGCCGGAATACCTGAGTGTGCTTGGCCTCTTCGAACGCGAACTGCGTCAAATACATCTCGTCGCCCAGCCTGCCCTCGGCCCGCATCGCGGCCATGAACGGCTGGATGTCCTCGGTCACCGCCTCCTCCCCGGCGATGAACTGAGCGCACAACCGGGTGGCCAAGTGCCGTTCGTCGTCGGCCAGCTTCTCCCAGTCCGCCCGGTCACGGGAGAAGTCGATGTCGGCCGGATCCCAGAACTTCGCGTTGCCCCCGGCGAACAGCTTCAACGGCAGGCTGTCCCAGTTGAGCCCGCCCGCAGCGAGCGAGCCTGAACGTGTCCGTATCACGTGACCTCCTCAGATTTCATGGCCGGATTCGGGGAGAATGCCGCCGACAGGACGGCGACGAGCCTGCGCACGGCCAGTGCCGGCTGTTCCGGTGTGGGCTCGTCGAGCCCGAGGACCGGATCCAATCCGCGCATGTGGGGAGCCAGCGCCAGGTGCGGAAAGATCAACAGCAGCAGCGACAGCAGCGCGTCGTTGTCGGCATCCGCACGCAGGTCGCCCTGCGCCGCGGCGTCGCGCACCAGCGGCCGCAGCACCTCCAGGTAATGGCGGTGGATGACGCTGCGCACACTTACGCGCGCCTCAGTGTCCACCTCCAACGTCGCCGCGGCGTGCAGCGCACGCTCGTGCGGGTGATCGGCGAAGTAGGCAATCCAGGCGTCGAGCCAGTCGGTGAGGAATTCAAAAAACGGCCTGCCGGGGTCGAGCTCGCGGATGCGGCCCTCCATATAGAAGCGCACCCGCTGGCTGGCGATGTCGGCGATGAACGCGTAGAGGTCGCGCTTGTCGGCGAAGTATTGGAACAGGCTGCCCTTGGCGACTCCCGCCCGCCGGGCGATGACGTTCAGGCTGCCCCCGGAGAATCCGTGCGCCCCGAACTCCGCCTCGGCGGCTTCCACGATCGCGGCGCGCCGGGCCGGATCGACACGCGCCCACGTCACTGTCGGCATGCAACCCCCCTTTGCGTGGATGACCAGTGGTCATTCTACTGTGATCGGCGTCACAGTCAAGGGCGCGCCACAGAGCCCGAACGTGACGCCGCGGTCACGCTGGAAGTAGAGCGTGACTGCACCGTCACGTTCGGCACGGCGATGGTCACGGGCGCATTTCATAGGCGCCATTGAGCGGCAGCACGTGTTCCTTCCAGACCTGTTCGTAGCGGCCGCGGTCGTTGACCGGGCGCCGGATCATCCGCATCGCGAAACGCGCCTGCTCGTCCGTCGTCGCCGCCTTGTCTTGCAGTTCAACGGCATAGGTGTTGAAGTCGCGCACCAGCAACGCGAAGATCTCGTCGATCAATGGCTCGTCGACCCGGGACATCGGGGCCTCCTCCAGGATGAGCTGCGCGTACGGGACCAGCGCGAAGAGTTGGCCCACGCCGAAGGCGAAGTCGATGTCCTTCTGCTGCGCCGCATCTGGAGTGGCGGAGGCCAGCATCTCGGCGAGCACGTCGATCTGGTCGCGCAGCAGCGCGACGTTGGGAAGGTGGGCGTAGCCGTTGAACGACGCGCGCCAGTCGTGGAAGCGGACCTTGCCCAGGCCTCCGGTGGGTCCCTGGGCGAACAGGAACGAGTCGTCGGCCGCGTCGTCTCGGCGACCGATCACGGGCAGTGCGGCATCGGGGGCGAACAGGTAGTTGGGCATGAACTTGGCCAACAGCCCGATGTTGATGTGGACGGTGCCCTCCAGCCGCGGCAGCAGGCCGATCTCGCGGGACACCGTCTCGAAGAAGGTGTCCTTCTCCACGCCCTTGGCGGCGATGACGTCCCACAGCGCGGTGATGACCCGCTCCCCCTCGCTGGTGACCTTGGCCTTGGTGAGCGGGCTGTAGAGCAGGTAGCGCCGGTCGTCGGCCGACGCGCTGCGCATGTAGTCGCAGGCGCGGGTGGCGACCAGCCGCATCGCGACCAGCCGCACGTAGGCGTCGGTCAGCAGCCGCCGCACGTGGCTGAAGTCGGTGACGACGGTCCCGTACAGGTAGCGGTTGGCCGCGTGGGTGATCGACTCGTACATGGCGTGCGTGCACATGCCGATGGCGCCCCAGCCCAGGTTGTACTTGCACACGTTGACGGTGTTGAGGGCGGCGTGGAACGCGTCCATGCCGCGGTGCAGCATGTCGGCCTCGGTGACCGGGTAGTCGCGCAGCGCGTAGTTGGCCACGTAGTTCTGCGAGTTGACGACGTTCTTGCGCAGGTCGTAGCGGTCGTGCTGGGAGTCTGCCGCGAAGAAGACGTACTCGGGGTTTTCTGGGGTCCCGTCGATCTTGCCGAAGGTCGAGACCATCCGGGCCACGTTGGCGTTGCCGATGTAGTACTTCTCGCCGCTGGCGGTCCAGCCGTGTTCCGACGGGGTCAGAATCATGTCGGTCTTGTAGACGTCGGCGCCGTGTCGTTGCTCGGACAGGCCGAAGGCGAACACCTCGCCCTGCTCCAGCTGGGCGGCGGCCTTGCGCTTGGCGTCCTCGTTGTTGCTCATCCAGATCGGGCCCAGGCCCAGCGCGGTCACCTGGAAGGGGTACCAGTAGCTCAGCCCGTAGAAGCCGATGATCTCGGCGAACTCACTGATCCGGTAGGTGTCCCAACGACAATCGCCGGCGCCGTACTCGGTTGGCGTCAGCAGGGGCGCGAAAATGCGTTCCTCGGCGATGAAGTTGAGGAAGCCGGAGTACCACACGCGCTCGTGGTCGTCGTGCTTCAGCCGCGCCTTGCCGCGCGACTCGAAGAAGTCCACCGTCGCGGCCATGATCTCCCCCGAGCGCGCGTCCGGGTATTTGCGTTGCAACCGGTTGGGATTGAGCAGCATGAGGGAAACGTACTGCAAACGACCCTGTTGGTGAACCTTCTAATTAGGGGCAGCAGCGACTTAGCATCAGGTACGTGTCAGAACTAAATACCGCTCGCGGAACCATCGATACCGCCGATCTGGGCGTCACGCTCATGCATGAGCACGTCTTCATCATGACCACCGAAATCGCGCTGAACTATCCCGACGCCTGGGGCGACGAAGAAAAGCGGGTGGCCGACGCCATCAGTCGGCTCAACGAGCTGAAGTCCCGCGGCGTGGACACCATCGTCGACCTCACCGTGATCGGGCTGGGCCGCTACATTCCGCGCATCGCCCGGGTGGCGGCGGCCACCGAGCTGAATATCGTTGTGGCGACTGGCCTTTACACTTACAACGACGTGCCGTTCCGCTTCCACTACGAGGGACCCGGCGGGTTGCTGGGCGGCCCGGAGATCATGACCGACATGTTCGTGCGCGACATCGAGCAGGGCATCGCCGACACCGGGATTAAGGCCGGGATCCTCAAGTGCGCCACCGACGAACCCGGCGTCACCCCCGGCGTCGAGCGCGTGCTGCGCGCCGTCGCCCAGGCGCACAAGCGCACCGGGGTGCCGATTTCCACCCACACCCATGCGGGTTTGCGGCGCGGACTGGAGCAGCAGCGCATCTTCGAAGAGGAAGGCGTGGACCTGAGCCGGGTGATCATCGGGCATTCGGGCGACAGCACCGACATCGGCTACCTCGAGGAGCTGGTCACCGCCGGCTCCTACCTGGGTATGGACCGGTTCGGCATCGACGCGATCTCACCGTTCGAGGACCGGGTGAACACCGTGGCGACGATGTGCGAGCGCGGGCACGCCGACAAGATGGTGCTCTCGCACGACGCCAACTGCTACTTCGACGCGTTGCCCGAGGAAGCGGTTCCGGTGATCATGCCGAATTGGCACTACCTGCACATCCACAACGACGTGATCCCCGCACTCAAGCAACGCGGTGTCACCGACGAGCAGCTGCACACCATGCTGGTCGGCAACCCGCGCCGCATCTTCGAGCGTCAGGGCGGGTATCAGTGACGGGGCCGATCCCACCGATCGGCGCGCAGATTTCGGCGCTGGCCGCCCTCGCCCCCGACGAGCCCGCAGTCACCTGCGATGGGCTGACCATCACCCGCGCCGAGCTCGACCGGTCGACGAACCGATTGGCCCGGGCCTACGCCGAGCGTGGCGTCGGCGTCGGCGACTACGTGACCATGGTGCTGCCCAACTCGATCGAGTGGATCCAGGCCGCGGTCGCGTGCTGGAAGCTGGGCGCGGTGCCGCAGCCCCTGTCCGCACGGTTGCCGGACGCGGAGTTACAGGGCCTGCTGGACTTGCGGCCGCCCGCCTTGCTGGTGGGTCGTGACCAACCGGAAATACCAAGCGTGCCAGCCGGTTTCACTCCTGACCCGGCCTCCAATCCGGCATTGTCCGACGCCGCATTGCCCGAAGCGGTCTCGCCGGTGTGGAAAGCGATGGGGTCCGGCGGCAGCACCGGTCGGCCCAAGCTCATCGAATCCGGCGGTGACAGCCGGATACCGGCCGCCATCGGCTATCCGCTCGGCGCGCAGGAGGGCGACACCACCTTGGTGCCGATCCCGCTGTCCCACAACACCGGCTTCACCACCGCGACAATCGCTTTGCTGATGCGCCACCACCTGGTGTTGATGAGCCGGTTCGACCCGCAGCAATTCCTCCGGCTGATCACCGACCACCGCGTCACGTTCCTGACGACGGTGCCGACGATCATGCAGCGGACGCTGCCGGTCTACCACGCCGACGCGCAGGCCTACGACTTGTCGTCGCTTCGACGGTTCTGGCACATGGGGGCGCCGTGCCCGCCTTCTGTCAAGGAGGCATGGATTGAGCTCGTCGGTCCCGAAGTCGTCTGGGAACTCTACGGCGGCACCGAATTACAAGCGCTCACCTTCATCTCCGGCGATCAGTGGCTGACGCACCGGGGCTCGGTCGGCGTCGTGGTCGCCGGGGAGATGAAGGTCCTCGACGACGACGGTAATCCCTGCCCGCCCGGGGTGGTCGGCGAGATCTACATGCGGCCCAACCCCGGTAGCGCGCCGACGTACCGCTACGTCGGCACCACGGCGAAGAGCCGCGACGGCTGGGACTCGCTGGGTGATCTCGGCCATTTCGACGAAGACGGATTTCTCTACCTGTCGGACCGCCGGGTCGACATGTTCACCGTCGGCGGCCGCAACGTCTACCCCGCCGAGGTCGAGGGCGCACTGTCGGCGCACCCAGAAGTGCTGTCGTGCCTCGTCGTCGGTGTACCCGACCCGAACTCCGGTGATCTCGGCCAGGTGCCGTACGCTCTGGTGCACACGGCCGACGGCTCGGCGCTGGATGCCGAAGGCGTGAAAGAGTTTCTGCGCGAAGGTATTTCGTCATACAAGGTGCCGCACATCGTCGAATTCGTCGACACCCCGCTGCGCGACGACGCCGGCAAGGCACGCCGCTCGGCGGTGCGCGACGAGATCATGGCGCGATTGAGTCCGCCTCAGCATCGATGACCTGGCCTGTTGGCGCCGGCTGGGTGCGTTTCTCCCAGCGCCGCAACGCTTCCCGGGCGGGCGACTCGACCAGGCCGTAGCTGACGGCCGCGATCGCGAAGCCGAAGATCAGCGTCAACACCAACACTTCTGCCATCCGCCCGGTGAACGGGAACGTCCCGATCACCGGGAACACCATGGCCAGCGCGGCCAAGTGCCAGATGAACAGGCCATAAGACCAGCGGCCCAGCGTCACCATCGCGGTGCTGCCCAGCAGCCGGTGCGGAGTGTCGGGGCGATCCAGCACCAACGGCGCCACCAGCGCCCACGCCACCACCGAGCCCATGGCCGCCTTCACCGCGAACTGCAGGTCGCTGCCCACGGCCAGCCCCGCCGGGCCGGCCAACGGGGAGGCCGCCACCAGGTAGGCCAGCACCGCTAGCACCGCCATCGCCACCCGCCGGCGCGCCAACCGGTGCGGCAATCCGATCGGGCTGTGGACCCACTCGGCCAGCAACATTCCCGCCGCGAACCAGGAGAAGAACGCCGGCGGCCAGTTGAGCGGGTTGATCCCAAGCTGGGTGTGCCCCGAACATATGGGCACCCAGGCCCAGGCCCAGCTGAGGGCGCCCAGGGCGGCGATCGCCGGCACCCGCACGCGTACCGGGACCCGGCGGGCCAACAACGCCAGGATCGGCAGTGCCAGGTAGAAGGTGACCTCGACGGACAGGCTCCACATCTGGGTCAGGCCGCCGGTCAGGGTGAGCGGCACATAGATCTGGGTCAGCGTCAGGTTTGCCAACCACACCGTCAGGCTTGCGTGATCGGCGTCGGGCAGCAGCGACAGGATCACCACGACGGCCACCACATAGGCCGGCATGATGCGGACCACCCGCGATCGCAGGTAGTGGCCGGTGGCGGGCCGCAGATCCTTAAGGCCCGGGTCTCGTGCCGCCGCGGCGTGCCCGCGCCACAACAGGAATCCCGACAGCGCGAAAAACACCGCCACCGCGAGGTCGAAACGGCCGAATAGCCGGCCCGCGACACCGCTGGAGTGCCCCGTCTGAAATGCGACGTGCGTAACCACCACACCCATGGCCGCGCAGGCGCGCATACCCTCGACGGCGGGCAGGAAACTGCGGGTCCCACCCACCTGCTGGCCACCGGTCACCATCACAGTCTGCCTGCCGCGTGTTGCTGTTAGGGTCGAACGGGTTTTGCTTCGCTGCTTGGTCAGGTCGGCGGCTGACGAAGGAGGTCACACCAACGTGAACCGAGCCGTCATGTTGCGGTTCGCCGCATGCGGAACCATCGGACTCGGAGCTGCCCTGTTGATCGCCGCGCTGCTGTTGTCGACGTACACCAGCAGCAGGATCACCAAGATCCCGCTCAACATCGACACCACGTTGGTCAGCGACGGCACCGCATCGACGGCGCTCGACTCGACGTCTCTGTCCAGTGACCACGTCGTCGTCAACCAGAACGTGCCGCTGGTGTCCCAGCAACAGATCACCGTCGAGTCGCCCGCCAACGCCGATGTGGTCACGCTTCAAGCCGGCACCTCGGTCCGGCGCACCGATAAACAAAAGGACAGCGGACTGCTGCTGGCGATCGTCGACACCGTCACCCTCAACCGCAAAACCGCGCTGGCTGTTTCGGACGACACCCACACCGGCGGCTCGGTCCAGAAACCGCGCACCATCAATGACGAGAACCCGCCGACCGCCATGCCACTACGACACGACGGGCTGTCCTACCGGTTTCCGTTCCACACCGAGAAGAAGACGTATCCCTATTTCGATCCGATCGCGCAGAAGGCCTTTGACGTCAACTACCAAGGCCAAGAGGACATCAACGGTTTGACCACGTACCGCTTCACCCAGAACATCGGCTACAACGCCGACGGCACGCTGGCGGCTCCCGTCGCCTACCCGTCGCTGTACCCCGGCCAAGAAGACAGCAAAGTCACCGCCTCCGCGGCGATGTGGGGCCTGCAGGGTGGCGACCCGGCGGAGCAGATCACCATGGTCCGTTACTACGCCGCGCAGCGGACCCTCTGGGTGGACCCGGTGTCGGGCACCATCGTCAAGGAAACCGAGCACGCCAACCACTACTTCGCCCGTGATCCGCTGAAGCCCGAGCTGACGCTGGCCGACTACAAGGTCACCTCGACGCAAGACACCGTCGAATCCCAGGTCAATTCCGCTCGCGACGAACGCGACCGGCTGGCGCTGTGGTCGCGGGTGCTGCCGATCACGTTCACCGCGGTCGGCTTGATCGCGCTGATCGGCGGCGCATTGCTCGCCTCGTTCAGCCTGCGGACCGAAAGCGCATTGACCGATCCCGGCCGCGACCGCGACGACCAAGACTTCGGCCACACCGAGGAACGAGTACCCGGTGCCGAAGCCGAGACCGAGAAGCTGCCCACGCAGCGCCCCGATCTCCGTGAGGATCCGAGTCCACCTGGGGCGGACCCGCCCCAGCTGGGTTCGGGAGAGTCGGCCCCGCCCGATTCGGAGCCGCCGGAGCCGGGGCCTGGGCCGTCGAGCCCCGGCCCGCCCGAACGGGATTAGCTCTGTGCGGGCCAGCATGGCCCGGCCGGGGTACGCGTTGTTCCTGGCGCTGCTCGTGGTTGCGCCGCTGTTGAGGCCCGGGTACTTGCTGCTGCGCGACGCGGTGTCCACACCGCGGTCGTATCTGTCCGATAGCGCTTTGGGGCTGACGTCGGCTCCGCGGGCGACGCCGCAAGATTTCGCCGTGGCCCTGGCCTCTTCGCTCGTCGACGGCGGCGTCGTGGTGAAGGCGCTGCTGGTGTTGGGGTTGTGGCTCGCGGGATGGGGCGCGGCCCGGTTGGTTGCCTTCGTGCTGCCGTCGGCGGGAGCCGGCGGTCAGTTCGTCGCGATCACGCTGGCGATCTGGAATCCCTATGTCGCCGAACGGCTGCTGCAGGGTCATTGGAGCCTGCTGGTCGGCTACGGCTGCCTGCCCTGGGTGGCGGCGGCGATGCTGGAGCTGCGGTCTTCCGGTGGCGGGTTCTTCGGGCTCGGGTTCTGGGTCGCGTTGGCCGGGCTGACCCCGACCGGACTGCTGCTCGCCGCGACGGTGGCGCTGGTCTGCGTGGTCGCGCCCGGTGCGGGGAGGCCGCGTTGGCCGTGCGCGGCCGCGGCGTTGGGTGTTGCGGTGGTGGCCGCGCTGCCCTGGCTGACGGCAGCGGTGGCGGGCTCGTCGTTGACGGCGCACATGGCGGCGAACGAGCTCGGGGTGAGAGCGTTCGCGGCGCGCGCCGAGCCCGGTCTCGGCACCCTTGTCAGCCTCGCCAGCCTCGGCGGTATCTGGAACGACCAGGCCGTACCCGGTTCGCGGACAACGCTTTTCGCGGTGGCATCCGCCGCGGTGCTGCTGGGTGTGGTGGCGGCCGGCCTGCCGGCCGTCGTGCGTCGCGCCGCGGCGGTGCCGCTGCTGGTGCTGGCGGCGGTGGCCGTCGTCGTGCCGGCGGGTTTGGCGACCGGGCCCGGCCTGCACGTGTTGGGTGCGGTGGTGGACGTCGCGCCTGGTCTCGGGGTGTTGCGCGACGGGCAGAAGTGGGTGGCGCTCGCGGTACCGGGATACGCGCTTGCCGGCGCCGGCGCGGTGGTGACGCTGCGCCGATGGCTCAAACCCGCGCTGGCGGCGTCGGTCGGCTGCCTGGCGCTGATCCTGGCGCTGCCCGACCTGGCCTGGGGGGTGTGGGGCCGCGTGGAGCCGGTGCACTATCCGGCGGGGTGGGCGGCCGTGGCGGCGGCGATCAACGCTCAACCCGGCCCGGTGGCGGTGTTGCCCGCCGGCACCATGCGGCGCTTCGCCTGGTCCGCTCCCGCGCCGGTTCTCGATCCGTTGCAGCGCTGGGTCCGTGGTGACGTGCTGGCAACCGGTGACCTGGTCATTTCCGGGGTGACAGTGCCCGGGGAGGGCGCTCACGCCCGGGCGGTGCAGGAGTTGCTGCTGACCGGGCCCGACCCGTCGGCTTTGGCGTCGGCCGGGGTGGCGTGGCTGGTCGTCGAATCCGACTCCCCCGGTGACATGGGTGCGGCGGCACGCACCCTGGACCGGCTCTCACCGGTGTACCACGATCGCGGGCTGGCGTTGTACCGGATCGGCGGACGGGAGACCGGTGCGTCTTCCGCCCGCCTCCGAGCGACGATGGCCGCGGATTGGGTGTGGCTGGCGTTGTTGGTTGGGTGTGGAGCAGGCGCGGTGCGAGTAAGGGCGACGCTGAAGTGACGTTCGTCGCGCCCCGTGAAACGCTCCGTCATGGGGCGAGCCATTGATCGGCTGGGGTTAGGAGGATTGGACCTCATGAGGCTCAACAGTCACTTGAGTCTCTCGGCGGGGAGGTGGTGCCTTCTGCAACTTGATGGCGCATGCGATATCACGCGACGATGAACCACTACACCTACCGCGCCGAATGGTGGCCTGAGCACGGCGAATACGTTAGCCGGTGTATCGAATTGCCGTGGCTGTCGCGATGGGCACCGACCCTGCGGGAGGCTACTGCGGCTGTCGAGCGAGCCGTCAACGAGTTCATCGCCGAGCGGAAAGCAGATGGTGAAGAAGTGCCGGCGCCGCTAACGGAACGGCAATACTGCGGCAAGTTTGTGGTGAGGACCTCGCCGGCGTTGCACGCGCAGCTCGTCATCGAAGCCGCTGATCAGAACGTGTCGATGAATCAGTGGGTGGTCCAAAAACTTTCGGGGAGGCTTGACCGGCCACTTGGCGGCCTCTTCGATTTCGATTAGCGGATGGTGATATCAAGCCGCCGGTGCTGGTGTGGCTGCTGCGACACCGAGTGCTAAACCAGGCCGCTGACTAGCGTGCCGGCTTGCACGGCTTGCAGCACGGTGCGCATCGCGTCGGCGCTTTGCGTCCAGGAGAACTCGACGCTGCGCGCCTGCGCCTTGGCGCCGAGCTGGTCACGCAGGACCGGGTCGCACAGTAGCCGCTCAAGGCGATCCACCAGCTCGGCGTGGTTGTCCACCAATATCCCGGTGACCCCGTCGACGATCGAGTCGCACAGTCCGCCGGAGGAGCGGTAGCCGACGGTAGGCACGTTGTGCTGGGCGGCCTCCATGACCGCCAGACCCCAGCCCTCCTTGCGTGAGGGCAGCACATGGACCCAAGAGCTTTGCAGCACAAGGTGTTTGGTCACGTCATCGACGTGGCCGTGGAACGTCACCGCGTCGGACAAGCCGAGCCGGTGCGCATGGTCGACGAGTCGCTGCCGCCACCATCCGCCTCCGATGATGTCGAGGTGCAGGCCCGATATCCGCTCCCGCAGCTCGGCGACCGCCTCCAGCGCATCCTCGATCTGCTTGTGCGGCACCAGTCGCGAGAGCACCACCAGTCGCGGTGCGGCCGCGCGCGGGCCGGACAACGTTTGCGCCGGCGCTTCGTCGAGACCGTTGCGCACCACCGCGATCCGCTCGTTGTCGACGCCCAGCGCGAACAGGTCGCGGGCCGACGGCAGCGACACCGTCACGTACTGATTGCGGCGGTTCACCCTGGGCGACAACCGCGACTCGATAAACCAGCCGAGCCGACCGAGCACCGGCCCGGCCACCGGCCACTGCTCGCGATGGCAGTGATGCACGAGCACCACCACCCGCCGGCCGTACACCAGCCGCGCCAGGAACGGCAAACCGTTCTGGGTGTCGATGACGACGTCGGGGCGCACTCGTCGCAGCGGCCCGAGTCCGATGCGCGAAGCGACCATCGCCAGCAAGGCCAAGACATAAACGGAATAGCGGCTGCCGGCGCGGCTGATTCGCACGCCGTCGACGATTTCGCGGCGCGGCGCACCGGCATAGCGGGCTGTGCGCAGCGTGACGTCGATGCCCGACGCCGCGAGTTGCGAGCCGACGCGCTGCAAGTATGTTTCGCTGCCGCCGCCCTGCGGGTGCCCGGTATCGCGCCAGCACAGCAGCAACACGGAGCGGAGACCAGACATTGTTCGACAGCCTAGACGGTGTTGGGCACCGCGAAACGGCGCGACCAGCGCTCCGGCTCAATACGCAAATCTTTACGTCTTTACGGGGCCGATCCGACAGTGGGATCGTTTCACGATGAGCATCAGCAATGAGTCGGCTGCGTCGCGCAGGTTTGTGGCGCATCCTCCGTTCTGGGGCTCGAAAATGGCCTCCAAGACGACACCTGCGTGGCAAAACCACCCCGTCAGGTCTTACCTCGTCATGGTGGTCGCGATCCTCGCGTTTTGTGCCGTCTTCGGCGGGCTGTACATGGGTGTGCAGTCGCACATCATGCGCGGCGGGTCACGACCTCTCGCCGAGATCATGGATGTGGTAATCCGCTACGGCTTTGTGGTTGTCCTTCTTGGCGGTGTCGCCGGCTGGTACTGGTGGTCTAACGGTCTCAACACGGAAAGATTTTCATCGACGTCACAAGCGATGCCCTGACTGTCAGTAAGCGGCCGAGTGATGTATATCCGTTCACCGACGCGAAGCTGGGCGTGTGGGGGGTATCTGGCGGTATGACGATGGGTACGACGCTGCACCTGCACTGTGGCCAGCACCGCTTCGTCCTCGGCGGCCGAGATTATCGCGTTGCTGCTGGAACCCGGCTCGAAGCGCCCGACGCCGGCTACGGCCTGCCGGTGGATGTCGACGCCTGGGTGGCGGCCACAGACTTTGGTGAGATTCTCACAATGGCCGGCCGCCAGAGTAATCAGAGGCTGGATGCACGCCCGGCCGCTCCGGGGGAACCGATTCGGTGCCTGCTGTTCCCCAGCCCGCTGTTGATCCAGCAGATGGGGCCATTCGCAATGCGGCGAAAACAACAATTCCTGAAATCACTCAACCAACCTCGCCTAGCCATTGACGTGGGCGCAGATGCAATTCAGGTGGTCGACCCGAACAGCAATACGCTGGTGGCCTCGGGGCGGGTGGCGCAGGTGAGCGCGACACCGGAAACGTACCAATTCCGATACGGGTGGTCCGCGCTCGGATCGCCCGACCAAATCGTGGGCCGCATGTTCGAGCAGAGGACGGCCGAGTCAATGTCCACGACCCCCGTCCTGGTCGTATCCATTCCTGGTGTGCAACCGCTAAGCATCGGATGTCGTGACACCGTCGGGGGCTTGGACCGTCGCTTTTCCTGGCCGGGCAACGTGCGTCAGCGGGTGAATGAACCTCCCGACTTTTCGGTCTCGGGGGCGGATTGGCTGACGCTCGTCGAGAAATTCGGCTTGGCCCCGTATCTGCAAAGGCACGACCAACAGGCTTAGCGCTGCTTCACGTTTCGCCGACCGTAGGGTTGCCCAGTGGCCGTGACCGACCTCTTCGCGCAGCGGGCAACGCTTGCCCGCTCGGTGCGGCTGGCGTCGGAGTTCCGCTACGAACAGTCCGACCCGGCCCGGTTCTACGGCGCACTGGCAGCCGACACCGCGGCGATGGTCGGTGATCTGTGGCAGGGCATCCACGGGGAACCCCCGGTCGGCCGCACGCTGCTCGACGTCGGCGGCGGGCCCGGATACTTCGCGACGGCGTTTGGCGATGCAGGTGTCCGTTACGTCGGCGTCGAACCCGACCCGAGCGAGATCCACGCGGCCGGCCCGGCTGTCGGTCGGGGGGCGGGCGACTTCGTGCGCGCGTCGGGCATGGCGCTGCCGTTCGCCGATGACTCGGTGGACATCTGCCTGTCGTCTAATGTCGCCGAACACGTGCCGCGGCCGTGGCGGCTCGGCGCCGAGATGCTGCGGGTGACCAGGCCGGGCGGCCTGGCGGTGCTGTCCTACACCGTCTGGCTGGGCCCGTTCGGCGGGCACGAGATGGGCCTGACCCACTACCTGGGCGGCGAGCGCGCCGCGGCCCGGTATGCCCGCAAACACGGTCACCCCGCGAAAAACAACTACGGGTCGTCGTTGTTCGCGGTGTCCGCCGCCGAGGGCCTGAACTGGGCCGAGAACACCGGGGCGGCGATAGCCGCATTCCCGCGCTACCACCCCCGATGGGCGTGGTGGCTGACGTCGGTGCCGGTGCTGCGCGAGTTCGCGGTCAGCAATCTCGTGCTGGTGCTCCAGCCACAAGAATGAACATGTTCTCGTTTCGCTTCGGCTTGGGTAGGGTGGCGGCCATGAGCGACACCGAGACCCAAGCCAAGACCGAATACGACAAACTCTTCATCGGCGGCAAGTGGACCGAGCCGTCGACCTCCGAAGTCATCGAGGTGCACTGTCCGGCCACCGGCGAGTACGTCGGCAAGGTGCCGCTGGCGGCAGCGGCCGACGTTGACGCCGCGGTCGCCGCGGCACGCGCCGCATTCGACAGCGGACCCTGGCCCACGACGCCGCCGAAGGAGCGCGCAGCCGTTATTGCCAACGCGCTCAAGCTGATGGAGGAGCGCAAGGACGGATTTATCAAGCTGCTCGGCCTCGAGACCGGCCAGCCGCCGACCTCCGTCGAGACGATGCAGTGGATGAGCGGAATCGGGGCGATGAACTTCTTCGCCGGCCCCGCCGTCGAACAGGTCAAGTGGCAGGAGATCCGCAACGGCGGCTACGGGCAGACCATCGTCCATCGTGAGCCGATCGGTGTGGTGGGTGCGATCGTGGCGTGGAACGTGCCGCTGTTCCTTGCGATCAACAAGCTGGGCCCGGCGCTGCTGGCCGGCTGCACGGTCGTGCTCAAGCCGGCCGCCGAAACACCTTTGAGCGCAAACGCTTTCGCGGAGGTGTTCGCCGAGGCCGGCCTGCCCGAGGGTGTGCTGTCGGTGGTGCCCGGCGGCATCGAGACCGGCCAGGCGCTGACGTCCAACCGGGACATCGACATCTTCTCCTTCACCGGCAGCTCGGCCGTGGGCAAGGAGATCGGCCAGCGTGCGGCGGAGATGCTCAAGCCATGCACCTTGGAGCTCGGCGGCAAGTCGGCGGCCATCCTGCTCGACGACGTCGACCTGGCTGCCTCGATCCCGATGCTGGTGTTCTCCGGGATCATGAACACCGGACAGGCGTGCGTGGCCCAGACCCGCATCCTGGCGCCACGCTCGCGGTACGACGAAATCGTGGACGCGGTCAGTACCTTCGTGCAGGCGCTGCCGGTCGGGACGCCGTCGGACCCGGCCGCCCAGATCGGGTCGCTGATCTCGGAGAAGCAGCGCGCCCGGGTCGAGGGCTACATCGCCAAGGGCGTCGAGGAGGGCGCGCGGCTGGTGTGCGGGGGCGGCCGTCCCGAGGGACTGGACAGCGGATTCTTCGTGCAGCCCACGGTGTTCGCCGACGTCGACAACAAGATGACGATCGCCCAGGAGGAGATTTTCGGTCCGGTGCTCAGCATCATTCCGTATGACACCGAGGACGAGGCGATCAAGATCGCCAACGACTCGGCGTACGGGCTGGCCGGCAGCGTGTGGACCACCAATGTGCCACGCGGCATTGAGATCTCGGAGCAGATCCGCACCGGGACGTACGCGATCAACTGGTACGCGTTCGATCCGTGCTGTCCGTTCGGCGGCTACAAGAACTCCGGCATCGGCCGCGAGAACGGCCCGGAAGGCGTCGAGCACTTCACCCAGCAGAAGAGCGTGCTGATGCCGATGGGCTACACCCTGGAAAACTAGGGTCAGCTAGCGGCAGCCCGGGAGGCCAGCCCCTGTCGGAAGCAGGTGTGGCGCGGCACGTTGCCTCGGGGGGCGTGGTACTTAGGTGGTGGGAACCATTTACGGCCTAAGTGAGGAATGCCGTGCTGCACCGGTTAGCGCGTCTGGCGATCGCTGCGCCGGGGTTGATCGTCGCGGTGGCGGTGCTCTTCACCGTAGGGGCCGGCTGGTACGGCTCCTCGGTCACAAAGAACCTGTCGGCCGGCGGCCTTCAGGACCCGGCGGCCGAGTCGTCGCGCGCCGGCCGGCTACTGGCTGACAAGTTCGGTCAGGGCGACCTGCAGTTGATCTTCATGATCACCGCCGAAGGGGGCGTGCATAGCGCGGCGGCGCGGACCGTCGCGACCGATATCGTCGAACAGCTGCACCATTCGCCGTTTGTCGGTGCGCTGAGTTCGACCTGGACGGCCCCACCGGCCGGTGCGGCGGCGCTGACCAGCAAGGACGGCAAATCCGGGCTTGTCATCGCCGCCATTTCCGGCGGTGGCAGCCAGGGACAAGAGCACGCGAAAGCGTTGGTTCGGCAGCTGGTTGTGCCCCACGCCGGTGTCACGGTCCGCGCCGGCGGCCCCGCGATGGCCTACGTGCAGATCAATACGCAAACCAAACAGGATCTGCTGGTGATGGAATCCATCGCGATCCCGCTCAGCTTCCTGGTGCTGGTCTGGGTGTTCGGTGGGCTGTTGGCGGCCGCGTTGCCGGTGGCGGTGGGCCTGTTGGCGATCGCGGGCACGACCGCCGTGCTCCGCACCATCGCGTTGACCAACGAGGTGTCGATCTTCGCGCTGAACCTCGCCGTCGCACTGGGCCTGGCATTGGCGCTCGACTACACACTGCTGATCATCAGCCGGTTCCGCGAAGAGCGGGCCGACGGCGCGGCCCTCGACACGGCGCTGACCCGCACCATGGCGACCGCGGGCCGCACCGTGTTGTTCTCGGCGTTGACCGTCGCCTTCTCGATGGGCGCGCTGGCGCTGTTCCCGATGTATTTCCTGAAATCGTTCGCCTTCGCCGGTGCTGCGGTGGTGACGCTGACGGCGGTGGCCGCGTTGTTGGTGGCGCCGGCCGCCATCGTGCTGCTCGGCGACCGCATCGATGCGCTGGACGTGCGACGTTTGGGCCGTCGGCTGCTGCGCCGCCCAGACCCGGCGCCCCGGCCGTTGCAACAACTCTTCTGGTACCGGCTGACGAAGTTCGTGATGCGCCGGGCCGTGTTGGTCGGGCTTCCGCTGATCGCGCTGCTGGTGTTGCTGGGTGCGCCGTTCCTCGGCGTGCGATGGGGATTCCCCGACGATCGGGTGTTACCCGGCTCGGCCTCCACACGCCAAGTAGGCGACCAGCTGCGCGAGAACTTCCCGAGCGACCCCGCCTCCGCGGTGACCGTGGTCATCCCCCGCAGCGGTGATGTCAGCACCGCTGAGCTGGCGCGCTACGCGGCGCAGCTGTCTCGGGTCGCCGACGTGTCCTCCGTGTCGGCGCCTGTCGGCTCCTACGTACACGGTGCGCGGGTGGGGCCGCCCACCGCCCCCACCGCGATGGCCGATGGCAGCGCCTTCTTGACCGTGTCCAGCACAGCGCCGCTATTCTCCGCGGCCTCCGAGAGCCAGCTCGACAGCTTGCACGTGGTGCCGGGACCTTCCGGCGAGCGTGTCCAGCTGACCGGGACCGCTCAGATCACCCACGACAGCGCGGCGACGATCAACGCTCGCCTGCCGTTAGTGCTGGGGGTGATCGCGACCGTCACCTTTGTGCAGCTGTTCCTGCTGACCCGCAGCGTTGTGCTGCCGTTGAAGGCGTTGCTACTCAACGCCTTATCGCTTACCGCCGCATTCGGCGCGCTGGTCTGGGTTTTCCAGGACGGCCACCTCGGCGGACTCGGTACCACTGTCACCGGCACGTTGGTGCCGAATATCCCGATTTTGTTGTTCTGCGTCGCGTTTGGGCTGTCGATGGATTACGAGGTGTTTCTGATCTCTCGTATCAACGAGTACTGGTTGCAAAGTGGTCAGACCCGCGCCGACAACGACGAGAGCGTCGCCCTGGGCCTGGCTCGCGTCGCCCGCGTGGTGACGGCCGCGGCCTTGGTGATGTCGATTTCGTTCGCGGCACTGATCGCTGCCCAGGTGTCCATCGTGCGGATGTTTGGACTGGGTCTCACGTTGGCGGTGCTCATGGATGCCACCCTGGTGCGCATGCTGCTGGTTCCCGCGTTCATGCATGTGCTGGGCCGCGCCAATTGGTGGGCACCGCATCCGATCGCCTGGTTGCGCGGTCATGTCCGGACCGGTGAAGCACGCCCGCAGACCGAGGCAAGCAGATAACTCAGGTCACGATCGCTGAACCCAGTTCGATGACGCGGATCTCGCCGGTGGCGCCGTCCACTTCGACAACCGATCCCCCCGGAAGCCGCCTCGAGGCGCCGTCGGCGTTGACAACGCACGGAACGCCGAATTCCCTTGCTACCACAGCCGCGTGTGACATCGGACCACCGAGATCGGTCACTACGGCCGCGGCATAGGCGAAGGCGGGCGTATACCCGACGTCGGTGACCTCGGCGACGAGAATCTCACCTGGCTGTAGGTCGTCGATTGTCTCCGGGCGGACGATGCGCACGCGACCACGGACTCGTCCGCCGCAGATGCCGCGGCCATACATGGTCTCGCCGACGGCCAGTACCGGCACCGACGTGTCTGCCGGCCGCCAGCTTTCAGAAAAAGCCAGCGGCGGGTATACCGCAGCCAGCGAACGCTGCTCGGCGCGACGCCGCGCCACGACGTCAGAGACATTGGGCGGCAACGAATTAAGCTCGTCGACGAGCAGATAGAATACGTCTTCTGCGGTCTCGAAGACCCCGGCGGCGGTGAGCCTGCGCCCGTATTCGCGCAGCATCAGCCGCAACACCCAGATGGCACGAATCACCTTGTCGCGACGCACTTCACGATCTCGCAGTTGTTGCGCGGCGAGCGTGGCAATCGGGCGGGCCAGGATCGGGATCCGCGGACCTTGAGGTGTCACGGGCGCTGGGGCACCCAGCGACTTTGCCACCATCCGGATGAAGAGTTCAGGGTTATCGGCGTAGGTGCTCGACTGCATCTCCGCTTCGGCCGGACCGCGATGCCCGATAGATGCCAACTCGGCGGCGAAAGCGGCATAGAACTCGGGTACCTGCTCGCGCAGCACGTCAAGATGCTCGCCTGGCTCGGTCAGGAGTTCTGTCACGACGGGATCGCGTTGGGCCAGAGCCACCAACCGGCGTACCGCATCCAGCGCGTGCGCACTCACCAGATCCGGCCCGGCCATCGGCGTAATGTCATGTCCGGTCAAACGACGCAGGAAAAAGCCGTGGGCCGTGCACAACAAGATCGACGCCGACGCCAAGACCCAGCCGTGAACGGCATGGTCGCGCGTCAAAGCGATCTGGCTGAGCAGCTGCTGGTCGCTCATATCGGTGAAGTCTTGGCCAACAGATCGCTCCAACCGGTCGATATCGGCGACGAAATCCCTGGTGTCGCGGATGGATCCCGCGCTGATCCCCACGAATTTCGCGCCATAAATCAGGATGTCGCGCAGTTGTCCTGCGGCGCTGCGGGATTCGCGCGGGGGAGGCTCCGCGCCGAACAGCGGAATGGCGGCGATCGTGGGACCGAAGAACTGGCCGAGTATCGTTGATGTGTTGGCGAACGGCACGATTTCGCTCATAAAGTGCACGGAGGTCACTCCTCCATACAGTCGGTGCGCGAATACTCCGATGGTTCGCGAGCCCATCTCGCGCTGCACCACACCTCCAGGCCGCAGCGTCGCGGCGATCCTCACCCCACCGGCGCGCACGCCCCGTACCGTCACCGACGCGGACGACGGTGAGAAAGGTCCGGGCAGCGCCTCGGCCAGGTTCGTCGCGACGAAGGTCGGAAAGCGCGGGTCGATCGGGGTATCGAACTCACCGTTGCGACCCTCGGGGCCAGCCGGCACTGGCATGACTCCGTCGACTGCGGCGCCTTCGACCGCCGGAATGCCGTCAACACGGCCCACTCGCCATGGCACCGATATCGTTCTCCCGGCAAAAGATACCCGTCCGCGCACCGCGAGCCTGAGATCAGCCGCGCATTCGTGTGCGCTCCAAACCGGCTCGAATCCCCACGCATTTTCCAGCCGCGTGGTGTCCATCAGTGAAAAGTTCAGTGGCAGAACCCATTCGGGCCCTGGCAATAGCGAGAGCGCACGACGCAGCATCCCTAGACGAAGCCGCACCAGCGGACGTCCGATGGTCGCCGCCAGCTCCTTGAGGGTCAGAACCCCGGGCGCGGCAAGGTTGACGGCGCCGCTTTCGACGTCGTCATCCAGGACCGCGCGGACCAGGAGTCTTTGTATGTCATCGGTGTGCACGACCTGTAGCGGGTGATCCCCGGAGCTCGCGACGTCGAGCAGCATCGGAGTGGCCAACAATCGGAGCAGAGCATTGTCTACTTCGCGACCAAGCACCAACGCCGAACGGACCGCGACCCATTCGACACCGGCCTCGGCTATCATCGCCTCGACTGCCGGGGCCGGGACCTCGTCCTCGGTCAGTGGGGCGGTCCGGTCCGCAAGTGTGCCGTAGACCTGTGCGGACGAGACGAAAACGATCCGCCGGGAACCGGAGATCGTCATCGCCTCAAGCAGATTAGTCGCGCCAGCGGCGTTGACATCGCGGGCCACCCCACGGGCGGAACCCCCAGCACAGTGGACAACAGCCTCTGCGCCTGTGACGGCACGCCGGACCGCTTTCGCGTCGCAGATATCTGCTTCGGCGAAATCCATTGCCAGAGAGCAGCTATCGGGACGTCGACGGGCCAAGCCAACCACGTTGTGGCCAGCATTGTGCAGCCTGGACGCGACTCCACGACCAACGACGCCGCCTGCCCCGGTTACGACGATCTTCATCCGCCGGCCCTTCGCCTAATCACTTCTGACTCGAGTAATTATCGGTAACGTGTTTGACCAAGGTTTCCACATCCATGCTGTCAATTGAAGCGGGCGTCGGAATCTCGGCTTCTGTTGTCACTGCCGATCCCGGTGAATCCGCCAGACCCAGCAAGCTATCCAGAATCCCGGCTTCGCGCAGCCGTGAAATAGGTATCGACGTCAAGATCTGTCGAATGCCTTCCTCATTGACGACCGGATCGTTGCCGGTGCCGTCGCCCTGGAAGTTGTCCAGTAGGTGGCGGGCCACTGCGGTGGGGGTGGGGTAGTCGAAGATCAGGGTGGGTGACAGGGCTAGTCCGGTGGTGGTTTTCAGGCGGTTGCGCAGCTCGACAGCGGTCAGCGAGTCAAACCCGAGGTCTT
>NZ_JBKQQD010000105.1:0-5416 GCF_052144515.1 Mycobacterium sp. | reverse complement strand
CTCCGCGGGCAGGGGAGTCTCGTCGGGCCAGCGCGATCTCGTTGGCCAGACCACGTCCGCGGCGGGCGGCGGGCACACCGGCCGCCGCTTCGGCCGCGCGACGTGCCGAGTCCAAGGCGGCGGCCGCGCGAGCCTGACCCCCCGCGGCCGCCGATTTGACTCGCTCTAGCTCGGCTATGCGCACGATCAGCGCCGATTCGTCAGCTGCCGGATCGATCGCAACCAGGTGTTCGAACATACATTCGATCTTAAGCGAACCCACCGACAATTTATGTTGGACGGCACAGCAGTCATCGAGGAGATGGAACAAGCATGGCCACGAAGCACCAGATCCGCACGGCTCGGATCTACGAAGACGTCGGCCCCGACGACGGACAGCGTGTCCTGGTCGATCGCATCTGGCCGCGAGGAATCCGCAAGGGCGACCCACGGGTCGGAACCTGGTGCAAAGACGTTGCGCCGTCCAAGGAACTGCGTGAGTGGTACCACCACCAGCCGGAGCGGTTCGACGAATTCGCGGCGCGTTATGCGGCGGAGCTATCTGGCAACCCGGCGCTCGACGAGCTGCGCCAGCTGACCAAGCGCGGCGTCGTCACCCTGGTCACCGCCACGCGGGAGGTAGCGGGTAGTCACGCCGCCGTATTGGCCAAGCTGTTGAAAAGCCGCTGACATGCGACTGGGATTGCCTGCCTTGGGAATCGGCGCCGGCGCCCAACGGGCGGTGATCGACGCGGTCGTCGGCCGCCGAGAGCTGCGGCTTTGCCACCCTGTGGGCGGGCGAGCATGTTGTGATGGTCGACCGATCCGAGTCGCGCTACCCCTACTCCGACGACGGCGTCATCGCGGTTCCGGCGCAGGCGGATTGGCTTGACCCGATGATCGCGCTGAGCTTTGCCGCCGCCGCCTCGTCACGGATCGGCATCGCGACCGGCGTGCTGCTGCTGCCAGAGCACAATCCCGTGGTGGTGGCCAAGCAGGCCGCGGCCTGGATCGGTTGAGTGGCGGCCGGTTGACACTCGGTGTGGGCGTCGGGTGGTCCAGGGAAGAGTTCGCCGCTCTCGCGGTGCCGTTCGAGCATCGCGCGACCCGCACGGCGGAATACGTGGCCGCGATGCGCACCCTGTGGCGCGACGATGTCGCCTCGTTCGATGGGAAGTTCGTCGGCTTCGACTCGATCCGGGTTAATCCCAAGCCGGTTCGCGACCGTCGCATCCCGGTCGTGGTCGGGGCAATAGCGACGGGGCATTGCGACGGGTAGCCGCATGGGGCGACGGTTGGTACGGCTTTAACCTCGACGGCGTGGGGGCGGTGCGTGAACGGGTCGGCAAGCTGGATCAACTGTGTGCCGAGTCGGGACGCGACCGCGCCGAGCTGCGGCTGGCCGTGGCCTTGCGCAGCCCGAAAGTTGGGGATCTCGATGAGCTTGCCGAGCTGAGCGTTGACGAATTGGTCCTGGTGGAGTCCCGCCCGATCGGCCGGAGGCGGCGACCGGGTGGGTTTCGGCGCTGGCCGAGCAGTGGATGAGAGTGCTGCCTCAGTAGTCGTGTTCTGCCAGCGTGATGTCGCCGAGCCGCTCTGATTCGTCGAGCGACAGCGCGGCCGGAACCATCTCACTGGTAACCAGCCCGTGGTGGGTGGTCAGCTCGTCGATGGCGTCGAAGCTGCGCGCGATCGCCTCCGGTGTGTCGACGACGATTGTGGTCACCGGCACCCTGCGCGCGATCTGAAATAGCTTGTCCCCGTGCGGTTTATGGTCGCCGTAAAATCCCCAGACGCCGCGCAGCACCGTTGCCCCGCGGGCAGTTCGGGAATGCAGCAGTCGTTGGACGATGGCGCGGTGGATCGGCAGCAGCCCGTCGTGTGTGGTGCCTTCGGCGGTGTACACCATCAGCTTCTGCCACAGGGGGCGCCCGTTTTCATCCGTCGCCGGCAGCTGTTGAGGACGCGCGAATAGCTCACCGTCGCGTTTGCAAAGTCGGACTCGTTCGACAGTCAGCAACGGGTCGGGCACCAGGGCGGCGAGTTCGGTTGCGGCGGCTGAGACTTGCGTGGTCGTCCCGATGCCGATGATCATCAGCGGAACGTTGACGTTGCGGCCGAAGAAGCGGGCGCGTTGGCGCTCGCCGTGGGCCGTGCCGTCGACACCGAGAAGCACTATGGCACCGGCAAATCCGTGTCGATAGAGCAGATCGCATACCGCGTACTGGGCGAGTTTCCCGCCAACGCGCTCCTGACGGCCCACATAGACGGTGAGCTTCGCGGCGTCGCCATTGTGGCTGTCGAAGTCGCTGAGCGCGTCGGCGCCCATATCCCGGGTGACCAGCCGCGCGCGTTCCAGGGTCATCAGCCCGCGGTCGGTCATCGCGGCTACATCGCCGACCAGGGAGCGGATCTTGGGCTCGACGTCCACGGCGGCGACCGCCACCGCCGGATCCTCGGACAGGCTCAGCGACAGATCGGTGCGCAGTTCGTGGCGCGGCCCGAAACTCGCGATGCCGCGCAGCATCACGCTGGTCGCGACGTCATTGGCGCCGAACAAATCCAGCATCGAGTCCGCCAGGAAGCGGCGGCCGCCGCCGACCGGGCGCTGCCGCTCGGCGAAGTAAGTGGTCAACTTCAAGCACGGCTGGTTCATGTCTGCTCCGCCACCCATTGTCCGAGCAGCGCCGCGGCCAGGCCGAGTGCGACGCTGACGACGATATTGGCAACCGCCGTCCACATTCTGCGCTCCTCGCCCAGCCGTTGGGTTTCCAGCATCCAGGTAGAGAAGGTGGTGTACGCGCCGACGAACGCGGTGCCAGCCAGCAGGGCCGCATCCTTGCTCAGCGCCAGGCCGCCCAGGAACCCCAGCAGCGCGGCGCCGCTGACGTTCACCGCCAGCGTGCCCAACGGAAACGGCCAGGCCGCGCGGCGCGAAACCGCGCGATCCGCCAGGAAGCGGGTCACCGAGCCGATTCCGCCGATGAGCAGGACGCCGGCCCAGACGGCGATGTTTGCGGGCGCGGTGCTCATCCGCGCACCCGCACCCGGCGCACCAAGACCGTGGCCAGGTGCACCACCAGCAATCCCAATGCGACGCTGACAACGGTGTAGCTGGCGGCCAGCACCCAATGGCCATGTTCGATCATCCTCACCGTTTCGACCTGCATCGTCGAGAAAGTGGTCAACCCGCCGCAGAATCCGGTGCCCAGCATCGGGCGCCGATAGCTCGACAGTGGCAACCGCTCCAGCAGTCGGGTGGTGAAATAACCCACCAGGAAGGCGCCGATGATGTTGACGATGAACGTCGGCCACGGCCAACGCGCCGGATCGGGAGCCATGACGGTGGCCAGCGCCGCGCGGGCGGCGGCGCCAAGCGCTCCACCGGCGAAAATCGCGGCCAACTCGCGATAGTCGTGGTTTGCCACTGTTCAAATCCTTTCCGGCCGGTGAACGCTTCGCAGCATAGAGCGACATGAGAGTGGAGCAAGGGCAGAATCGGTAGACATGGCCCACCCGCGCGCCGGCCAGCCGGCCCTGCCCGAAGACCTTGTCGATCTGCCCCATCTGGTAACGGCCTACTACTCGCTACAACCCGATCCCGACGACGTCGCCCAGCAGGTGGCGTTCGGCACCTCGGGCCATCGCGGCTCGGCGCTCAACGGAGCGTTCAACGAGGCGCATATCCTCGCGATCACCCAGGCCATCGTCGAATACCGCGCCGCCCACGGCACCACCGGCCCGTTGTTCATTGGCCGTGATACACATGGCCTTTCGGAACCGGCATGGGTATCGGCGCTGGAGGTGCTGGCCGCCAACGAGGTCGTCGCCATGATCGACTCGGCCGACCGGTACACGCCGACCCCGGCGGTCAGCCACGCCATCCTCACCTACAACCGCGGTCGCACCGAGGCGCTGGCCGACGGGATCGTCGTGACACCGTCGCACAACCCGCCCTACGACGGCGGCTTCAAGTACAACCCGCCCAATGGTGGTCCCGCGGACACCGACGCGACCAACGCAATAGCCAAGCGCGCCAACGAGATTCTGCGCGACGGCTCAGGGGTGAAGCGCGTGCCGTTGGCCCGGGCACTACAGACCGCCCGACGCCACGACTACATGGACAGCTATGTGGACGACCTGCCGAATGTGGTGGATGTCGACGTGATCCGCAAAGAAGGAGTCCGGATCGGCGCGGACCCGCTCGGCGGGGCCAGCGTTGATTACTGGGCCGCGATCGCCGAGCGGCACAAGCTCGAGTTGACCGTCGTCAATCCGCTCGTCGATGCGACGTGGCGGTTCATGACGCTCGACCACGACGGCAAAATCCGGATGGACTGCAGCTCGCCGGATGCGATGGCCTCGCTGATCGCCAACCGGGATCGCTACCAGATCGCCACCGGCAACGACGCCGACTCCGACCGCCACGGCATCGTCACCCCGGACGCGGGGCTGATGAACCCGAACCACTACCTGGCGGCGGCCATCGACTACCTCTATACCCATCGGCCGTCCTGGCCGGACGGCATCGCCGTCGGCAAGACCGCGGTCAGCTCGTCGATCATCGACCGGGTGGTCGCCGGAATGGGCCGCAAGCTGGTCGAGGTGCCGGTCGGGTTCAAATGGTTCGTCGACGGCCTGATCGGCGGCACCATCGGCTTCGGCGGCGAGGAGTCGGCCGGCGCATCGTTCCTGCGCCGCGACGGATCGGTGTGGACCACCGACAAGGACGGCGTCATCCTTGCTTTGTTGGCCTCGGAGATCCTGGCCGTCACGGGCAAAACGCCATCACAGCGGTATCAGGAGCTCGCCGACGAATACGGCACACCGTTCTACTCGCGGGTGGACGCGCCCGCCGACCGGGACCAGAAGGCCCGGCTGTCCAAGTTGTCGGCCGATCAGGTGACCGCCACCGAGCTGGCCGGCGAGCCGATCACCGCGAAGCTGACCGCCGCGCCGGGCAACGGTGCGCCGCTGGGCGGACTGAAGGTGACGACAGCCAACGCGTGGTTTGCCGCACGGCCTTCGGGCACCGAGGACATCTACAAGATCTACGCGGAGTCCTTCAACGGACCCGAGCATTTGGCCGAGGTGCAAGAAGCCGCGCGCGAGGTGGTTAATAAAGTCATCGGGTGACTTTGTCCCTCCGATCCCTCCGACCTACTTGCCCGGGGGGCGCGGGTCCCGATCTACGCGCCTACCGCGCGAAGTCTGGATCCTCAGCTGGGCGAACATCATGATCGCGCTCGGCTACGGTGTCATCTCGCCGGCGATGCCGTCCTTTGCGCGTACCTTCGGGGTCAGCATCGAGGGAGGTTGTCCCGGGTCTCGTGGAAGTTGAGGTGGCGGTCCCCCGCTTGATTCCTGCCGTGTGGTAGGTGTCGGGCGTTCCGCCAAAGAACACCAACAGCAAGGGGACCGCCGTGAAGAAGAGTAG
>NZ_JBKQQD010000104.1:0-31101 GCF_052144515.1 Mycobacterium sp. | reverse complement strand
CACGACGTTGAAGTGCGCTCACGGCGACGAAATGCCGAAATCCCCACCCTGACCGCACAATGAAACCGACCATGCCGCGCAGCACCGGTGGACCCGCCGAGCCATTTACCGACCCAGGCTCCTAGGGCGCCACGCGATTCTTTAAGGCGTGCGCGGCACGGCAGATCGCCTACCATGTCCGGCATTGCAGACAATGTTGGGGTCGACCGGCACTACCCGGGACGTGGCGTCGGATGGCTTGACGGTCGTAACGCCCAGCGGGGGAAATCCGCCTCTGGCAATGCATTCGGGTGTCCTGGCGCGCGGGGTCGTCGAATCTTAGGCAGCTTGTTGCAGGTAGACGGCAATGCGGCAGATCTTTGCGTCGGCGTCGAATTCGAAGACACTCATCGAGTTCACGACATGCGCCTTGCCGCCGAAGAAGTGCCGCTCTTCGATCTCGAAGTACACGAGTTCTGACAGCTCGGTCACGCGTCGCACGGTTGTCTCGAAAGAATCGACTGAGTTAGCCCATCCGGTCAACATCTCGGCGTATTGCTGCCAGTTTTGGACTTCGAGGAAGGTACCGATCCGTTCAAAGCGGTCGATTGCGATCAGAGAGGCCAGTGGCGCCCAGTCTTCCGGCGTCCTCATCGTCGGCACCAACTGCCGCACGGTGTCTTGATACTGCATGACTTTTCGCATCAATGGCCCGATTTCGTCCACGCCCGATCTCCTTCCATAGTAGGGATGCTGGCAGCGCAGCTCGTGTCGACGTAGACCGCGATGACGGGCGTAGGTATCACATGTACACCCCGCCGTTGACGTTGATCTGCGCTCCGGTGATATAGCCCGCCTCATCCGAGCACAGGAACTGACATGCGGCCGCGATGTCCTCCCCTGTGCCGACGCGTTTGAGGGGCATCATGGCCCCGAGGTCCTTGATGCTTGGCAACTTGCCTTGTTCTTCGGCGTTGTGCGCCATCGGCGTATCGACCAGTCCGGGCGGAATCGTGTTGACGGTGATCCCGTGAGATGCGAATTCGAACGCCAGCGCCTTGGTCAACGCGATGACGCCCCCCTTGGAGGCGACATAGTCGGCTTGATTCGGTGCGCCCGTTTGTCCGGCGGCGGAGGAGATCGTTACGATCCGACCCCAGCCGGCGCTGATCATGTCGGGGATTGCCGCCTGCGCGCAGTTGAAGGTTCCGGTCAGATTGATCGCCAACGTGCGGTTCCATTGATCGAGGGTGATGTCGGTGAACGGCTCGAATGCGGTAACGCCAGCGCTGGTCACCAGTATTTGGATGGGACCGAACTCGTCGCGGACCGAGGCTATCGCGGAGTCGACCGCGGGCCGGTCGGTGACGTCGACATTGAACGCGATCGCCTGAAAGCCGTTGTCCCGCAGAGCCCCGACCCGCTGATTCAACGCGTCGCCTTGTCGATCGAAGATGGCCACCTTGTTCCCACACTTGGCCAAACGTTGGCTGATCGCCTGGCCGATACCGGAGGCGCCGCCGGTCACCACGACAACTCTGCTCATGGTTGTTCTCTTCTTTCTCAAGGGCTAGCGGCCTCAATCGGCCGGGATGAAGGTGATGTGCAGGCTGCTCAACCCCCGCACGATAAAGGTGGGGTCGTAGTCGAAATGCCGCTGCCCTGGCGGTCCGTGCTCGGATTCGGAGATCGAAATGTCGTGCGTACGATCGAGAAAACGGCCCAGCGTGACGCGCCCTTCGGCGCGGGCCAACGGACCGCCCGGGCAGGAATGTGCGCCGCGGCCAAAAGCGATGTGTTCGCGGACGTTCGCACGACCCAAGCGGCACTCGTTGGGCTGTTGGAAACGACGCTCGTCGCGATTGGCCGCACCCGGGTGGATCATCACCGTGGTTCCGGCTGCAATGTCAACGCCGCCAAGTGTCGTGGCTACCCTGGTCATCCGGAAGTCACTCATCGTCGGGCTTTCCAGGCGCAGCACTTCTTCGATGAATTCGGGAATCAGACCACGCTCGCTGCGCAGGCGCCCTTGAATATCCTTGTTGTCAGCGATGATCCGAAGCGCGGAGCACAGCATGCGCGCCGAGGTGTCTTGGCCAGCTCCGAACAGGAATGCGGCGGTGCGCACGATCGCATCGAGTTCGGGCAGTGAGCCGTCTTCATATGTGGCAGTGGCCAGCTGGGTAAGGACATCGTCACGGGGATCGCGCCGCCGATCCTCGAGATAGGTGCGGAACTTATCGAACAGGAATTCCAGCGGATTGACCGCAAGGGTCTGCTCGTCACCGACGACGGCGATGGTGCTGCCCGCCAAGACCTGGCGGACTTCGTCGCGATCCTCTTCGGGCACCCCCAGCAAGTCGGCGATCGCCAGCGTGGTGAACGGTTTGCCGTACTCGTTGATGCCTTCGCAGCGACCGATGCCGATGAATTCGTCGATGCAACGGTCGGCGATGCCCGCCAAGGCTGCTTCGTTCTCTTTGAGTCGGCGCGGTGTCAGCAGGCGCCGCAGCAGGCTGCGCTGGGTTTCGTGGGCCGCACCGTCCATCGTGACCATGAACTCGTTCATCGGCCACTGATCACGACGCGCTTCGATGACGTCGGTGATGTCCTGCGCCCTGGGCGGCACCTCTAGCGGCGGGTAGGGGCCGCCCACGGAGTTGCACGACGAGAACGTCGATGCGTCCTTGTATACCTGCACCGCTTCGTCATAACCCGTCACCGCCACAACGCCGGGATGGACCACCGGGTGCACCGGGCAGCGCGACCGCAGCGCATCGAAGTAGGGATAGGGGTCGCTGCCTAATTCGGTGTCGGTGAAAAAGTCGGCGACCTCCAAGTCCACCGCGTCCGCGGCCGATCGGGCTTCCACGCTTTCCACAGCTGTTCCCTTCTGGTCGAGGCGGGATCTTCCCAATAGTTGTACGCTTGTATAGCCTATACGGTCGTAGGGCGCAAGGATAGTCGCACAGCGTCCAAAGGCACTCTGTGGAACAACCGATTTCAGCCCGGTCGCGCCGCTCGTGCTGGCCGAACGATGCGGAGGGACTGACGCGATGACACGGATGGAACCATTGCCGGTGAAGAACTGGCCGCCTGAGATGCGCGATGCGTTGGCGGCGATGACCCCGCCCGGGCACCGGCATTCCCTGACCGGCGACCGTCGTCGTCAGGGCGCCAACATTCTCGGTGCGCTCGCGCACCATCCGGCCCTTGCGAAGGCGTTCTTCACACTCAACGGCCATCTGTTACGGGCCACAACCCTGACTCCACGTCAACGCGAATTGGTCATCATGCGCGTGGCCGTGTTACGGCAGTCCAGCTATGAGTGGGCACAGCATGTGTTCCTGGCGCGCGACGCAGGTTTGACCGACCTCGAAATCGCTTGGATCGCTTGGGGTCCAGAAGCGCCGGTTTGGGACGAGCTCGACGCAAGTGTGTTGCGCGCCGTCGGCGAACTCGACCGCGACGGTGTTATCGCGGACGAGACGTGGGCGGTCCTGGTCGAGCACTTGGACGCTCGGCAGATTCTCGATGTCATCTTCACTGCCGGTGCGTACGCGACAATCGCGTGGATGGTGGAGTCCCTAGGTATCGAACTCGACGACGACCTACGAGGGGGCCTCGCCGGGTAAAGGTGCGGATCGCTCCCGCCTACCACCGTTTCGGTGCCGGCGTGTCGATGGATAGCGGACGCTGGTAGGACAGGTCGCTGCGGTCGCGAGTGCCTACCGGGTAGCCCGTGTCATTGAAGAACGACGATTGCAGCACCGATGCATCGGCCAGGAACATCACCTCGACCGTTGATCTGCGAACTGCTATGCGCCACTTTCCGTCCCGCCGCTCCAGCCGGTCGACATATCGACCGCTGATGAACTGAGCGGTTCGGCCGTCAAGACTCAACAGCACCACGATGACGTAGCTCTCGGCGTGGGCGTTGTCGCCGTCGATCTCACAACTGTGAGTGGTGATGTTGTGTGTGTGGACCTGGGAGGTCGCCGCATGCGTGCGATTGGCCCAATCGCCGTATTCGGCGCCGAGGTTGGTCACGTTGCCGTGTTCGTCAATGCCATCGCGCTGATAGGCCGCGGTGATCAGGTCAACATCGTGGCGGTCGCAACCGCGTGCATGACGGGCGATGCAGTCCATGATCGCGGTGCGATCCATCAGGTAGGCGACATCCCGTTGCATAGCTGCTAGCTCGGTTTCCATCGTGATCTCCTCCGGACTGACGCACGTGCCGTAGCCTTCAAGGCGGCTAAACGGCCGCCGGTGCAGTACCTGCTGTACGATCGTACAGTAATGGCATGGGCGGGCACACCCCTTTGGGGCATAGGGATCAGGAGGTGGGTGCCACGGCAACCAATCGGCGTGTGGGCGCGGAGACGTCGAAGACCCGGGACGCGGTGCTCGATTCCGTCGAGGGCCTGCTGCTCGACGAGGGCTATGCCGGCGTCAGCTACCGGGCGGTGGCCAGCAAGGCTGGCGTGACCCCGAGTCTGATCCAGTATTACTTTCCCACCCTTGACAGCATGTTCGCGGGATTGATAAGGCGCTTGATCGAGCGCGACATCGCCCGGTGGACAGACGCACTAGAGCGCCGCCCGGATGAGCCGCTGCATGTGCTCTGGGAATACAGCTGGAGCGAGGCTGCCGGCGCGCTGAGCATGGAACTCATGGCACTGGGCAACCACCGGCCAACCGTGCGCGCCGAGATCACCGAGGGGACCGAGCGGATTCGCCGGGCTCAACTTCAAGCTCTGACAAGGAAATACGGTGACATCAATTTTCTCGATGACAGGTTCACGCCCGACGCCATGGCCCTGTTGCTGACGAGCATGCCCAAATATCTCAGCCTTGAAGACAGTATAGACGTCAGCATGGGGCACCGCGAACTTATCGCGGCATTCGAGAAATATCTTGACTCCATAGAGCCCAAACCCCGCGCCCGTAAGCCCAAGGTGCCCTCGCGCAACCGATCGCGCTCGTAGCGCTACACCGCATGCTGTACTGGTGTACAGCACCCATCATGCTGTACTCTCGTACAGCATGCGTATCGGTTTGACCGGCGGCGGTTCATCGACGGGGCAAATTGTCGCGCAGGCTCAACAGGCCGAAGCGGACGGGTTCAGCGCGCTGTGGTACGCCAGCGAAGTGTGCGGCGACCCGCTGGTCGCGATGGCGCTAGCGGGTGCGCAGACCACCGCGATCGAGCTGGGCACCGCAGTGTTACAGACCTACCCCTGCCATCCGCTGTTGCAGGCCAAGCGAATCGCGGCAGTGGTCGACGCAATAGGCCGCCCCGGCTTCACCCTCGGGATCGGTCCCTCACATGAGCCGCTCATCCGCGGTGTGTACGGGCTGTCCTATGAACACCCTGGACGAAACACCGAGGAGTACCTTCGGATCATCACCACGCTGCTGCGTGGCCAAGATGTCGATTACGACGGCCACGACTGGTCGGTCCACACGCAGGGACGCGGTGTGAAACTTCAACAGCGAGTATCGGTCTTGCTTGCGGCGCTGGGTCCGCGGTTACTGCGCGTTGCAGGTGAGCTGGCCGACGGAGTCGTGTTGTGGATGGCATCGACGCGAGCGATCGCCACCCATGTCGTTCCGAAATTGCACGCCGCTGCGTCAGCGGCGGGCCGGCCCACCCCGCGTGTCGTCGCCGGCTTGCCCGTGGCTGTCCACGACGACGAAGCCGAGGCGCGCGAGGCAGCCACGGCAACTTCGGGCGTGTACTCGGGCATGGCGAACTATCAACGCATTTTGGCGATCGGTGGTGCGGCCGATCCGGCCGAAGCCGCAGTGGTCGGAGACGAGGCATCAGTGCGTACCCAGCTGCAGTCGCTACTCGATGCCGGTGCCACCGACATCTGGGCGGCAGTGTTTCCCGTCGGTGACGACAAACGTACGTCGATGCGGCGGACCACCGATCTGTTGCGCGAGTTGGTGTCGTAGTGAAGGAGCAGACAATGCCGGTAACCGTCAATGCGATTACGCCCGCCGTGGGCCTAGAGATCATCGGCATGACCGCGGATCAGTTGGTCGAGCCTCAAACTGCCTCGGAAGCGCAGTGCGCCCTCGACGAACACGGCGTCGTGGTCTACCGCGAGATCAACATCAGCGACGAACAACTGGTGGCATTCAGCCGCCTGCTTGGGAAGCTGGTGGTGCAGCCAACCGGCGAACACCACTACCCCGAAATCCAGACCATCACTTTGGATCCAGCCAAGACGAATGCGCTGCTGGCCTCGTACCGTCAGGGCAATTTCCATTGGCATATCGACGGCGCTATCGACGAATACCCTCAAAAGGCTACGCTTCTGACGGCGCGTGCCGTAGACCCGGCTGGCGGCGACACCGAGTTCGCCAATATCTATGCCGCCTACGCGGCTTTGACGGACCACGACCGTGCCGAGATCGCCGACCTGCAGGTGGTGCATAGTTTTGCGCATGCGCAGTCGCTGGCCAATCCCGACGCAACCGAGGACCAACGCCGGTCGTGGGACCGCGTCCCCGCCCGAGTGCATCCGCTGGTCTGGACGCGCAGCAATGGCCGCCAGTCGCTGCTTCTCGGCGCCACCGCGGCCGAGATCGTCGGCTGGCCAGCCAAGAGAGGGCGCGCCCTGCTGGATCGGCTGCTGGATTGGTCGACACAACCTCAGTTCACGCTGCGTCATAAGTGGCGTAAGGGTGACCTCGTCATGTGGGACAACACGGGTATGCTGCACCGCGCCTTGCCATTTGAGCCCACCTCGGTCCGGCTGATGCACCGCACCACCCTAGTGGGGGAGGAACCCGTGTCCGCTTCATAATGAAGCGGACAGCCAAGCTCAGATTACCGCGCCACCATTGACACCGATGACCTGGCCGGTGATGTAACTCGCCGAGTCTGAGCACAAGAACGCGCAGATCGCCGCAATGTCCTCGCCGGTGCCCAGCCGCCCCGCGGGAATCGCCTTGGCCAGGATCTCGCTCGGCGGGAGCTTTTTGGCACGCTGAGCCTCGCGCAGCATCGGGGTGTCGACCGTGAACGGCGGAACGGTATTGACGGTAATTCCCTTGGCGGCGTATTCCAACGCAACGGTTTTCGTCAGGGCAATGACACCGCCCTTGGACGCGGAGTAATGGCCTTGTCGTATCGACCCGGTCTGACCGGCCGCCGAAGAGATAGTCACAACACGGCCCCAACCTGCTGCGACCATGTCTGGAAGGGCGGCTTGCAGGCACAGGAATGTGCCGGTGAGGTTGACAGCCAGATAGCGATTCCACTCGTCGAATCCAATCTGATCGAAGCGGGTGAACCCAGCAACCGCCGCGCTCGTGACCAGGACCTCGATTGGCCCGAGGTTGTCTCGCACAGTCTCGAAAGCAGCCTCCACGGCAACGGGATCGGATACGTCAACCTGTACCCCGATCGCCGATGCGCCCCCGCTCGCCAGATCAGATGAAACCTTCCCGGCAGCTTCGGCGTTGATGTCGAGTACCGCGACCCGGCGGCCCTCGCGCGCTAGATGCTCTGAAATCGTCTGTCCGAGACCGGATCCACCCCCCGTGACGACTGCGACTCGCGCCATTTCAGATGCCCGCCGGTCCCGGTCCGCCGTGCATTAACAGCGTCTGACCCGAACAGAAGCTCGACGCATCAGACGCGAAGAACAACACCCCATAGCCGATCTCATCAGGTTCACCAAGGCGCCCCGATGCGTTAGTCATTCCGATCGCCTCCGGATCGAGCCCGTACCGCGCGGCGTCGTCGGTCAGCGTCGCGGCGCGAACCGCACCGACGGCGATGGCGTTGACTCGTAGGCCTTTTCCTGTCCAAGCCGCAGCCATAGACGCAGTCAGGTTATTCACCGCTGCCTTGGCGGCACCGTAGGGCGCGGCCTGCGGCATGCCCACCAGGCTTGCTCCCGAAGAGATGTTGACGATCGCCCCCTTGCCTTGTTCAAGCATCGGCCTGGCTGCGGCGCGCGAAAGATGCCAGACTGCATCGAAGTTCAGCGCGACGACGTGGTCGAAATCATCGTCGGGCCACTTCAATATGGACTTGGTCTCCGCGCCGCCCGCGCAGTTGACGAGAATGTCGATCCGACCGAATTCCTGCAGTGTTGCGTCGATGAGTTCCTGGCACGCCTCGGCGGTGGTTACGTCGGTGGACACTGCGAGTGCCCGCCGCCCCACGGCACGTGCTTCCTTGGCGGTCGATTCGAGCGGATCGGGACGTCGACCGGCGAGCACGACGTCGGCTCCGTGTTCGGCGAGCACCAATGCTGCGCCTCGCCCGATTCCCGTGCCACCGCCGGTGATCACTGCAATCCGACCTTCGAGGGAGAACCGATCGCTCAGGTGCATATTCCTCCGTTCAGTTTGACTGTACGAGTGTACAGCAGATGATATATGGTCGTACAGTACGCATGAGGAGGGACGTTGAGCGAGCAGCTTTATTACGACCCGTGGGACGTCGAGATCGATCTCGATCCGTACCCGGTCTACCGACGACTACGTGACGAGGCGCCGCTCTATTACAACGAGCGCCATGACTTCTGGGGAGTGAGCCGTTACGTCGATGTCGAGGCAGCCCTCAAAGATTCGATCAGGCTGAGTTCGGCGAAGGGCGACATCCTGGAGGTGGTGAAGGCCGATCCCGTAATGCCGCCTGGAGTTTTCATCAATGAGGACCCTCCTTTGCACACCATCCATCGTGCGCTGGTATCGCGGGCCTTCATGCCGAAGAAGATGCGAGCACTTGAGGACAAGGTGCGCGCCTTCTGCAGGGCCTGCCTCGATCCGCTGACCGACAGTCAGAGCTTCGACTTCGTAATTGATCTGGGGCGTGAACTCCCGATGCGCACGATAGGCATGCTCGCCGGCATCCCCGACTCCGAACAACCATCGATGCGCGCCGAGGCGCATCGCGTCCTGCGGAATGAGCCAGGCAAACCCCTGCCAGTGGACAAAGACCACTACTTCGACGGCGACATGTTTACTGAGTACGTCGCGTGGCGCGAGAAGAATCCTTCTGACGATCTGATTACAGAGTTGCTCAACGTCGAGTTCGAGGACGAGACCGGGACGACGCGTCGGTTGACCAAGCAGGAACTATTGATCTTCCTCGCCGTCGTCGCAGGTGCTGGCGTGGAAACCACGGGTCGACTGTTCGGATGGATGGGCAAAGTGCTGGCCGAGCACCCCGATCAGCGCAAGGAACTCGTCAACGATCACTCCCTGATCCCAGTCGCAATCGAAGAACTCCTCCGCTTCGAGCCACCTGGTCCACATGTGGCCCGGTACGTCGCGACCGAGGACGTCCGGTTCCAAAACCAGACAGTGCCGGCCGGGAGCGCACTGCTCATCATATTGGCCTCGGCCAACCGCGACGAGCGTCACTTCGAGGATCCCGATCGCTTTGATATCCACCGAAAGCCCGGCCGACACTTGACCTTCGGCCGGGGAGCCCACTTCTGCGTTGGTGCTCCTCTGGCCCGACTGGAGGGCCGGGTAGCGCTGGAAGAGGTACTCAAGCGATTCCCCGAATGGCAGGTCGACCTCGGCAACGCCCGCCGGTCACGCACGTCCACTGTGCGCGGGTGGGACTCCATGCCAGCGATCGTCTGCTGATGGCGGATGATGCCCACGACAGAGGCGCGGCCGACACCATGTGGTGTCGTTCGGGACGGAGAGGCCAAATCGCCCAATGGTCTGTTGCGATGCCGTCATTCGCACAGCGCCTGATCTCTCACCGCCAGGATCCCGCGAACACGCCCTCGCGTCCGCAGTAGCTTCGTCAAGCGCCGTCTTTCGTCAACATTGTCAACGCCCTGACCAGCTATTTTCTGTGCGGGTCAACGCGGGCCAACCTGACCCCGCCTGCCGACGGCGGCCACCGGGCGCCATATGCTCGATCGACTCAGCCCATCAACTGAGCAGCCACGGTGGCGCCAAGATTCCAGCAGGCCTCCACGTCGCTCTTGCTGGGCTTTCCCGAAACAATCACGGCCTCTGCGGCTTTCACCCAGCCGAGACCGGTCGTGATGGTGTCGACGGCTCGCTCGGCTCCCTCGGTGCCTTCATTGCCGTGGAGGTACAGGCCGAACGGCCGCCCGCGCGTCGAATCGAGCAGCTGGTAGTAGGCGCAGTCAAAGGCGTGCTTGAGAGCGCCGCTGATGTAGCCGAGGTTGGCCGGGGTGCCCAGCAGATAGCCGTCGGCTTCCAGCATCTCGGCCGGCGAGACCGTGAGCGCCGGTCGCCGCACGACCTCCACACCCTCGATCTCGGGGTCCGTCGCTCCGGCCAGCACCGCCTCGAACATCTCCTGCGTGTGCGGCGAAGGCGTGTGGTGGACGATCAGCAGTGTCTTGCTCATCGACGGCCTTGCAGTGCCCGGTGTAATTCCGAGGCGGTCTTCATCGCTTCCCGCGCGCGGCGCCGATCCCCGGCATAGTCGTAGGCCCGGGCCAGCCGGTACCAGCGCCGCCAGTCGTCGGGATCGCCCTCCACCTCGGTGCGCACGCTGGCGAACAGCGCGTCGGCCGCGTCTCGCTGGAAGCGCCCCGACGGCCGTCGCGGCAGCGCGCTGGTATCGAGTTCCATGTCGTCTTCGGCGATGAGGCGGGCCAGCTTCTGATGGGCGAATCCCGCTCGCAGGGTGGCGATCATCGCCCACAGCCCGATGACCGGCATGATCAGCAGCGCCAGCCCCAGGCCGACAGCGGCCGGGCGTCCGGAGCCGGTCATCGCGATGGCCATGCGACCGAGCAGGCCGATGTACACCAGCATTGCCACGCACAGGAAGGCGATGAGCAACTGGGTGCGCACAGTGCGCCCGACATTAGTCATTGCAGGGTCATTGCCACGTCATTGCAGGTTGAGCAGAGGCTCGATGCCCACCGTGAGGCCCGGCCGTTCCTTGATGCGGCGCACCGCCAACAGCACGCCCGGCACAAACGAGGTGCGGTCCAGGCTGTCGTGACGGATGGTCAGGGTCTCCCCTTCGGTGCCGAACAAGATCTCCTGGTGGGCAACCAGTCCGGCCAGCCGCACCGAGTGCACCGGGATGCCGTCGACGTCGGCGCCGCGGGCACCGGGCAGGCTGGTACTGGTGGCATCGGGGTTGGGCGGCAGGCCTTTTCGAGCCTCCGCGATCAGCTTCGCGGTGCGCGCGGCGGTGCCCGACGGGGCGTCGGCCTTATGCGGATGATGCAGCTCGATGACCTCCGCCGAGTCGAAGAAGGGCGCGGCCTGCTTGGCGAAGCGCATGGACAGCACCGCCCCGATCGCGAAGTTCGGGGCGATCAGCACCGATGTTTTGGGCTTGTCGGCCAGCCAGGACTCCACCTGTTGGAGGCGTTCAGCGGTGAAGCCGGTGGTGCCGACGACGGCGTGAATTCCGTTGTCTATCAAGAACTCCAGATTGCCCATCACGACGTCGGGGTGGGTGAAGTCGATGACGACCTCGGTGTTGGTGTCGATCAGCAGGCTCAGCGGGTCGCCGAGGTCGATCTCCGCGGACAGGGTTAGATCCTCGGCCGCCTGCACCGCCGCCACCATCGTCGACCCGACTTTTCCTTTGGCTCCCAACACGCCTACCCGCATTGGTGAAGCCTACTGCGACGTCAGAGGCGGGCTTGCCTGACGGGTCGATAACCTGCTGCCGCAAGCCAAGCCCGGGCACGGCCACGCTGGCGTTCCTCGGACAATTGGAAATAGCGCTGCAACTCCGCGGGCCACCGTGCGAGCACGTCTTTAAAACGCCGGAAAGCGCCCTTACCCTTGATGGCGATCTCCAGCCGATCGACGATTGCCGGATCGTCCACCGTCTCAATGAACAACTCCATATCCCAGTAACCTGGGCGCGAGCCTTCGCACTCCACGTAGAGCCAACGACCCTCCTCGTCATCCTGGTTCTCTTCGTAGTCCGACATCTCCGGCCAACAGTCACCGGTCTCAAGGTCGATTCGTCCACCGCCCTGTCGCGGGTCGCCTTCGAGCAGATCCGCCAGCTGGTCCAAATCGACGGGGAGCGGGCGAAGCATCGGAGTCGCGCCCTGGTTGAGGATTGCAAGTAGTTGGTCGGCCAATTCCTCGTCACCCGTCCAGGCGCGCTCCCGCAGTGCCGCAGCACATTGTGCGGCCAACTCAGTTGCTTGTGGCACGCCCTGCGCAACGGCGTCCAGTAGGCCATCGCCTGCCAGTTGAAGGGCTTCATGGAGCATGCGACCGCGAACCACCTCGACGACGGTGGACCCGTCACCCCTGACCACCGCTAGGTGTAGCTCATTCGCGGCGTTTGCGTCCCAATCCACCATGTGGGAACGGTATCCAAAGGCGCCGACGCCCTCTCTGCACCGGTGTAGCGACGAAGTTGTCCACAGTTCGGTATTTGCCCACAGGCGCGACATTTGCGCTGGTTGCCATCCGCCGACGGTTATATCATTCGAACATGCTTTCGATTGAGGTTCCAACCGAGGTGACCGCCATGCTCGACGCCTTCGGCGCGGCCTTGGCCGGTATCGCTGAGCTGAACCTCGACGGCCTCGCCGTCCCGGTGCGGCTGCACATGCTCGAGCAGATGGAGACAGTGCTCCGGCGCCATATCGCGGTTAGCCACGACATGATCGGGGACCTCGCTAAAGAAGATCCCACCGACCTCGGCGGTCCGCCCCACCAGGTGATCGCCGACTGGCTGCGCATCAGCTACACCGAAGCACGCCGCCGCATCCGCGATGCCCAACAGCTGTCCCCGCGCCTCACGTTGACCGGCCAGCAACTGCCACCCGAACTACCGGCCACCGCCGTGGCATGGCGAGACGGCGTTCTGGATGCCCAGCACCTGCGAGTGATCCAAACCTTCGTGCACGACCTGCCCCAGGACACTCCGGTCGCCGTTGTCGAACACGCCGAGAAGCAACTGGCCGAGCAAGCCGCCCAACTGCGCCCCGACCAACTGCACAAAGCCGCCAACCGTGCCTCCGTGCTGATCAACCCCGACGGGAAATTCTCCGACAACGACCGCGCCCGTCAACGCGGCTTCACCTGGGGCGCCCAACGCGCCGACGGCATGAGCACCGGCACCCTGGTCGCCTCCCCCGAACTGCGCGCCAACATCGACGCCTGGCTGGCCCGCCTCGCCGCACCCGGCATGTGCAACCCCGACGACGAAACACCGCGCGTCACCGGCCAGCCCGACGATGACGCGGCAAGCAAGGATCTGCGGACGCCGGCCCAACGCCAACACGACGCCCTCAACGCTCTGGTCCGTGGCCAACTCGGCGATCCCAAACTCGGACTACACAACGGACTGCCGGTCAGCGTGATCGTGTCCACCACGCTGCAAGAGCTGACGTCAGGCGCGGGCCGGGCTGTGACGGGTGGGGGCACCGTGCTGCCCATGCGCGACCTCATCCGCATGGCCAGCCACGCCTACCATTACCTCGCTATCTTCGACAAGCACTCCAACCGGCCGCTCTATCTGGGCCGCACCCGCCGCATCGCCTCCGCCGATCAACGGGTGGTCCTCTACGCCAAAGACCGCGGCTGTACGGCACCGGGCTGCGACGTCCCGGGGTACTGGAGCGAAGTCCACCACGTCGACGACTGGGCCACCGGCGGCAAGACCGACGCCGACAAACTCACCTTCGCCTGTGCAGCCAACCACAAACTGGTCGGAAAAGCCTGGACGACAACAAAACTCCCCAACGGCCGCACCGAGTGGATCCCCCCGCCCCACCTCGACCACGGGCGAAAACGCACCAACGACTACCACCACCCAGAACGCCTCGTCGATGAAGACGAACCGGGTTGACGCGACTACTTCTTGAACCGCCCGGCGAACCCGCGCAGCGGCAAGTCGGCGCTGGTGATCAGGCCCGGGCGCGCCGCGACGACCGACTTGATCGCGGCCAGGGCGGGCATCCCGGTGACGGTCATGCCGATGGACGCGAAGTTGTCTGGATTGGACAGGTCCACACCGGGTTTGGGGAAGATCATGTGCTTGTTGTAGACACACGGGTCGCCCTTGATCTGAGTGATGTAGCAGCCCTTGATGTTCCAGCTGGGATCGGTGTGCGGGGTCATCTGCCACTCCAGGTGCGTCTCGACCCGCGGAACCCCGTCCACCATGCCCTGGTATTTGATGTAGTTGCCGCCCAACGAACCCTGGGGCAGCGTGTACCAGCCCAGGTCGACATCCTTAGTACAGGCGCCCAATTCGTAACTGAACTTGACCTCGTCGAGTGGCAGATCGAAACAGTCGGCCATCATCAGCACACTGTCGGCGAAGACGCGGGTGTACTTCTCCAGCTTCGATGGGATCTCCGGATCGTCGACCGGCTGGCCGTAGCCGACCTCGATCCAGGTGTCCTTGGAGTGGTGGCATGAGACGTCGACGGACTCGATGGTGGTGATGTTCTCGATCTCGGCGACGTCGGCCGAACACACCACGCCGAGGATCTGGTTCAGACCCGGGTTCATTCCGGTGCCGTAGAAGGTTGCGCCGCCCTTTTCACACGCCTCGCCCAGGAGCTGGGTCACCGGCTTGCCCGACGGGTGCGGGTGGTTTCTGTCACGATGCCACCCGGTGATCCAGTCGGCGGTGGTGACGATATTGATCCCCGCCTCGAGCACTTTGACGTAGAGGTCCTCGTCGGGGAACACGCCATGAAAGGTGAGGACGTCAGCTCCGCTCGCGATGATCTCCTCGATGGTGCCGGTGGCCGTCACGCCGTTGGGCTCGATGCCCGCGAGCTCACCAGCATCGCGCCCAACCTTTTCCGGCGAATAGCAGTGCACGCCAATGAGTTCGAGGTCGGGCTGAGTGGCGATCCGCTTGATCATCTCCGAACCCACGTTTCCGGTGGCTACCTGGAAAACGCGAATCGGTCGGGCGGGTGCGTTCATTCGGCTTCAGCCTTTCTGGGATGCTGTGTACACTTCGGCGGCGCTGCCACCGATGCCGTCGGGATAAAACCGTTTGGCCCACTTGCGAATTGCGGTGAAGCCCTCGTATTCGTCGGGGGCCAACGCGGGTGGGTCCGAGTAGCGCTGGTGGGACCAGATGTGGATGTCCTGTTCGAACTGCCGAATGACTTCCTGTCCGAACTCTCGCGCCCTCGACTCGGCCCGCTCCGGATCCTTACCCGGCTTGCGGCCGATGTAGACCATGAACCGGACGTCGGAGGTGGACTCGTCGACCGGGGTGATCGCGGAGATGGTGCGGTTGTCGATCATGCCCCAGCTCTTGGTCACCGCAATTCCCAGGCCGCCGTTGATCGCCTCCACTCCGCTGTTGACGTCCTCGATCAACTGGGCGTCGTCGCCCTCGAAGGTGATGGTGAAATCGACGTAGGACACCGGGTCGTCGAAGTCGTGGCGGGTGAAGACCGGCACGATCGGAGTGTTGTGCACGTACTTGAAATGCGCGAAGTCCACCCCATTTTCGAGCACGTACTGCGGATGCAGTTCCAGGCTCGCTCGGTACAACCTCTGCTGCGGGTAGTAATCCGCGGCACTACTGCCGTCGCCGAAGCCGGCGAACACGTCCGGCGCATCAAAGAACGGCAAGCGTCCCTCGACGTCGTGCCAGATGTAGACCGATTCGTTGCGCTCCACCACGGGGTAAGTGCGGATGCGCCGGCCGCGGTTGGGGCGATCCTGATAGGGGATGCACACGTTGCGGCCCTGCTGGCTCCACTGCCATCCGTGGAACGGGCACTGCAGCACCTCGCCGACGACCTTGCCGCCGTAACCCAGGTGGGCACCCAGGTGTTCGCAGTAGGCGTTCATCACGGTGAGCTGGCCGGACTCGGCCCGCCAGGCGACCATCTCCTGGTCGAAGTACTTCATCGTGTGGACGTCGCCAACGGCGATGTCGTCGGACCAGGCGACCTGGAACCATCCGGTCGGCTTCATCGACAACGGCGGCTTGGCCATCCGGGTCTCCTCCCTGGTGTCAAAATCACAGTACCCTCTATGAAAATGTTAGTCGAGACCATAGGATCGACAAGGTGACGGGGCAGGGTGCCGGGACCGGAGTCGCCGGCCGGCGCACCAATCGGCGTGGCCACGCGACTCGCGAAAGCATGCTGAAGGCCGCGCTGAAGTCGCTTGCCTCGGGCGAACCGGGCTCGGTGTCGGCAAATCGCATCGCCAAGGAGATCGGCGCCACCTGGGGCGCGGTGCAGTATCAGTTCGGCGACACCGACGGCTTCTGGGCTGCGGTGCTGCACCGCACGGCCGAGCGCCGCGCCGCGACACTATCGACGACTGCCCGCGCGGACGCACCGCTGCGCGAACGCGTCAGCTCCATCGTCGATACCCTCTACCACGGTCTGGCGACGTCGCGAGATGCACGCGCGATCGAAAACCTGCGGGCGGCGCTGCCGCGGGACCCGCGCGAACTCGAACGCCTCTACCCCCGCACGGCCGCCGAGCTGTTCTCCTGGGGCAAGAGCTGGCTTCAGACCTGCCAGAACGCCTTCGCCGATCTCGACGTCGACCCGAACCGGGTGCGCGAGGTGGCCGCACTCATTCCCGGCGCGTTGCGCGGTCTGGTCTCCGAGCGCCAACTGGGTTCTTACGCCGACCTCGACGTCGCACGACGCGGTCTGACCAACGCCCTGGTCGCCTATCTGGAACACTCTCAGGAACGATAAGCCTCAGGCGTCTCTAGACGTCCAAGACCAGCCGGTCGCCTTTGGCCCGCGACATGCAGACCAGCATCTCGTTGTCGCCCACGACGGTGCGGCCTCGGTGATCGACCTGTCCGGCAAGCACTTTGACCTTGCACGTCCCGCAGTAGCCTTGCTGACACGAATACGGGGTCGTCGGGTTGTGGTCGAGCATGACATCCAGCGCAGACCGATTCGCCGGGACGTTGAGCAGCCGCTTCGACCGCGCGAGTTCCAGCTCGAAGGGAGCTCCGTCGACCACCGGCGGCGGGCTGAACCGTTCGTAATGCAGTGGCGCGTTGGCATGTTCGCTACGGGCCACGCGTACCGCGTCCAGCATGCCGGCCGGCCCGCACACGTACACAGCCGTCGCCGGCCCCGCGCCGGCCAGCAGGTCATCGACGGTGGCGATGCGGCCGTGTTCGTCGTCGGCCCACACGGTCACCCGATCGGGCGACACCGACACCACCTCGTGCAGGAACGGCATGTACTCGCGGCTACGACCGGCATAGATTGCGCGCCAAGAGATTCCACGCTGCTGAACCACCTGGATCATCGGCAGGATGGGTGTCACACCGATGCCGCCGATCACAAACAGCGCGTCGTGCTCGGCCGTACCGAGATAGAACGCGTTGCGGGGACCCTCGAACATCAGCGTGTCGCCAGCGTCGAAGGTGTCGTGCATCTCGATCGAACCCCCACCGCCGTCGGCAATCCGGCGCACGGCGATGCGGTAGTCCGTGCGGCGCCCGGGCGGACCGCAGAGCGAATACTGCCGCCGTCGGCCGGAGGGCAGCGCGACGTCGATGTGCGCGCCGGGCGTCCAGGATGGGAGCAGTCCGCCGTCGGGATCGGCCAACGTCAAGGCGACCACGTCGGGCGCAACGAGCTCGCGTTTGGTGACCACCGCGGATTGTGTCCGCGCCATCGGCTTCACCCGGGAAGGGGTCCACCGCGAGGCCGAGGCGAATCCCCCGAACAGCACGCGCACACCCCATAACGCGGTGGCGAGGCGATCGCGGTCGCGCCGTCCGTACAAGTCGGGCGGCCGACTGGTCCAGATGCTTTCCGGCACAGGGCAATCCCTACTTCTGCCGAATGTCGAAACGCGCCAACAGCCGGATCATCGACGGGCTGATGCGGCGCATCACGTAGCCGATCCTGGCCTCCGCAGCGACCGGCAACACCGGTGGTCCGGTCCTGACGGCCTTGACGATGGCCTTGGCCGTCGCTTCCGGGGTGTAGTTGCGGCGCCGGTAGGCCGCATCCGCCTTTTGGCGGGCTCGGTCCTGCTGTTCGGCCGTCATCCCCGCGTACACAGTGCTTTTGGCGATATTGGTGTTGACGAAGCCGGGGCAGACCGCCGTGACCGTGATGCCCTCGTCGGCGAGGTCGGCACGCAACGATTCGCTGAACCCCAGCACCGCCGCCTTCGTGGTGCTGTAGGCGACCATGGATTTCGACGGCAGGAACGCGGCTGCCGACGCGATATTGATGATCGTTCCGCCTTCGCCGCGCTCGACCATCTGGGCGCCGAACGCCCTGCTGCCCGAGATGACGCCGCGGACATTGACCCCCACGATGGCGTCCCAGTGCGCCGAGGTCGTCTCCAGGAACCGGCCCGCCATCGCGATGCCTGCGTTGTTCACCAGGATGTCGACCACGCCGTGGTCATTACGGACCTGTGCGGCAAGGTCATTCATCGCCGCTTCGTCGCTGACATCGGCCTGGTACACCGCGGCCTCGGCGCAGGCGGCGCGCACGGCATCCGCGGTCTCGTTGGCCGAGGCGAGATCGCGGTCGACGATCACCACCTTGCGGGCGCCCTGACGGGCCAGCTCCACCGCGGTGGCCCGGCCGATGCCGCCGCCCGCACCGGTGACCAGGGCGAGTTTGCCGCGCACCTCCCGCGGACCCCCGCGCACGACCGACTCGCCCGCCGCGGCGGCGCCGCTGCTGTTTCGATCGACCCACTCGCCGGTGAGGCGGGCCACGACGTCGGGCCGCGACGTCACCACCCAGTGCCCACCTTCGATCGGGATGACCCTGCCGCCGTGTGGAATTGCGCCGGTGAACCGCTGGAGGGCGGGCGTCACGAAGATGTCCTTGCGCGGCACCAGAACCTGCACCGGGACCGTGGTCTGCGGCAGCTGCGACGGCGGCGACAACACCGACGCAAGCATGTTCTGCCGGTACAGGTTGAGCCCGTTGACGTAGTCGGCGATCGAGCGCTGCGTCGCGGGGCGTTGGCTGCGGGCACTCGACCGGCCGATACGTTCAAACGCTTCAACGATTTTCACCAATAGCCTGGAGCGCACTGCCACCTCCGGCACCACCGGGCACAGAAAGAAGCCGATATACCCCGACGCCGCCAGCTGCCGGGCGACTCGGCCCACCGCACGGGGTGTTCGTGCTGATCGCAGGAACTTGCCCGCGTACTGCAGGTGCGGGCCCGAGATCGAGGTAAACGACGCGATTTTGCCCATCACCGATTCGTCGGTGACCGCCGCCCAAGCCTGAATCGAGCCCCAGTCGTGAGCCAGCACATGAACCCGGCCGACCCCCAGGCTGTCGATCACGGCACCGATATCGGATACCAACTGCTGAAAGCGATATCCGGATCGGCTTGCCGGACAAGAGGATTCACCGGCTCCGCGCACGTCGTACGCGACGACGCTAAATCGGGCGGGGTAGCGCTGACTGAGTTCTTCCGCCACGCCGTCCCAGACATGGTGGTTGTCGGGGTAGCCGTGAATGGCAAGGATGGTCGGACGCTGCGGGTCGACCTCGGTGTATCGGTGTACAGCCAGGGTGACGCCGTCGGAGGCGGTGATGCCCGACATCAGTGCGACGCACGCGCGGCCGGCGACACGGCCAGGTAGTCGACTGCCCGCCCCAGCCCGCCCAGCTGAGACGGGTGAAAGCCCGGTTTGTAATAGTCAGCGACGACCCGCACCAATCGCAGTGGCCCGGGCACCAAGCCCCGGCGTGCCGCCCTCAAGTAGTCCCGCCAGCGCGGCTTGGCCCGCGGCGGCAGATGCGGATCCACCGAGTACATGAACCGCACCCCGCGGATCCACAACAGCAACATCACCGGGCCAACGGCCAGCTGGGTGCGCACCTGCCGCCAGTACCCGCCCCGCAGATGCTTCATGGTGTCGAACGCGACCGCCTTGTGCTCAACCTCTTCGGCGCCGTGCCAGCGCAGCATGTCCAGCATCACCGGATCGGCGCCGACGACATCGAGCTGCGGCGAGTTCAGGATCCACTCGCCCAGAACGGCGGTGTAATGCTCGATTGCCGCGACGAAGGCGACCTGCTCCAACAGCCAGCTGTGTTGTCGCCGGGCGCTGCGCCGAGGCTTGTCCCCCAGCAGCCTGTCGAACAACCACCTGATCTGGTCGGTGAACGGTGTCACGTCGACACCGCGCGCGGCGAAGTGGTCGAGCACTCCGGAGTGCGCCTGGGAATGCATCGCCTCCTGGCCGATGAACCCCTGCACGTCCAGCCGCAGCTGATCGTCCTTGATCAGCGGCAACGTCTTCTTGAAGACCTCGACGAAGAACTCCTCGCCCGCGGGCAGCAGCAGGTGCAGGACGTTGAGCACGTGGGTGGCCAACGGCTCGTCGGGCACGTAGTGAAACGGCAACGTATCCCAGTCGAAGCCGACATCGCGGGCCTCGAGGACAAGGCGTTCGTGGTCGGTTTCGTGGTCGGTTTCGTGGTTGGCTTCGTGGTTGGCTTCGTGGTTGGCGAAGGCCTCGTGCGGACCCGCTGCCTGGTCATCGACGGTGCACATCATTGGCCCCCTGCCTCGGCGTTTACACCGACATCGCGCAAGTATAGTGACGCGGAGCAGGTATGCGAAACCGCCGGTACCGGGTTTTCCCTGGAGTCGTCTTCAGGGGGCAATCGTGTGCCGGCGCAGGTCGTATTCGTCTCGTTCGGGGTTTGCCAGCATCCCGCGGTGTTCGGCAGGCGTGAGGGGCCACACCTCGGGTACACCGTCTTTGTTCAAGTACCAGCTGTTGCAGCCGGTGGTCCACACGGTGTCTGGCATCGCGGCACGCAGCTTCGCATTGAAATGCTCGGTCGCCGACGCCGTCGGCTCCACGGTGTCGAATTCGCGGCGGCGCCAGGCTTCGATCCAGCCCACGATGTGGTCGGCCTGTGCTTCGGCCACGGCCGTGAGCGTGAGGTTTCCCACCGGACTGTGCGGCCCGAGCATCATGAAGAAGTTGGGGAAGCCCGACAGCGCGACCGTTTGGTAGGCGCGAGGACCGTCGCGCCACACGTCGTTGGCGCTGATCCCGTCCCGGCCGATCAGCTCCATCGGCCGGAAGAACGCGTGGGTGTCGAATCCGGTGGCCAGCACAATGATGTCCGTCTCGTGCAGAACACCGTCGTCGGTGACGATGCCCCGCCGTTCCACATGATCGATACCGGCGGTGACCAGCTCGACATCCTCGCGCTGCATCGCCCGGTAGAAGCCATTCGACATCACCAGTCGTTTGCACGCCGGCGTGTAGTCGGGAGTCAGTGCCCGACGCAACTCCGGATCACGCACCTCCCAGAGGGAGGCGCGGCACAGCCCTGCCATGATCTTGCGGCGGATGCCCGGCTTAGTCAGACCCACCGCGAAGAAGTCATAAGCGAGGCTGTACCCCCGGTAGGCCAACCAATCCAGCCACGCGGCCTTCCGGTGGGTAATGCTGGTGAACCTGCTGTAGCGGGGATTGGCCAGCCGGAGTACCCATTGCGCGGTGCGTTGGAACATCACCAGCTTGCTCGCCACGCCGGCAAGGCCGCAGATGAGTTGGACGCCGGTAGAGCCGTTTCCGATCACCGCGATTCGGCGGCCCTGCAACACCACGTCGTGATCCCAGCGTGCCGAGTGGAAAATGTGGCCGCCGAAGTCTTCCAAACCGGCGATAGAAGGCATCCGGGGATGATGCAGGACACCGGTAGCCGAGATCAGGAAATCCGCCTTGAACTCTTCACCGGCTTCCGATTTGGAGTCCGTCCGTATCACCCACCGGCCGTCGTCGAATCGGGCATGGACGATTTCGGTGCTGAACCGAATCCGGTCCCGGAGCGCGAATCGGTCGGCGACGCCAGAGAAATACGCCTGGATTTCGGCACCGGGTGAGAACAGATGCGACCAGTTGGGATTGCGCGCGAAGGTGTACTGGTAGATCCGCGATGGTATGTCACAGACCAGGCCGGGGTAGGTGTTGTCTCGCCAGGTGCCACCCACCTCGTCGGCCTTCTCGTAGATGGTGACGTCGGTAATGCCACTGCGCAGCAACGCAATTGCGACGCACAACCCCGACATGCCCGCTCCGACGACGGCGACGGCCGGATCGCGTCTCGTCATCGCCAGCCCCGGCGGTCTACCCCGCCTCGGCGCGCTGCTTGAGGCGCTGCAGGGTAAGGCGGATGTGCTCGGTGTTGGCGGCCACCCGATCAGTGACGCCGGTGGCCCGGCCGGCAAGCTTGGCAAACCAGCCCGGGCGCCGGTCCCAGGTGCTCTCGGTGACGCGGCAGCCGCCGTCGGCCGCGACGATGTCATATTGCCAACGCGCTACCGGAAACACGGTGTGCCGCACGTCGAATGCGAAGACACGACCCGGTTCGGCGTCGGTGACGGTGCACTTGGTGGTCCAGCGCCGGCCACTGTTTTCGTTGCGACCGACGAAGACCGCCCCCGGACGGACCGAACTACCCTTGCGCCACTCCATCGCCACTGTCTCCTCCGCGAGTGACGCCAGCGTCGGCAGGTCGGTGATGAGCTCATACACCACCTCGGGGCGGGCGTCGATCTGCAGGGTGGCGGTCACTAAAGGGTCAGTAGGGTCGGTCATTGGCTGATCATAGTTCTCAGATGGGGCCTAAGTAGGCATTGAGGTTCTGCACCACGAAGGAGCGCAGTCCTCGGTGTCGCGTGCAGATGACCCTGACCGCCCGCAGGCTTAGTTGATTCATCGGGCATATCGCTTTGAAGTCATCGCGCAATTTCTTCAGACTTGAGGCATGCGCATCGGCATTCCGACCGAGACCAAGAACAACGAGTTCAGGGTGGCCATCACCCCGGCCGGCGTCGCCGCACTGACGCACCGCGGCCACGAGGTGCTTGTCCAGGCAGGTGCCGGAGAAGGGTCGGCGATCACCGACACGGAATTCAAGGCGGTGGGCGCTCACCTTGCCGGCACCGCCGAAGAGGTGTGGGCCGGCGCCGACCTGCTGCTCAAGGTCAAGGAACCGATACCGGCCGAGTACGGACTCCTGCGCCGCCGCCAGGTCTTGTTCACGTATCTGCATTTGGCCGCTTCGCGTCCGTGCACCGATGCGCTTTTGGCTTCCGGAACAACGTCCATCGCCTACGAGACCGTCCAGACCGCCGACGGCGCGCTGCCGTTGCTGGCACCGATGAGCGAGGTCGCCGGGCGGCTCTCCGCGCAGGTGGGGGCCTATCACCTGATGCGGACCCATCTCGGGCGCGGCGTGCTGATGGGCGGAGTGCCCGGCGTCAAGCCCGCCGATGTCGTGGTGCTCGGCGCCGGCACAGCGGGCTACAACGCTGCCCGGGTCGCCGGCGGCATGGGAGCAAGTGTCATGGTTCTGGACGTCAACATCGCCAAGCTTCGGCTGCTCGACGCGGAGTTCGGTGGCCACATCGGCACTCGCTACTCCTCGGCGTACGAACTCGAAGGCGCCATCAAACGCGCCGACCTGGTGATCGGAGCCGTCCTGGTGCCTGGCCACAAAGCCCCCAAGCTGATCTCCAATTCGCTTGTTGCGCAAATGAAAACTGGTGCGGTGCTGGTGGATATCTCCATCGACCAGGGCGGTTGCTTCGAGGATTCCCGGGAGACCACCCACGATCAGCCAACGTTCGCCGTGCACGACACAGTGTTCTACTGCGTGGCGAACATGCCGAGCGCGGTACCGAAGACGTCGACCTTCGCGCTGACAAACGCGACCATGCCGTATGTGCTCAAGCTGGCTGACCGGGGCTGGCAAACGGCATGCCGGTCGGATCCCGCTCTGGTAAAAGGCCTTTCGACGCACGATGGCGCGCTGTTGTCTGAGCAGGTTGCCACCGACTTGAGTCTGCCGTTCACCGCACCGGCGAGCGTGCTGGCCTGACCCTAGATCGGGCGCATGTCCGGATTGAGGTTTGCGACGATGTCGGCCACCGGACCCGCGCTGGCCTGCCGGTAGGCCGTTCCCGCCCACAGGGTGGTTCCATGGGGGTCGTCCATTTCGACCGCCGCATCCCGTATCGGCTGGGTCAACTGGTTGATCTCCGGGTACCCCAACGGCGCCACGCGATCGAAGAGGCGCGTGAAGTAGTTCGCCAGGCCACGCGCATAACGTCCCGAGAACGCCCGGGTGACAAGGCAGTCGGTGAACTCTGGGTGCTTGAGGGCGGCTCGGTGCGTGGAGTTGGTACCGGCTTCGTCGGCCAGCAGCAGGGCGGTGCCGACCTGCGCGGCCACCGCTCCCCTGCGCAGCACGGCGGCGACATCCTCGGCGGTCCCCAGACCACCCGCCGCGATGAGCGGTATATCGCGATGGGCGTTGCCGATCCGATCGAGAAGGTCAGGCAGCGGCTCGGTGCCGGGCTCCATGTCCGGAGCGAAGGTGCCGCGGTGACCGCCGGCATTCGGCCCCTGGACCACCAGGTTGTCCGCGCCGGCGGCGATGGCCACCCCGGCTTCGTAGGCCGACGTCACCGTGACCGACACCAAGATGCCCAGCGCGCTGAACCGACGAACGATGTCCGGTGAAGGCGCACCGAAGGTGAACGACACCATCTCGGGACGGATGTCGGCCACCACCTCGAGCTTGCGCTGCCACTCGTCGTCGTAATCCCAATCTGGCTGACCGACCTCGACGCGGTAGTGCTCGGCTACGTCTTCGAGTTCTTCTGCGTAGTAGTCCAGTTGCGCGAAGTCGACGACACTGGGTTGGGGCACAAGCAGATTGACGCCGATCGGGCCGGTGGTGGCGGCGCGGGCCTCCACGATGTCGGCGGCGAACTGCTCGGCGCTGAGGTAGCCGCCGGCGACGAAACCCAGGCCGCCCGCGTTGGACACCGCCGCCGCCAGCGCAGGGGTACTGGGGCCACCGGCCATCGGCGCGCCCACGATCGGCACCATGAGGTCCCAGAAGCCCAGTAACATCGGGCTAATTTACCATCGCCCGAAGTTGTTGTGGCAGCGATCGTTTCGAGCGATACGGGCCCAGAACGGCAGCGCCGCGGCGTCCGTTCAGCAATCGGCGGGCCACCGCGTTGACCTCGTCGACGGTGACCGCGTCGATTTGCCGCAAGGTGTGCTCGATGCTGCGGTGCGTGCCGTAGTTCAGCTCGCTGCGACCGATGCGGCTCATCCGCGAGCTGGAATCCTCCAGACCCAGGACGAGCCCGCCGCGCAACGAGCCCTTGGCGATACGGCATTCGGCCTGGGTGATGCCGTCGCGCGCCACCGACGCGAGCACGTCGCTGGTCACTCGCATGACGTCGGCGAAACGCTCGGGCAGGCACGCCGCATACACCGACAGCGCGCCGCTGTCGGCGAAGATGTCCAGCGCGGAGTAAATCGAGTAGGCCAGCCCGCGAGATTCGCGAACCTCCTGGAAAAGCCGAGAGCTCAAGCCGCCGCCCAGCGCGGTGTGCAGCACCGACAGCGCCCAGCGATGCCCCCAGCCGCGCCCGGGTGTGCGCACGCCCAGCGACACGTGGATCTGCTCGGCGTCCCGGTTAACCAGCATCAATGCGGGATTGCCGTTCACCCGTCCGGACCCCTTGCGGGGCGCGGCGGGGTGCCGCCCGCGAACCAAACGCGACCCGAAGTGCTCGCGCACCAGCGCGACCACCTGCTCGTGCTCGACGTTGCCGGCCACCGCGACGACCATCCGCTCCGGCGTGTAGCGCCGCACGTGAAACGAGTGCAGTTGAGCCCGGGTCATCGCCGACACCGATTCCGCGGATCCGATCACCGGACGGCCCACCGGGTGATCGCCGAACAACGCCGTCAGGAAGATGTCACCGAGCGCGTCTTCGGGGTCGTCGTCGCGCATCGCGATCTCCTCGAGGACGACGTCGCGTTCCAGTTCGACGTCGTCGGCGGCGCATTGACCGTTGAGCACGACATCGGCGACCAGATCGATCGCCAGCTCCAGATCGCTGTCGAGCACATGCGCGTAGTAGCAGGTGTGCTCCTTGGCGGTGAACGCGTTCAGTTCCCCACCGACGGCGTCCATTGCCTGCGCGATATCCACGGCCGTGCGGGTCGGCGTCGACTTGAAGAGCAGATGCTCCAAAAAGTGCGCGGCCCCGGCCACGGTGGCACCCTCGTCCCGCGAACCGACACCGACCCACACCCCGACCGACGCGGAGCGCACCGCGGGCAGGTATTCGGTGACCACGCGCAGGCCGCCCGGCAATGTGGTGCGCCGCAACGCGGCATGGTGTTCGGGTTTCGCCGCGGCGGTGTGTTTGCCCCGCCGCAGCGCGGGATCAGCTGGCCTTCTAAACTGAGCTGGCGGCATCGGCTGGCGCGGTCTCCGTGGAGTCAGCGGGGGCGGCTCCGTTGTCGGCCCCGTCTGCCCCGTCTGCCGCGTCTTCTTCGGACACCAGGACCAACGAGATCTTGCCGCGCTTGTCGATGTCGGCGATCTCCACCCGCAGCTTGTCGCCGACGTTCACCACGTCCTCGACCTTCGCGATGCGCTTGCCCCTGCCGAGTTTGGAGATGTGCACCAAACCGTCGCGTCCGGGCAGCAGGGACACGAATGCGCCGAAATCCGTTGTCTTCACTACGGTTCCGAGGAACCGTTCGCCGACCGTCGGCAGCTGCGGGTTGGCGATGGCGTTGATCCGGTCGATTGCTGCCTGCGCCGAGGGCCCGTCGGTGGCGCCGACGAACACGGTGCCGTCGTCCTCGATGGAGATCTGCGCGCCGGTCTCTTCGGTGATGGCGTTGATGACCTTGCCCTTGGGGCCGATGACCTCACCGATCTTGTCGACCGGCACCTTGATGGTGGTCACCCGCGGCGCGTACGGGCTCATCTCGTCGGGTGCGTCGATGGCCTCGGCCATCACTTCGAGAATTGTCAGGCGCGCGTCCTTGGCCTGGGCTAACGCGCCCGCGAGCACCTTCGACGGAATTCCGGCGAGCTTGGTGTCCAGCTGCAGGGCGGTGACGAAGTCCTTGGTGCCGGCACACTTGAAGTCCATGTCGCCGAAGGCGTCCTCGGCGCCGAGGATGTCGGTCAGGGTGACGAAGCGACGCTCGGTGCCACCACCGGTTTCGACGTCGTCGGACACCAGGCCCATCGCGATGCCGGCCACCGGCGCCTTCAGCGGCACACCGGCGTTGAGCAGTGCCAGCGTGGACGCGCAGACCGATCCCATCGACGTCGAACCGTTGGAGCCCAGCGCTTCGGACACCTGGCGGATGGCGTACGGGAATTCTTCGACGCTGGGCAGCACCGGAATCAGGGCCCGTTCGGCGAGGGCGCCGTGCCCGATCTCGCGCCGCTTGGGCGAGCCGACCCGGCCGGTCTCGCCGGTGGAGAACGGCGGGAAGTTGTAGTGGTGCATGTACCGCTTGGACGTCTCCGGCCCCAGCGAGTCGATCTGCTGGGCCATCTTGACCATGTCCAGCGTGGTCACGCCCAGGATCTGGGTTTCGCCGCGCTCGAACAGCGCGCTGCCATGCGCCCGCGGAACCACTGCGACCTCGGCCGACAACGCGCGGATGTCCGTGATGCCACGGCCGTCGATGCGGAAGTGATCGGTAAGAATGCGCTGGCGAACCAGCTTCTTGGTCAGCGAGCGGAACGCGGCGCTGACCTCCTTTTCCCGCCCCTCGTAGGTGCCGGCCAGCCGCTCGAGCACCTGAGCCTTGAGCTCGTCGGTGCGCTGGTCGCGCTCGGCCTTGCCGCCGATGGTCAACGCGGCGGACAGCTCGTCGGTGGCCACCGAGGCCACTGAGTAGTAGACGTCGTCGCCGTAGTCGGGGAAGGTCGGGTAGTCGCCGGTGGGTTTCGCGGCCTTGTCGGCCAGCTTCTGCTGAGCGGTGCACAGCGCGGCGATGAACGGCTTGGCGGCCTCCAGGCCCTCGGCCACCACGCTCTCCGTCGGCGCCTGGGCGCCGCCCTCGACGAGTTCGATGACGTTCTCGGTGGCCTCGGCCTCGACCATCATGATGGCCACATCACCGTCGCCTGTATCTGTCAAGCGGCCGGCCACCACCATGTCGAACACCGCGCGCTCGAGCTGCTCGACGGTGGGGAACGCGACCCAGGTGCCGTCGATGAGCGCCACCCGCACCGCCCCGATGGGGCCCGAGAACGGCAGGCCGCTCAGCTGGGTGGACGCCGACGCGGCGTTGATCGCCAGCACGTCGTACAGGTCGTTGGGATCCAGGCTCAGGATCGTCACCACGACCTGGATCTCGTTGCGCAGACCGTCGACGAACGACGGGCGCAGCGGGCGGTCGATGAGCCGGCAGGTCAGGATCGCGTCGGTGGACGGCCGGCCCTCGCGGCGGAAGAACGATCCCGGGATGCGGCCGGCGGCATACATGCGCTCCTCGACGTCCACCGTCAAGGGGAAGAAGTCGAAGTGCTCCTTGGGCTTCTTGCTGGCGGTGGTCGCCGACAGCAGCATGTTCTCGTCGTCGAGGTAAGCGACTACAGCGCCGGCGGCCTGCTGGGCCAACCGGCCGGTCTCGAAACGGATGGTGCGGGTGCCGAAGCTCCCGTTGTCGATGGTGGCGGTCGCCTCGAACACGCCCTCGTCAATTTCAGCTACAGACATAACGTTGTCCGTACAGCCTCTCTCCAGTAATTCAGCTTTTTCGCGTGGTCACGCGCCAACTGAGAGGCGGCCTCAGAGGAGAGTCTGAATACGGCTACGGCCATTCGATCGAAGCGGCCGGCCTCCCAGATCCGAAAGAGCCCGGCAGCCACTACCGAAGACCGCCCGAATACAGACCCGGCCGCTCCCCTATTTACGCGTAGTGACACGCTGGAACGGCACGCGCGGATCTGCGCGAACCGCACCGTTTGCTCGGGCCGAACCGGCCCAGAACGCTCCTACTCTACACGGGCTACCTGGTGGTATTACCAGGAGTCAGTTCGCCCGCCGTGCGCTCGGGTCAGCGACGCAGACCCAGCCGCTCGATCAACGAGCGGTAGCGCTCCACATCGATCGAGGACAGATACTTGATCAGCCGCCGCCGGCGACCCACCAGCAGCAGCAACCCGCGCCGCGAGTGATGGTCGTGCTTGTGCAGCTTCAGGTGCTCGGTCAGGTCGGCGATCCGCTTGGTCAGCAGCGCGATCTGCGCCTCCGGGGAGCCCGTATCGGTGTCGTGCAGGCCGTACGTGCTCAGAATTGTCTTTTTCTGCTCGGCAGTAAGCGCCACGAAAATATCTCCATCAATTGGTCCGCGATCATTGCATTTCTCCAGCGCGGCCACCGCGAACCGCAGCACGCGCCGATGTCGTCGGGCAGTTTAGCAGTTTTCCCAGTTAGCTCGCGCCCAGCAGGGTGCGCGCACGTTCGGTGTCCTTGCCCATCGTGGCGATGAGTTCTTTGACCGAGTCGAACTTGCGCTGCCCGCGGATGCGCGCGACGAAGTCCAGGGCGACATGTTGGCCGTACAGGTCGGCGGCGGTGTCCAAGACGAACGCCTCAACGGTGCGGGTGCGTCCGGAAAAGGTCGGGTTGGTGCCGACGGACACCGCGGCCTGATAGCGCTCGCCCGGAACGACGGTGCCGGTCACCGGCCCATGCCCGAGCACGGTGAACCAGGCGGCATACACGCCGTCGGCCGGGATGGCCGAATACATCGGCGGCGCCACGTTCGCGGTGGGAAAGCCCAACTCGGCGCCTCGCCCATGACCCCGGACCACAACACCCTCGACGCGGTGCGGGCGGCCCAGCGCCTCGGTGGCCGCTACCACGTCACCGGCGTCCACGCAGGACCGGATGTAGGTGGAGGAGAACGCCACGGTCTCGTTGCTGTGGTGCTCGGACAGCAGTGACATCGACTCCACCGCGAACCCGAACCGCTCGCCGGCACGTCGCAGGGTATCGACGTTGCCGGCCGCCTTCTTGCCGAAGGTGAAGTTTTCACCCACCACGACCTCGACCACGTGCAGGTGTTCCACCAGCAGCTCGTGGATGTAGCGGTCCGGTGTGAGTTTCATGAAATCGCTGGTGAACGGCATCACCAGGAAGACGTCGATACCCAGCTCTTCGACGAGCTCGGCGCGCCGCGTCAGCGTCGTCAGCTGCGCCGGGTGACTGCCGGGATAGACCACTTCCATCGGGTGCGGGTCGAACGTCATCAATACGGTCGGCACGTTGCGCGCGCGTGCGGCTTTCACCGCATGCGCGATTATTTCGGTGTGCCCGCGGTGCACGCCGTCGAACACCCCGATGGTGAGCACACATCTGCCCCAGTCCGTGGGGATCTCGTCTTGTCCCCGCCAGCGCTGCACGACCGCAAGCCTACGGCGTCCAGTTGCCTGCCGGGGTGTGAGATTTGGAATGCCAGATGAACGGGCAGCAGGGCGAGACGCCTAGATCAAGCGCGAGTTGCCTAAACTTTCTGGTTGTGAGGGCTGACGGAGAGCGTGGCGGTCTCACCCCGGTTGCCCAGGATTATCTGAAGGTCATCTGGACCGCCCAGGAATGGTCCCGGGAGAAGGTCAGCACCAAGATGCTGGCCGAAAAGATTGGCGTGTCCGCCAGCACGGCCTCCGAGTCGATCCGCAAACTCGCTGAGCAGGGTTTGGTCGACCACGCGAAGTACGGTGCCGTCACCCTGACCGAAGCGGGGCGGCGGGCGGCGCTGGCGATGGTGCGCCGGCATCGGTTGCTGGAGACCTTCCTGGTCAATGAACTCGGCTACGGCTGGGACGAGGTGCACGACGAGGCCGAGGTGCTCGAGCACGCGGTGTCGGACCGGCTAGTGGCCCGGATCGACGCCAAGCTGGGGTTCCCGCGGCGTGACCCGCACGGTGACCCGATCCCGGCCTCGGACGGGCAGGTGCCGACGCCGCCCGCGCGTCAGCTGTGGGCCTGCGATGACGGAGACACGGGGACGGTCGCCCGGATCTCTGATGCCGACCCGGAGATGCTGCGCTACTTCGCCAGCGTCGGCATCCAGTTGGACGCGCGGCTGCGCGTGCTCACCCGCCGCGAATTCGCCGGCATGATTTCGGTGGCATTGGAATCCGACGGCACGCAGAGCACCGTCGAACTGGGCAGTCCGGCGGCCCGGGCGATCTGGGTGGTGGCCTAGCTCGCAGCGGGTCGCCGCCAGGTGGCCAGCGGCGATCGCAAGCGCGGCGAAGCCGGGCGCAGCGGGTCGCCGCCAGGTGGCCAGCGGCGATCGCAAGCGCGGCGAAGCCGGGCGCAGCG